>NZ_JBHYJD010000035.1:0-119773 GCF_042740555.1 Nonomuraea sp. NPDC059007 | reverse complement strand
CCAGCACGCCTGGACCCACCGACTGGCGGTAACGCTACAAATCCACACGATCACATAACGACATCACGGAAAGAGGCTCACGTAACGCACTCTGAGATGACATTGGCGGCCTAAATGATCTACCGGGTGGCGCGGTCCGTACGCACGAGCAATCACCGAGCGACCAATCATGGTCAACATCGAGGTTCCAGAGGGCTGAACTCCGAGAAACCCCACGTCGAACGCGGTATGGGAGAGTAGGGCGGGTGGGACTTGAACCCACGACCCACGGATTATGAGTTTGCTTGATCGGTGTCGGTCAGTCTCGCGTGATGACGTTTCCTAGCGGTGTGTGGGTTTTTGCCGTCGGTGGAATGTCGGGTCGTGACGCGGGGCACCGGCCGGTGTCGTGCACCCGCGAGCGATCGTCGAGCAACCACGTGTCCTTTGCGATTGGCATTGTGGGAAATTCCTCACCGGTCACCCCGCGGCAAGTGGGTGAGCTGGCCGAAGCCGGACGAGCCTGGTGAGCAACGGGTCACGCTACGGGCGTGGGGACGAGGTTTCATGTACCGGAGGGCGTGCGGACTTGAGGAGGATCACCTCACGGTTGTGGGGACGAGAAGCCACACCTCGCCCCGCTACCAAGGCCGCCGGCGGATCACCCCCACCGGCGTGAGGACGAGTCAGGCGCGAGGATCATCACTTCGGGCGTGGGGACGAGGAGCCCGGTGAGGTCCCACCGTCGCATGTTCGTGGATCACCCCACGGGCGTGGGGACGAGACGGCGGTACGCAGGCTGTCAATGGCCTGTGAGCTCGGCTCTGGCGCAATCTGTGTGGTGGCGTTACGGCCTGTGACTAATGGGCGTGGAGGATGAGCTTGCGGAGAAGGTCGAGGTTCGCTCGGCCGTATCGGCTGCGTTTGAGTGCCTTCACGCGCGTCACGTTGCCTTCGACTGGGCCGGATGAGTAGGGCAGGGAGAGTCCGTTGGTGACGGCGGTCTGGTCGGAGCGGAGGCCGCGGGCGAGGGAGTGCAGGCGGGGTATGTCGTCGGCTTCGACTTCTGCCAGCCAGGGTTTGAGCGCGATGCGACCAGTTCGGTTGGCCATCATCTGGGCGAATGCAGTGACGTGTTTGTCGAGGGCGGTGAGCTGTGGGCTGCGCTCCAGGATGGCGGCGAGCCGGTCCTTCTCGTCGTCGGTGAGATGGTCGGGATGACTGGTAACCCAGCGGGTGACCTCGCGGACGGTCGGGTTGAGGACGGGCGAGGTCCGGTGCGGGGCGCCGCAGCGGAAGGGCTCGAGGTAACGGCGGACGGTGCGGCGGCTGCCGTCGTAGCCAAGAGCGGTGATTTCGGCGAACAGCTGTGCACCGTTGGCGACGCCGTCCTCGGTGATGCGTTGGTGCAGGTAGGGAAGGAAGTCCTGGAAGGGGCGACGGCGTCGTCCTCGCTTGTGCACGAGTTCGTCGGCGGTGGTTGCGGCGCGGAACCGGCGGACGGTTTTGTGGCTGAGGTCGAGGATCCGGCAGATCTCGGCGACGCTGCGGCCGTCAGCCACCAGGGCGTGGACGGCCGCGTGCCGCTCCCGGGTCCGGGCGGCGATCCGCGTCTCAGGAACGGAGTCGCTGGAGGTGATGTGAACTGCGTCTTCTGCGATTTCGGATTCTGCCTCGGGTTCTGGTTCGCGCAGGTCAGCGCGGTGGGCTCGAATGGTGGCCTCGGCCGCATCGCACACGTTTTTCCAGAGGTGCCATCGATCAGCAACCTCGATCGCCAAGGGTGCGCCAATCTGGGCGCCCTCGGCGTAGGCGCCGGCGCGGTCTCGGCAGATCACCTCGACGCCTGGGTGCTGTTCGAGCCATTGGGCGAGTGCTTCGCCGCCGCGGCCATCCAGGACTTCGATCGGCCGGTGCGTGTCCATGTCGATCAGCAAGGTTGCGTAGGAATTGCCGCGCCGTTTGGCGAAGTCGTCGACTCCGAGCACCGTGACCCGCCCGATCTCAGGGTCGGACAGAGCACGGACCAGCCTGATCAGAGTGTCTCGGGACACCGTCACACCGAGGATCTCGGCCAGTCGTGAGCCAGGACGGGCCGCCAGGGCGAGCGCAAACGACTCCAACATCCGGCGCAGCGGCCCGGTATTGCGTTCATACCGGCCGGCCAAAGCCCCGGCGGACTCAGCGAAGGTCCGCACCTCGCACAGCGCATTCTGGCAGATCAACCGTCGCACCGACAGATCAATCAGGACCCGACGCCCTCCAGCGGGCAGGTCCTGCAACAGCCGCCGGTAACGGCCATGGACGCGCGATGACAGCTTCCCGCAGCGACTGCATCCCGCTGGCTTTCCCATCGTCCGTGCTCTGATCAGCACATGCGAGCCGCGATCGATGACGTCCCACACAACCAGCTCCGCCAACTGCGGCAGGAACGTCCTCAACCAACGGACCTCCGCCAGCACATCGCACCGCTCGGTTAGCCCCAGCTCAACCTCATGATCGGATCCCATTTCGAGATAGATCATCATGATGCGGCAGGAGCGATGTTCAGCCAGTTACCGGATCGGGATCGACTCCTCCAGCCTGACCGTCACGCTGAGTCATCCACCACACAAATTGCGCCAGAGCCGCATTCCATGGCCGCCGTCACGCAGGCCGATGCCGATCCGGAACGGATCACCCCCACGGGCGTGGGGACGAGGCTTCGTGAGCTTGGGCTATTTCGGTGAGCTGGGCAAACGTGGTTGTCGGTGTTTGTCGCCGCTTCGGGGGTGGGTCATGGTTGGGGTGGTTGGGGGATGAAGTGGATGCAGGCGGCCACGGCTGTGCTCCTGCTGATAATCCCGTCCGGCCAGGTCGTGGCCTTGCGAAGCCCTGGGTGGCATGGGCGGTTGCCGCTCGTTAGTGGAGGAGGACCGGTGGGGCATGATGATCGTTCGTGTTTCTTCGTCTGGCCTATCTGAGCGTCACGAACGCGTTCGCCGCATTGCGGCTACTGTCGATGAGCGATCGTGACAAGGATGCCGAGATTCTCGCTCTGCGTCATCAGATCATGGTCCTGCAACAGCTCGGTACCGATGTAGGGGTGAGGTTCGCCCCTGAAGACCGCCTCTTCCTGGCGGCGCTCCTGACCTCGCTTCCCCGCGTGGTCCTGCGCCGGCTGTGGCTTGTCGTCCGCCCGGACACCATCTTGCGCTGGCACCTTGAGGTCGGGAAACAGCGGCACGCCCGGACTTGCCGGACGAAGCGGCGAGGGCGTATCCACGGTTCGCTCCATCCGCGCCCTCGTCTTGCGCCTGGTCCGGGAGAACCCCTCCTGGGGCTACCGGCGCGCGCTGTTGTGGATCACGGGGCGACGCGATCGAGCACGGCTGAAGCGCGCGCTTTCCGCTGGACGAGGGCCGGCTGCTGCGTGCCTGGGGTGCTGGTGCCGGGCTTCGGTCTGATCGTGATCGAAGCCCGGGCTGGGGCATTGCGCTCGCGGTTAGCAGGTGGCCAGCATGTCGTGCAAGGCGTCGACCTCGGACGGCTGCGCGCTCAGGCTCCAGTCGTATTTCACATCGATCCAGCTCTTGGCGTAGATGCAGTGGAAGGAGGCCAGCGGCGGACGCCAGGTGGACGGGTCCTGATCGCCGTTGGACTGAAGCACGCGGGTCGCGGATTCCTCATCCTGTAGTCAGGGGAACCCGTGCGTGGTGGAGTCCCAGGTCATCTAACGCAGGCGAGTTCATGGCAGACGGTCGGCAGAGGGAGGGGAGGTGGGTGAACAGCGCCTGCCTGGCACGCAACTCCTCAAGACGGAAGGGCGAGGCACCCCATGCCGACGCCGAGCGTGCACTCGATCGTCGTGAGCCGCCCTTACCACCACCAGTGGTGTTGCACCGAGATCATCTCACGGTAGCAGACGCCTCTGGGAGCAGGCTCCCAGAGGGAACCCTCCAAGAGGCCGAAGAAATCCGGAGAACGGGAAACGAAGCTTGGAGGCATGATCGCAAAAGCCCTGGGACTCGTACTGACCGCGGCTCTGCTTCCCGGCACACCGACCCCTCTGACCAGGACCCTTCCGACCGGCCTGCATAAGTGCGCGAACGCGAGCACCCCCTGTGACGGCACCATCAACGTCCCTCTCGACTGGGAGAATGCCTCCTCCAAAGGGCTTTCCGTGGCCTTCACCTGGATCCCGGCCAAGGACGCCGACGGGACGGTGGTGGCCAATCGCGGCGGGCCACTGGCGGCTCTGCCAACTGTGCCCGACCTTCAAAAAACCCTCGGGCCCGTGCTCGAGCGGAAGAACCTCCTGGTCATGGATCCGCGCGGCCTCGGGAAGTCCTCGCCGCCGCCGTGTGAGGGGGTCGACTTCTTCAAGCCCGAGACCGTCGCCGCCTGCGCCAAGAGCGTGGGATCACAGGGCGCCTACTTCACCGCCGACCAGGCCTCGCACGATCTCGACGCGATACGGCGGGCGCTCGGCCTGGGCAAGGTCAGCTTCTTCGGCAACTCCTACGGCACCCTGTATGCCCAGGCATACGCGGCCCGATACCCCGACAGCCTGGACGCGGTGTTCCTGGACAGCACCGTGGTCGTAGAACCCGACGGGTATGCGAGCTGGCAGGCCCGCTCCCAGCTCCGTTACCTCGATCGACTCTGCGGGCAGTCGAAGGCGTGCGATGCCCTGCCGGGCAGCGCCTCCGGCACCTGGACACGGCTGGTGAACCGGCTGCGGGAAAGGCCCGACCCGGAGGTGACGCTGTATCGGACCTTCACGATGAGCATCCCGGAAGAGCCGGTGCTCGGCCGAGAGATCAACGCGGCCGCGGCCGCTTACCTGCGCGGCGATCCGGCTCCGCTGCGTCGTCTGGCCCGATTGGGGCCCAAGACCTCTCCGCCGGGCATCCACCCGAATCCTGCCGGATACCTGGCCTATCGCTGCGGTGACGGCGCTTTCCCGTTCGACCGGCTGGCATCGGCGGCCGAGCGTGAGGCGCAGGCCGAGCGGTACTTCGAACGGGTACGCCCGCTGGCGCCCTATCAGATCGCCGACCTTGTCTCCGCCGGCGTCAGCGGCCTGGAGTGGTGCGTCAACTGGCCGACTCCGCGTAACAGCGCACCTCGCCCGCCCGGACAGGCGCTGCCCAAGGTGCCCGTACTGGTGATGGCGGGAGACTTCGACGTCAGCAACAGCCCCGCCGAAGTGGAGCGTTCGCTGCGGGCCTTCCCGAACGCCACTGTCGTCCGGGTCCCGTTCGGGTGGCATGCGATGTCCTTCCGTCCGGGGCCGTTGGGCGATTGCGTACGGGGCACACTGCGTACCTTCCTGACCACCAAGCAGGTCCGTGACCAGAACTGCACCGGCGAAAACTACCGTGCCATCGGCGCCTTCCCACAGACGGTCGGGGACGTGCCGCCACAGCCGGTCCACAACCTCAGCGCCGCCCAGCGGCGGATCCTCGCGGCCACCTTCGCCACCGTCGCGGACGCCACCGCCCGCCGCAACCCCAATGGCTACCTCTACACAACGGTGCAGCACGAGCCGGGACTGCGCGGCGGCCAGATCGCCTTCGGCCAGGACATCACCCTGGACAAGGTCCAATTCGTGCGCGATCTGTGGGTCAGCGGCCCCATCAAGCTCACCCCGGACGGCCGCGCCACCGCCACGCTCCGCGCCGAGAGCGGCGGGCGCACTCACGAGGTGACGCTGACCTGGACGGCGTTCTCCACCCGCCCGTCTCTGTCGGGCACCTTCGACGGCAGCCCCTTCGACTAGTTTCCCCGCCGCGACTCTGCCGGCTTCAACGCGAGGGCGGTACTGTCGCGCGTTCGGGATGAGCCGCGTGAACCGGGGTTGAGGAACGCCGGGGCAGAGAATGGCGCTACCGGCGAGTATCCGACTGATGAGCTGGGCGCGATTCCGCTCCGTGGGGATGGGTTTCGGCTGTGGACTCTGTGGCACCAGATATGAGGCCGCATTCAGGTACCCACCGAGCACGGAGCGCGGACCTGCGCGCATGACCGGCGGTTACCGCTCAGAGTCCTTGTACTGTCTGATCTGATCTTGTTACCAGCGGGTAGCGCCATTCTCTGCCCCGGCGTTCCTCAACCCCGGTGTCGCGCGCCCTCGGTTCGCGGGCCCGCTCCGATCGGTTCAGTCGTTTCTGCCTGGCCTGAAATTCTGCCGTCGGCCGCGGACACGTAGGAATTGAAAGCCCGCAGCGTTCGAAAGGCCTGACGAGGATGACGCGTGAGTGAACGAAACGATCGGTCCCGGTTTGAGGCGGTGTACCGGCGAACCTATGAGCAGATCCTCGGATATGCCGTGCGGCGGTGTTCCTCACCTGAGGACGCCGCCGATGTTGTGGCCGAGACCTATGTGATCGCCTGGCGGCGGATGACCGAGCTCCCTGACGGCGAGGCCGGCAAGCTCTGGTTGTACGGCGTGGCCCGTCGGGTTCTTGCTAACCACCGCCGTAGCGAGCGGCGCAGGCTCACCCGGCATACCGAACTCACCGACGAGATCGAACACCTTTATGCCGCCCCCTACGACCACAGTGAGCAGGACGGCGTGGGCGAAGCCATGGACATGCTCGCCGACAGCGATCGAGAACTGCTGGCCTTGACCCTCTGGGAGGGGCTCGACCCCGGCGAGATCGCCACAGTGCTGGACTGTTCCCGCAACGCCGCCCGTATCCGCCTGCATCGGGCTCGCAAGCGCTTCGCCGAGGCCCTGGAGAAGACCCGCCCATCGGCCGCCCGTTTCGCATCACGGCCGCTCATCGAGAAGGAGTCACGGTGAACAACGACCAGATCTTCAAGGACCGGGCGCGAGTGCTGGATGAGGACCTGGCCGGCCGGGCGTCCACCGCGGGGGCGGACGCGCTGCTGGCGGAGGTCGTCTCGCTGGAGCCGAGTTCCGGCCCGGCGGCGGCTCCTACCCTCCCGGCGGCGGCTCATGCCCTCTCCTGGCCGCGCTCTGCTCGGCCTGGCCGCGGCTGCCGCCGCGGTAGCGGTCATCGCCCCTGCGATGCTGTCTGACAGCACGATCTCCGTCGCGCCTCAGCCCAGCACGTCGGTGTCCGCGACGGCCGAACCGACCGCCCAGCAGATCCTGCTTGCTGCCGCCGTTGCCGTGGAGAAGGCCCCTGCGAGCGGCGACTACTGGCGCACCGCGACCGTCACCCAGTCGATGTTGACCGACCCCACCCGCAGCTACGTGATCGAGAGAACCCGATCCCTTGAGACGTGGCTGGCCAAGCGGCCGGATCTGCAGTACTGGCGCATCTGGCAGGATCCCGGGCTCAAGCCCGCGACCCCGCAAGACGAGGCGGCCTGGCGGGCCGCGGGGGCGCCCACCAGCTGGCGATACCCCAAGAACATGAAGACGGAGAACCTGTTCTCCGTCCCGTCCAAGCCGCTGGAGGCGGCGGCAGGTGAGCGAACCGCCGAACGGCTTTACGGCACATGGAAGGGCACGGCCGGTGACCTGGCAGGGGAGTCGATGACCTGGAAGCAAGTGCGCGCGATCCCGAGCGAGCCCGACAAGCTCCGGAGCTACCTGGAAGAGCGCATCGGCCGCCTGGAGCTGTCCGGATCCGGGATGGACGTGAAGGAGGCGAGGGCGCACATCCTTCTGCGAGACTGCGTGGGCATCATCAGTGGCCTGCCAGCCTCGCCCAAGGTTCGGGCATCCGCGTACCGGATCCTTGCGTCTCTGCCCGGCATACGGGCCGAGGGGGAGACGACCGATCCGCTGGGCCGGCGCGGGCAGGCGCTCAGCTATCAGGAGGAAATAGAGCCGGGCCTGTTCACCCACGTTCAGCTCATGGTCGATCCCAGCACCGGCCTGCTTCTTGCCGAGGTGAGGACGAACACCACCAAGCTCGCCAACGGGCGGCAGGCAGAGCTGCGTCTCTTCACCTCGTTCCAGGCGATTGGCTGGACCAACGACCGCCCAGAACTGCCCACGCATCGGAACTGAGTCGCTTACTAATCCGCGCGCGAGGGCCGTCATAGGGGTCGGCGGCGCACCGTCTTCTTAGTGATCATCGCCGCCAGGCGCTCGGCCAGGGTTGGCGGCGGGCACATAGTCGGGCTGGTAGGTCGGGCGCCGAGGCCACATCGTCGGGCACGACGATGTGCTGTCAGGTCGGCCCCTGGCGCGGATGCTTGGAACCGGGTGGCGGCTTGGGCGGGCGATGCGTGGCGTTCGGCAGATCCACCCAGACCGGCCACAGGCCGGCCAGCGTCCGGATCTACCAGGCCGTCGAGGTGGGGCCATGAGAAGGCCAGGCAAGACGTGACCGTTCCACACGAAAGATCACACTTAAAGCAGTGCGGTCGCGTGTGATCAGATCGCGCGGTGACGCTGCGCGGTGATCTACCGTCGGTTACGGATTCGCCATAGAGCAGGGCACATCTCTTCGGGTCCGGTCATTGTGAAGAGATGACCACCTCTCCTTCCGTGGGCGGCGCCGAACCGGCCTCGGCCGCTGCCGTACCGAGCGCACCATCGCGTGGGCCAACGGCGATGGGAGAGCGCTCGGCCGTCGTCGACGGAGACAACCCCGGCGTCGTCATCACCGGCGATGTTCACCTGCACCCGGCTTCTTCTCCGGTCAAGGCGTTGGCGGGGCTGCCGGCGGCGCCGCCGGACTTCACCGGCCGCGGCGAGATCCTGGCCGCGCTGAACACCGCGCTCGACCCCGGCCGGCCCGGGGCCGATCCGGCCGCTGGGGCAGCTACCGAGCGTCCGGAAGCGGTAGGCGCCGGGAGCACGGCGGTGCTGGTGCATGCAGTGGCGGGGATGGCCGGGATGGGCAAGACCGCGCTGGCGTTGGTGGCCGCCCATCAGGCGCTGGCGGCGGGCTGGTTTGCGGGTGGGGTGTTCTTCTGCGATCTGCACGGCTACACGCCCGGAGCGAGTGAGCCGGTGGAGGCGTTCGCGGTGGCGGGTCAGGTGCTGCGCGCGATGGGGTTGCGCCCGGAGGAGTTGCCGGCCACAGCCGATGAGGTGCTGGCGGTGTATCGGTCGGTGCCGGCCAACCTGGCCCGGCAGGAGCGGGGTGTGCTGGTGGTGGCCGACAACGCCGCGAGCGCCGGGCAGGTGCGGGCGCTGATCCCGGCACACTGCAGCAGCGGCTCCAGCGCCGCCCTTTGCTCGTCGGTGAGATCGTGCCGCCTCGTGACCGCTACGCCAGCCGCGAGGTCTCCGGTACTTGGCTCTACATGGTCATGGAACCAACTACCGGAGACCTCGTTGTCTATCGGTCCTACCACGCGCCTACGTCAGAACCTTTGGAAACACGGCCTTAGCCCCATCGAATGCCGAGGGTGGCCGTCTCATAGGTCTGCTTGCTGACGAAGAGTTGGGCGTGACCGGCGTTGACGCGATGGCAGAGGTAGGAGCGAGCGGGCGCGTCGCCTCTGATGATATTCTGGCACGCGGGATACTGGCCTTTTGAGACGACTCTCACCAGATAGCTCAGATCGGTTGGAGCGCCCCGCGGAGGGATGACGTCGACGTCGAAGGCGAGCGTGCCGCCGGGGAATCTCGGGACGCCCAGCTCGCACAATGTGACGCCTGCTGGTACGGGCCCGCACTTCTTCCACACGTGGCCCAGTTGTGTGACTTCTGCAGAGGCGGGTTGTGCCACTACCACCAGGGTCAGGCACACGGCGAGAGCGTATACGGTTCGGAGAATGCGCTTTTTGATCACCATAGTCCCATCGGTTTGTGTAGATTCTCTCGGGTGTTTTCTGGTCATCGATGGCTTGATTTTCTGAAGGTTAGAGCACGCCTCCCTCGCTACGACTTCAGAGCGGCTCCAGGTCGTTCGCTCGTGTGCGAACCGAGGGGTCTGCCGCTGGAATAGAAGAAGTTCATGAGTGCGCGATCGCGCAGCCTCCAGTGCGCTTCTTTAACACCCCAGCAAGAAGCTAGTAATGGGTCGAACCGCGACCGGGTGAACCCGGCCTGATCCTGGCGACCGTCGGACACTCGCGCGAATCGTTGCAGCAGGTCAGTGCACACAAGGCCGGCGAACCCGGATTGGCGATGGCAGTGCGAAGCAGCAACGGAGCTCCGGTGGCGAGAAATTGGTGAAAGGACGCCACCTGCCACCGGCAGCTCCCTCGCCTACCCCGCGCGACACCCCTCAGAACAGCCGTTGTCCACATGCACCCGGTCGGCCTGGTTGTGCATAGCGCGCTGGATCTCCCAGTTGCCGCGGCCCCTCCAGGGAAGGACGTATTCGAGACCGGAGGCGGTGTAGTTGAACAGGGCCACCTTTCCTGCATTTATGCGCACCGATTCGGCCTTGTCCCACCACCCCCGCGGCAGGTCATGGTTCCACCTGTACCGGATGACATACCGGTCCCCCCAGCCGCCCGGCCGGTCGAAAATGCAGCCGACGGCATCGCTGGGGCAGTCCCACGGCGACACGGTGGAAGCAGCCGCCGTAGCGGAGGAGCTCACGACGGGCAGTAGCACCACGGCTGCGGCGGC
The DNA here is from genome assembly GCF_042740555.1 of Nonomuraea sp. NPDC059007. Lineage (NCBI taxonomy): Bacteria > Bacillati > Actinomycetota > Actinomycetes > Streptosporangiales > Streptosporangiaceae > Nonomuraea > Nonomuraea sp. NPDC059007. The sequence continues at coordinate 109,296 of NZ_JBHYJD010000035.1, read as the reverse complement.
GATCGTATGAGGCAACCAACGCATTGCGCCTCCTTGTTGATCTGAATTGTTTCGGCCTTATCCAGCCGCGGAGACGGTACCGAGGCAGCGAGCGAAAGCGCCATCCTTTCGAAAATTCTCCAAGTGTCGACAGGTATCGACGGCCGATCAGGTTGGTGTTGAGGCGGCTGGCCATGCGGTCGCCGAGGGTGCGCGCGTGCGGTTCGCGGACTCGACGCCACTGAGCCCTTTTTCATCCCTGGCGGCAGAGGTGCTGATCACAGCATCATCGCGGGACCGACATTCACCTGATGACGTAGTAGAGCCCCTGGTAGACGGGTTGATCACCACAACCATCACCGTTACCGCCAGGAGCTCTGGGTGCTGTTCTACCGTGCTGCGGTCGATTTGTCGCGTTCAACGCTGAACTACGTGGCCGGGCTGATCCGCCGGCACCGCCAGGCGATCGGATCGGCCTGGCGATTGCTCAGCCCGGGACAGCAGGCGTTGCTGGTGCTGGTCTACCTGCGCAAGGGCGAGACATTCGACGAGCTCGGAGCCGGTTTCGGAGTATCGACGGCGACGGCGTGGCGATATGTGGAGGAGACGGTGATGCTGCTGTCGGCGCGCTCGCCCAAGCTCGGGCAGGCGTTGCGGAAGGCCAAACGGGATGGGCTGCACTATCTGGTGCTGGACGGCACGCTCATCCGGACCGATCGGATCAAGGCCGACCGGCCGTACTTCTCCGGCAAGCACCGCGTGCACGGGATGAACGTCCAGGTCATCGCCTCACCGGACGGGACGATCCTGTGGACCTCGGGCGCGCTGCCGGGCAAGGCGCACGACCTGAGCGCGGCCCGGATCTGGGGCATCCTGCGGGAGTTGGAGCGGGCCGGGGTCATCGTCCTGGCGGACAGGGGCTACCAGGGAGCTGAAGGCCCCGTCATGACCCCGTACAAGGGCAGGAACAAGCCCGAGTCGCAGAGGCAGGCCAATCGGTCACATGCCCGTCTTCGTGGTCCGGGAGAGCGCGCGAATGCCCAGCTCAAGAGCTGGCGTATCCTCCGCAAGCTCCGGTGCAGCCCCAGCAAAGCCGGCCACCTGTGCAAAGCCATTGCAGTTCTACAGAATCACCATGCCGCCCGAGGATGAAAAAGGTTCACTGAGTGCGCCAGGCAGCGATATCGGTCATCCCCGCGCGGATACCTTGGCCGATCGTTTCGTTCGAGCGTCCAGGAGCCGCGTTCACGTTTCCCGCCACAGCCTGGTATCGGCCGATCACTGCTGGGGGAGAGCCTTGACGCCATCACCTACAGCAGCGGACGAAGGCGGTTTGCGATGCCGATGAAGTCAGGACGAAACATGCTTCTTCTACTTTGCCGTGTGTATCAGGAGGGGGTTCTTGAGACACGTTTCGCAGCAGTATGCGCCGCAACCGCCACCGCAGCGGGATACGGCCTACGGCCGCGGCTGCTGCCACCCCCTTCGTCTGCCGACTGTAATTGCAACAAAGCGCGCCTCTATGTGAACAAGAGCTCTACCGAACCGCGCCGGGGTGGACCTCTAGATTTTCGATCAAGGAAGGGGCTATCGCCTACTCCTATCGCACCAGGAGGGATCGCTTGCGCGTCCTGCAAGGAACGGTACATCGAGGGGCGGAACGAGCGTCCTCGACGGCGGAACCTGTGCCTCCTAGGCAAGAGGATCCACACTTTGATAGGCGCTGTGTGATCAGAACGCCGAGTGAACCACACCCAGGGGTGCGCCAACACGGGCGGTTGAGCGTGGTGCTGCTGACACCATGACCGATCTTGAGATGACCCGGAGCTCGACGCCCCGGCATGAGGTGAGCCACTGAATGAACACAACTCCAGCCGCTACCTCCTTTGGCCTGCTCGGCGCACTGGAGGTGACCCGGCGAGGCCGCCGCGTCGCGGTTCCCGGCGCCAAGCAACGCATCGTTCTGGCCAGCCTCCTGCTGAGCTTGAACCAGCCTGTTTCGGCTGAGGCCATAATTCACCACGTGTGGGACGACGACCCGCCTAGAAAGGCACGAGAATCGCTGCACACTCTCGTTGCCCGGCTACGGGTCGTACTGCGCGACGACACGGACGACGAGAAGCTGATCCATACCGCATACCGACGGATACCTCGTCCGGGCCGCCGACGACCATGTGGATGTCGGCCGTTTCCGCACCCTCATCCACCGGGCCAAGGCCACGACTGAAGTCGCTGCGGAAGCTCGTTGGGTGCGTGAGGCGCTGAACCTGTGGCGGGGCACAGCGCTGGCCGATGTGCCGTCACGGTCGCTACGAGCCGAGTACGTAGCGGCGCTCGACGAGAGCCGGATGCAGGCGCTGGAACGCTGGTTCGAGCTCGACCTGCTAGCTAGGCGCGGTGACCGGCGCGGCGAAGGCAGTGCGTTGAACAACCAGCCCGAGGTGGTCGAGGAGATCTACGGCGTCACCGGCGGCCTGGAGGCCCACCTGGTCAACCGGATGCCCGCCGGCACCAAACGCCCGGAACAGACCGCCGCCGACCTGGACAGGTGGGCACTGGCGCACGCGGCCGCCGAGGGCCGCGAGCCTTCCGGCAGCATCAGCGCCCGGCCGGTGTCGGGCGGCATGAGCAGGATGGACCCGCTTATGGAGCTGGTGGGCCCGCTCATGAACCGCTCCGCCGCCGTCCACGATGAGTTCATGGGGCCGCCGCCGCACCTGATGGCCGAGATCGCCGAGCGCCGGGCGCTGCTGTGGGAGCGGGCCGCCACCGACGGCGGCATCGGCGGCCGCCCGGTGCGCGATGCCCGCAAGAACGCGGCCGAGGAGCGCGAGCGCGCCGCCGACTACCGCGCCAAGGACGCCCACCTCAAGGCCGCCGCCGAGGTCCAGACCCCGGACGAGCACACCGCCGAGCACGCCCGCCGCTGGCCGCACGAGATCTGGGGCCCGTACCGCCTGTTCCCGGACCTCGCCACCACCCGCGACTGGTGCGCCCACTGCAACATCTGGATTTCCCGGTAGATCCGGCTCCCTGCGGAGTCCCGGCGGGTGCCGCCGGGGATCGGAGTAGCGCGCCGACGCAGGTGATGGACCGCCGGTGGCTGGCCCGGACGACGTTCGAGCGCACCGGCCGACGCGCCCCAGAGTCACCCGGCCGCCCGCACCGTCCCCCTGGCGCGCGCGCAAGGCCCGCAGGAGAATCCGGCCGTGATCGCCGCTGAACGTGCCCGGTTGGTCGAGCTGGTGGCCCGGCGTGCCCGCGAGCAGGAAGGCCGCTGAGCCCGGCGCCGACGCTGGCCGTCGCGCGGTTGGTCGCGGCCGCCGTACGGCGGCCGCACTGGGCAGGGCTGTCTAGCCCGTCGTCTGGTCGGCGGCCTGGGCGCGCCGGAGATCGTCGGCCCGTGCGCGCTCGCTGGATCGCCCTCGTGCACACTGGGCACAACCGTCCGCCGTGCTCACCCTGGCCGCTCTGGTCCGCACCACCCTCGCCACAGTCGACCGCGCTCACGCAGGTGGCGTGCTTGGTCTGCAGCAGGAGGCCCATCACGCGGTGGAAGTCGACATCCAAGCCGGACCGGTCGGGGTCGTCTGAGGGGAGGCGGAGGATCTCCTGTTCGAGGTCAGCGAGCATCCCTCGGACATGGGCGGCGCTCGCGCCTTGCGGAGCGGAGACGGAAGGCTCACTGGGCATGGCCGCTCATGGTAGGCGGTTGGAGGTGGTCAGCCGCGCCGACGCGCGGGCAGCCCGCTGACCATCTCAAGATCCCCGGGGCTATCACCGGCCCGCGTCGGTGCGTCACCGTCGGCGACCTGACCTGCGGTGACGCACCCGATGGGACGTAAGGCGGAAATGTGGATTCCTTCGTGAAGGTAAGGATCGCAGGGTAGTCATCTGAGCTACTTGACGTAGTTGGGATGCCGCCCTCCCTGGGACGGGCGGGAGGTCCGTGCGGGTCGCGGCGTCCCTGGCGACTGACCGTTCGTTTTTCGCCAGAAAATGAGCAGGGTGTACTCAGGCGCTCACAGCTGGTTGGTGTGACGGTGTTCCCCTGTCAACAAAAGGGGAGCGACATGAACGGCAGACTCTTAGGAGCCATCGTCGGGATCCTCAGCCTGCTGGCGGTGAGCCTTGTCTCGGCCACCTCGGCCCGGGCCGTCGCCACGCGCACCGTCACCGTCACCATCACCCACGTCGAGTGCATCGACGACTGCAGGAACGAGGGGCTGGAGGCCGCGGGGGAAGGCCCGGCCGACCTCTACGCCAAGGTGTGGATCAACGGCCAGAAACAGCCGCCGGGAAGCAGCGACGACGATCCCTCGACGGCGCACGAGGAGGACAAGTCGCTCGTCACCCCGTTCTGGGCGCTCAGCGCGCAGGTGCCGGACACGGTGCTGAACATCCCGGTCGGCATCCAAATCTGGGACCACGACAGCACCTCGGGTGACGATCTGGGCGACATCAGCCCGCGTAACGGCGACAACAACCTCGACTTCCGGGTCGACCATCTCACCGGCAAGTGGATCGACCACACCGGCCAGGAGGACAAGGTCAGCTGGCCACAGTCCTGTTCGGTCGGCGACGGTGACGATGACGACGAGCCCCGCGTCAAGGTGTGCTTCGACGTCAGCATCGACTCCAGCAACGGCGACACCGACGGCGACTACCTGCTCGACGGGTGGGAGCGCTGGGGCTACAACGCCGACGGCGACACCACCATCGACGTCGACCTGCCCGCGATGGGCGCCAACTTCCGGCGCAAGGACCTCTACCTGGAGATCGACTGCCTGTTCGGCGCCAACCACAACCACTGCCCGGTGCAGGGCGCGGTCACAGCGGTCGTGCAGTCCTTCGCCGACGCCCCGGTGACGAACGCCGACGGCTCCTCCGGCATCCAGCTCCATGTCGACATGGGCAACTTCTACGGCCAGGCCGCCGGCGTGGCCACGAACGTGCCCAGAGCGGGAGGCGGCGCCGTAGGCACCTTCGGCAACTACGGCGGAGGCGGCAACCAGATCAACGAGGCGGGCAACCAGATCATCGACTGGGACGGCGCCCCCGGTAACGCCGGGACGAACTTCTTCACGCTGAAGAACATGAACGCCACCCGCGACTTCGTCTTCCGCTACGCGTTGTTCGGCCACCAGACCAACTTCCGCCGCGCGACCAACGACTGCACCACCGGCCAGGCCAAGGGGATCCCCGGAGTCAACTTCATGGTCACGCTCGGCGGCACCAGGGGCACCACGGGCAACCAGTGCTGGGGCGTCAACGCCAACGGGCTGTCGATCGGCAACCAGAACCAGCAGGCCGGTACGCTCATGCACGAGTTCGGTCACACCCTGGGGCTTCACCACGGCGGTCAGGACGACGACAACAACAAGCCCAACTACCTGAGCGTCATGAACTACACCATGCAGTACTGCGGCGTCACCGCAGTGCCCGGAGCCGGTCTGCCCGGCGGCTGCGACTACTCCCGCATCGTGGCCGGCCCGCTGAACGAGGTGCTTCCCCCCGGTCTGGACGAGTGCCAGGGCACCGGCATTCCCACCCTGGGCAACAACAACTGGGACGGCGGCGGTATCTCCGGCGTGACCTGTCCGCCACCGGCGACCGCGAACGTCACCGCCAACATCAACAACGACACCACCAACGACCTCAACAACGACGGCGACTGGGACCCCGGCGAGCCGCCCCGCCTGAGCCGCCTGGACGGCTTCGAGGACTGGAACCGGCTCAACTACGGCTTCCGCACCAGGGAGAACTTCCGCACCGCCGGCACCCCCACCGAGAACGAGCCGGACTGGGACATCATCCAATCCGCCCGCGTCAACCTGGCCACCCTCGTCAAGCCCGAGCTCAAGGTGGATCTCACCGGACCGGCCGACGCCACCCCCGGCGACACGCTGACCTACACCACCACGCTCGCCAACCCCGGCCGCGGCCCGTCCCTGCAGACCCGGCTGGGTACCGAGAACCTGGAAACGCTCGTCCTCGGCGAATCGCACACCCGGACCGCGACCGTTGAGGTGCCATGCGACACCGCCGACGGGACCGTGCTGACCCGCGAGGCGTCGGCCAAGGGCGAGGACATGCTGGGCAACCCGGTGAGCGGCGGGGACTCGCTGTCCACCACCGTCCACGCGCCTCGGTTGACCGCCGGGAAGACCGCCACGGCCACGGTGAACGCGGGTGCGGCGATCACCTACCGGATCTCCTACGAGAACACCGGCAGCGGGGACGCCTCCGGGGTCGTCGTCACCGACGTACTCCCGAAGGATGTCTACTACAGCAAGGCCCTGGACACCGGAGCGGGCCCGCAGCCCACGACAGTGGTGCGGAACGCCGACGGCACGACCACGCTCACCTGGCAGATCGGCGCCGCGGCGGGCGGGTCGGGCGAGAAGACGATCGAGTACACCGCCCGGCCAAGCCTGCTCTTCCTGCCGGGCATCGAGATCACCAACGCGGCGACCCTGACCTTCACCAACGACAACGGCTGCACCTACGAGCCGGTGAAGGCGTCGGCCACCACCGAGATCACCGAGGAGCCGGCCACGGGGAACCCGCGCAGCCAGGGGTACTGGAAGACACACGAGCAGGAGTGGACCGGCGAGGTCCTGGCCCGGATCCAGGCGTCCGACCAGCGCTTCGACACCGGCGGCGACGGCGCACTGTCGGCGCCCGAGGTCACGGCCGTGTTCGGGCCCGGGGCCCCGCACGTGAGGATCCTGCGGATCCAGCTACTCGGAACGTACTTCAACCTGGCCACGAGGAAGGTCAACGCCTCGACCGCGATCAGCTCGCAGACGGCCGACCGGCACAACCTCCGCAACGTCCGTGAGGCCGCCCTGTTCGGCATCGGCACGCTGGCGCTGCCCGTGGAGGGCAGCACGGGTCGTTACAGCGACGCGACCCGCGTCCTGGACGAGATCAACAACGACGAGAGCTGACAGTACGTCGTCTCGTCTCCCTCCATGACTGCCAGGCCATGGAGGGAGACGAGCAAGGCATCTCCCGGGAGTAGGTCGGCCAGGCGCCAAGCGGCTAGACTGAGCCGCATCGCCGTCTGAGGATCGGATTCGCGTAGCCCGTCGGCAACACCGATGATGCGGCGAGCCTCGGCCTCACGCTGACGGTTCTGGCTGTGCGCCTGCCGATAATCCCGTCCGGCCAGGTCAAGGCCTTGCGAAGCCCGGTGCGTGCAGGCGCTCTCCATTCGTCCGTGGAGGAGAACCGGTGCGGCATGATGATCGTTCGTGCTTCTTCGTCTGGCCTATCTGACCGTCACGAACGCCTTCGCCGCATTGCGGCTATTGCCGATGAGTGATCGGGACAAGGATGTCGAGATTTTCGCACTGCGTCATCAGATCATGGTCTTGGAACGGCAGCTCGGCGCCGATGTACGGGTGAGATTCGCCCACGAAGACCGCCTCTTCCTGGCTGCACTCCTGACCTCCCTGCCCCGCGCGGTCCTGCGTCAGCTGCGGCTTGTCGTCCGCCCGGACACCATCCTGCGCTGGCACCGCGAGATCGTGAAACAGCGGCACGCCCGTACCTGCCGGCCGAAGCGCTGTGGGCGCCCGCCCACGGTCCGCTCGATCCGCGCCCTCGTCCTGCGTCTGGTCCGGGAGAACCCAGCTTGGGGATATCGGCGGGTGCACGGCGAGCTCGCCACGCTCGGCCTCAAGGTCGCGCCATCCACGGTCTGGGAGATCCTCCAGCGAGAAGGCATCGATCCAGCACCCGAGCGGGCATCCATCACCTGGGCCGACTTCCTACGATCACAAGCCGACGCACTCCTGGCTTGCGACTTCATCGAGACCGTCACCCTGAACGGGCAGCGCCACTACATCCTGGCCGTCATCGAGCACGCCACCAGGCGCGTCCGCGTGCTTGGCGCCACCGCCCATCCGACCGCGGCCTGGGTCACCCAAGCGATAAGAAATCTCGTCATGGACTTGGAGGATGCGTGCTGCAGGGCGCGCCTTCTGCTCCGCGACCGGGACGGCAAGTTTCCCGCACTGATGGACGAGATTCTCGCCGAAGCCGGGATTCACACGGTGCTCACCGGCATCCGGATGCCTCGCATGAATTCCATCATGGAACGGTGGGTGCAGACCTGCCGCCGCGAACTCCTGGACCGCTGCCTGCTCTGGAACGAACACCATCTACGCCACGCCCTGGCCGAGTACGAGACGTTCTACAACGAGCATCGCGCTCATCAAGCCCTTGGCCAGGCGGCTCCACTTCGCGCCGTCCCGGATCCGATCCCCGAACCGGCGCGCATCATCGACCTAAACATCCACCGACACGACCGGCTCGGCGGAATCCTCCACGAATACTCACATGCCGCTTGAGCTGCACGGACGTAATTTTCGGCAGTCGCAATGTCGGCGCAGGTCAGTGCGTGCTGGTGCCGAACAAGGGTCGAGGTAAGCCACCCTCGCAGAAGTGCGCCAACTCCCTCCATGCCGAGCTCCGCGGCCCAGGAGAACGAGCCAATGCCGTATTGAAATCGTGGCGCATCCTGCGCAAACTCCGCTGCTGCCCCCTACTCGCAGGTCACCTGGCTAAGAAGCCATCCTCGTGCTCCAGACTCGCGAAGCGGGATGAAAGCACTCGCTGGCCGGAATCCCAACAGAATGCGATCAGGCCCGACATTCTGTCTTCGAGCTACGAACTGCTGGTGATCCGCAACGGACTGCTCCGCCCCGCAGGCCTGGGCGGCGATCGGACCGATGGAGGCACACGCCGAAGGAACCCTAGAAGACTGTGAAGAAGTGTTCGTCGTGCCTGTGCAATATCTCGACGATCCGGCCTACGAAGGCGTCACAGTCAAGGAGATCCTCGCACTGCTGCCAGAGGAATACGATCACACGTTCTTCATATTGCGGACAAGATCGCCGTCCACTCGCCCGAGATATCGCTACTGCTCGTCAACGCGGGGGAAGAACGCGGACGCCAGATGCGGTGCATGTGGCCGCGCTCCACATGATCGAGGCCAACCCCTCGATCGGTGTCGGTAGCGTGAGCTTCGCCGACTATGCCGACGCCGTCGACAAGGACGGTGTCTACAGCGGTTGAATGTCTGAGGTGACACGGCGTGGTTGCGTGCTCACGTCGACGTTCGGGAGTATCCCGGTGAGATGCGTAGCGAGGGTCCGTCCGAGAAGGAGAGCCATGAGGCAGGACATCCTCAGCTTATGCTCTATGGAGAGCCCCCACTCAGGTTGGAAAAGCCCAATGTAGTAGAAATATAGGCGCGGTCCCTATTGTGATGACTTCGACGCTCTCACGTCCGTAGTCGCGCACTGGAGAACGATGCTGGATATCGACCCTCTCTCCTATCGGATCCACCCCCACCGAAATTCTTTAGAGGGGCGCTTTGGGCTCGACACGTCCGTCAGGGCCAGGAAAGTCGGCCTGACACTCCCACGAGACCTCTCACTCGACTCCTGGGAACGGATCGGTGACCAGCTCTACGTGATAGGCAACTGCGCGGCGTGGTGGCTCGGAGATTGGCTGGTGTACGGCCAGGATTCCTTCCCCGGACGCTATCGCCAGGCCATGGCCAAGAGCTCTCTCTCCTACAAGACGCTCCGAAACTACGCATGGATTGCTCGAAACGTGCCTGTGTCCCGTCGACGGGACACACTGAGCGTGCAACATCATGCGCAGGTGGCGGCTTTTCCTGAGGAAGAGCAGGAGGCATGGCTCGCCCGAGCCCACCAAGGTAAATGGTCGCTGAGCAGGCTGCGTTCCGAGATCCAGGCCAGCCGTCAGATCATCGCGTATACGCCTGCGGTCACCGTGACCGTCGCCGTGCAGATCTCCTCGGAGCGGGAACAGGAATGGAAGGCGGCGGCCGAAATAGCCTCCGTGCCACTGGCCGAATGGATCGCGCTCACCCTCGACCAGGCCGCGGCACGCGTTGCGCCCAGCCTGAATTCGCATCACAATCCATAACCAAATGTCAAGTGTGATCTACCTCATAGGGTCATCAATTGACGGCGATTGCCGCTCGCTGATTAGTTATGGCCGATGGCGGCAAAGAAACCGCTAATTCCCTCTCCAAAACGCGCCTCAAATCCCAGGAGGAACCATGCGAGCTTCAGTCAAATCGGTGATTCGTCTTACCACCGCCGGCCTGTCGGCCGCGGGAGCGATCGCGCTCCTGGCACCGGGAACAGCAACGGCCATGACGGCCACCTCGTACGTCAAGGAGACCTCCGTCCAGGTTCTGGCCGCACCCTGTGTCGTTCGGGGTTACAGTAACCACGCCCTGGAAGAGATGGCGGCGGACGGCATTGGCACCGAGCTCGTCGAAAACGTCGTCTACAACACCTGCAGCAGGGCGGTCAAGCAGTCCAACGGAAACTACAAGTACACAAGCGGGAAGATTGTCGTCATTGTCAGCCCGCGAGGCATCGTCGTAACGGCCTGGCGTAAGAGTTAACCAACACTGCCGTTGCCGGAGTGCGCGACGACGCTCCGGCAACGGCTGCCATCCGGGACAGGAGTCAGGGTGAGTCATCCGAAAGTTCGATGGGATCGGGAAGTGAACGCGGCGTATATCGCCTTCCGGGAGCTCGAAGCCGGCGAGAGCAGCTACAAGCTCCCCATCGAGGACGATAGAGGAGACACCACGATGCTCGTGCGCCTTGCGGAGTCGGGGGAGCTACTCGGGATCGAATTGCTAGAAGCGGACACGCAGATGCCTCGACTCCTCCGCGGCAACCCTGATAACGGCTGATAGGCCGGGGGCAACCTTGTCGACGCCCACACGCAGGTGTCCAAGACTCGAAAACCCGAACACCGAGAAAGAGCTGGTGTTGAACATGCGTCGGCTGAAAGCATGGACCGGCCTGACGCTCCGGCAGTTGGAGCGCCGAGCGCAGGCGCTCGGCGAATCTCTGCCGAAGAGCACGCTTGCCGCGGTGCTACGCCAGCTCAGGCTGCCCAGGGAAGAACTCCTTCGGTCCTTTGTCAAATCCTGCGGCTGCGGACAGGATGACGTCGATTACTGGACCGACACAAGAAGGGCAGTCGCCATGACAAGCATTAGCGCGCCTGACCGCTAAGGTGTCCGGGACATTCCGGGACAGGAATTGGCAGCACATCACATTCCCAACCCCACTTTCTTGGGCAATCCTCTCCACAAGAGTCACCGATCAAGGAGAGACACGTTGCGCAAGAACCTGCTCGACAAGACGCTGGATCGACTCCTTCCTCACATGACCGCCGCTGCCACCTACACGCAGCCGCAGTACCAGTACATCCAGGGAAAAGAAGGCGACGGATGCGCGGCATACGGCTACCGCTGGCGTAAAGTCCGCTACTGCACCTACACGGACGCCGGCAAGCTCATCAGCTGCACAAGCTGGGCCTACTACGCCTGCGGTTGGTAGATCGCCAAATGCGCGCACAAGGGTCTCCTCATGGTCCGGCACATGGAGAGACCCTCGTCGCCGGCACACACATCTTCTAATCGAGATTGGACTGAGAATGCGCGTTTTCTTAGCGCTCATGGCGAAGCACCCTCGAACGAACGTGACAAGGGCTGCCTCCATCGCGCGCTCGGTCATAGACGACGTGTTCCCGGTTCCCCGTGAGACGATCACGGCTTCCGAGTGGGAGGACGGGCGTACCGCCCTGCTGGCCTGGTCCAACGAAGAGTCGGTTCCGGGAAGGCCGGCTTTGCTCTACTACTCGCGGGACCGTGTCGTAGGCGTCAGCGGTCATTTGGCGAGGCAGGCGGATATCTCAGTGCTCGCGACCGCCGTCTCCCTCCATGACGCCACACAGTCGTCGGGCGGCTGCTTCTCGGCCTTCCGCGCTGCGCCGGGAGAGATTCAGGCGGCGACCGTGAGCACACGCGCCTGCTCGGTGTTCTATGCCGAAACATCTGACCTTCATATCGTCGGCAGTCGTGCACTCCACGTCCACCTTGTCGCGACAGGGGGACAGATAGACTGGGACGAGCTCGCCCTTCAATCCATGATCCGCCAGGGGTACTTTCTTTCCGACGAAACCCCGTATCGTGGAGTTCACGCACTCGATCCCTCGTCCACGATAGAAGTTCGCGACGCGACTCGATCGATCAACAGAACGCCACTACCCACGGCCGCCCCCATGCCGCGCACAACGCGCGCCAAGCGCACCGGCATCGATCAGCTGGGGGATTCACTCATCGCCGCGGTGGCTCCCCTGCGAGCCGTGACCGAGCCCGTGAACCTTGCTCTAACGGGTGGACGGGACAGCCGGCTCATGGCCGCGCTCCTTCATGCCGCGAGAATCCCCTTTCGGGCCACCACCAACGGTCTCGATGACCATCCGGATGTTGTCATCGCTCGCCAAATCGCAAGAAAGCTGAAAATCGAGCACACGGTCATCCCTCCTGTCCAGACGGAGAAGAAGGACGCCGTGGTGATTCCCCACCCCCAGCTGCGCACTTATGACGTGCTCAAGGCATGCGAGGGCATGACTTCCGCCTACGAGAGCATCGTGGAGTATCTCCCCTACAGCGCCAGGCCCACCATGTCCGGCCAAAGCGGTGAAATCCTGCGCGGAGGATTCCTCTACAGTCAGAACACGACCACCGAAAAGGCGATGACACGCCGCATCAATGACTTCTACCTGAAGAACGCGGGGCTGTTCACCGCGGAGGCTAACGAACACGCGGAATCTCTCGCCGCCCCATGGCTGGTCAGAGCGCGCGAGAACCCGTGGGAAGTCCTGGACCACATGTACGTTACGTATCGGGTTGGGCGCTGGCATGCTGGCGCACGTGTGGGATCTCTGCGCCGCGGCAACCCCATCCAGCCGTTCTTGGACAACCGAGTGGTATCCGAGAGCATCGCTCTCGATCAACAGTGGCGGTATTCCGAGGAAGTCGTGCACGGCCTGATCCGCAGATTCGCGCCGTCCCTCCACACAATTCCGCTGGAGGGCGCTCCTTGGCGATTCGCCGCGGACCGCCCGGCTTCGCTGTGGGCACGCCTTCGCGCCGAGAAGCCCGCAGCGGCGGCTAAACCGAAGAAGGCGGGGGGATGGAACTGGCGAACTAGCCCGGGCCCTGAGCTGTCCTCGATACTCGGCGAATTCGTCGTGGACCGACTGGACGCGCTCGCCAACCTGGTCCAGCCGGACGAGGTGAAGCTCCTCTTCGGCGGTCGGAGCATTGCTCAGCCGGCGCTCGCCTGGAACCTCTTCACTGTCGCGACGATGCTGTCCAGAACGTCGCGCATGGACCCGCCCAACGGGCTTAACGAGGTGGTCATTCCGATCCCCCGCACCTGAGAGCTGGCGTGAACATGATCTTCCTAACTGCCCTGGGCGTGGTGACCCTCGCCCTCTGCCTCCTCAACGTTCTCCTCACCTACAGCGTCATTCGATCTCTCAACAGGACTGGCCCGGATCCGTCAGAGAGGCTCTCGATCATGCCGGGCGAGGCAGTGGGCGACTTCGAGGTGGCGACGACGACCGGTAGGCCGCTGTCGACCGCGGCCTTGGGCGAAACCACACTGATCGGCTTCTTCGCCCCCGGCTGCTCCCCGTGCGAGGAAGCGTTCCCGCCGTTCGTCGAGTTCGCACAAGGCTGGACGGGCAACGTGCTGGCCGTGATCGTGACTGCGGACCGTGTTGAGGCCGGGACCATGATCTCAGCCGCCGAGGAGGCGGCCGACGTCGTGGTGGAGCCGATTGACGGTCAGTTGTGCAGGGCGTTCGGTCTCAGAGGTACGCCCGCCATCAGAATCGTCCGAGATCGTAAGATCCTCCACGAAAACCTGCCGGTTAGGGCAACCTAAAGCATGAAGCAACTGCTAGTGCGGACCGGGTTACCCCAGGCGCTGCGCTTGGCGTGGGACGCCGGCCCTCGTTGGGCCGCCCTGGTCGTGGCCTTGAATTTGGCCGGCGCCATCGTCCCGCTGGCAAGTGCGTGGGCGACCAAACTCGCGATTGATGCGATCGTCACGCAGAACACTGTCACTACGGTTATCGCGCTCGCCGCCGGACTTGCCACCATCGGAGTCATCACCAGCATTAGTCCGGCCATACAGAGTTACGCCACGGCTGAACTCGACCGCCAGATCAGCCTTTTGGCACAAGATCGCCTCTACAGAACGCTGAGCCGGCTACCCGGGCTGAAGAGATTCGAGGACCCTGCTTTCCTAGACCGAATAAGGCTCGCGGCCCAGTCCGGCGGGATGACGCCAGGGCAGACCGGTGAAGCATGCCTCGGCATGCTGGGTGGCCTCATCATGGTCGGCGGCTTCCTGGGGACCCTGCTGTCCATCAGTCCTCCGATGACACTGCTGACACTGGCCTGCACGCTTCCGGCGCTGCTGGCCGAGGTGTTCATGGCGAGACAGCGGGCCGCGACCATGTGGACGCTCGGCCCTGTCGAGCGGCGCGAGTTCTTCTACAGCCAGCTTCTGACCAGCACCGACGCGGCCAAGGAGGTCCGCCTGTTCGGGCTGGGCGATTTCCTGCACCAGCGCATGCTCCAGGAACGACGCACCGCGAATGCGGAGCAGCGGACTTTGGATCGACGGCAAATGCTCATCCAGATTGTGCTCCGGGCCGTCGCCGCCACGGTCTCCGGTCTGGGAGTGATCTGGGCCATGGTGCAGTGCCAGGCCGGGCTGCTCAGCATCGGCGACATTCTGATGTTCATCGCGGCCATGGCAGGCGTCCACGGCGGGACGAGCGGATTCATCACGCAGCTCGGTCTCATGCACCAACACCTCCTTCTCTTTTCGCATTATCAGCATGTAACCGGCGTGGAGCCGGATCTTCCCATCCGCGAGATCCGCCGCCTCGCCACACCGTTCTTGCGTATCGAGTTCGACAACGTGTGGTTCCGATACAGTCCGAACCACCCATGGGTTCTACGAGGAGTGAGCTTCTCCATCACTAATGGCCGCACCGTCGGGCTGGTCGGGCTGAACGGATCCGGTAAGTCGACCCTGGTCAAGCTGCTGTGTCGGTTCTACGATCCGGTGCATGGCACAATCCGCTGGGACGGCCTGGACATTCGCGACGTAGATATAGCGGATCTGCGCAACCGACTGTCGGTCGTGTTCCAGGACTTCATGCAATACGATCTCTCGGTGGCCGAGAACATCGGCTTGGGGGATCTCGCACTCATCAGCGATCGTGATGCCATCTCCATCGCAGCCAAGCGTGCCGGGGTACACGACGCTGTTTGTTCTCTTCCCAGCGGCTACGACACCCTGATGACGCGAAACTTCTTTCAGGAAGACGAGCAGACAGAGGGCGTGTATCTGTCCGGCGGGCAGGCCCAACGGATCGCTGTGGCTCGCGCCCTCCTCCGCAGGGATCGTGACCTGTTGATCCTCGATGAGCCCAGCTCCGGGTTGGACGCGCAGGCTGAATACGAGCTCCACAACCGGCTCAAGACGTATCGCACCGGGAAGGCCAGCCTTCTGGTCTCTCATCGGCTCAACACGCTGAGGGACGCCGACTTCCTCATCGTCATCGACGACGGCGTGGTGGCGGAATCCGGAGATCACGAGCATTTGATGCGGTTGGGCGGGCGATATTTCCGGCTCTTCACGATGCAGGCCGCTGGCTATCAGGACCTCGTATGATTCTCATCGGCGCAACCGTGTTGCTGTCATCCACGGCTGTAATCCTTCTGCTGCGGCGCCGGCTGATCGTGGTCGCGGTATCCGGACCGAGCATGGAGCCCACTTACACAGATGGCCAGCGGCTCTTGGCCTGCCGGCGGTCTTGCGGCTCCTTCCGGGCCGGACAGGTCGTTGTCATCGACACCTCGCCCCCGAGCGAGAACCCCGGCCCGGCCACGAACATAGTCAAGAGGATCGTCGCGCTCCCGGGCCAGCGTGTTCCATGTGCAGTCGGCGGCCGTGTAAGCGGGGCGGTGGTGCCCCCGAACCACATCGTCGTCCTCGGCGACAACAGGGATCTCAGCGTGGATTCCCGCCAGCTCGGTTTCATATCCACTCATAGGGTGGTGGCCAGAGTGGTTCGAGCGATGAGCCTATGATGATCTACACATCAATTGCCTGCATGGCCCTCCTGGCAACGGTATTCGGGATGTCTTTCCTCGGGAAGCTACGCAACCCCGGACCTTTCATCCAGACGATGCGCTCGCTTGTCCCCGGTCCTTCCACGATTGTCGTAGCCTATTCGGTGATAGGTGCCGAGGGACTGGTCGTCCTGTTTTTCCTCGCGTCCATGCCCGGCGCAGAATGGGCGGCCGTGACGGGATTCTTCCTGTCGGGCGGCCTCACGATCGCCTTCACTTTGGCGATGCGCCGGATGCGCGGTGGTCATTGCCATTGCTTCGGGAGATCGACGGCACTCCGCTACTCCACTCGTCACGTCGTGCGCAATCTCTTGCTGTTCGCTGCCGCCGTCACTGGCTACGCGGGGCACGGGCGAGTCGGCGAGTTGGAAGCGCACGGAATCGCGGCCGCCCTGATCATTGGTGTGACCATCGGCTCGTTGACTGTGATCATGGATGATCTTTTCGTGATGCTGGGCTGACGCGGCCTGAACCGCTCCAGCTGTCGGCGTACCCCTGCGCATGCTCCACCAAGAACGGAGTTATGGGCGCTGTCGCTGATCTTGTGACGGGGAACGGTCTGGTAGTTGATCATTGAGGATCTTCTTCCGCATCTGGCCGACTGGTCTCGAGTTCGTGGAGCGGGTGGCGGGTGCGGTCACGCTGCATGCCCGGGTTCGAGCGGGCGAGGGGATCTTGTGGGTGCCGAATATCGTGTCCCCTCAAGCAACCTGGGCGTATTCATGTAGCAGGCTGCCGAGCCGGTCTCGTCGGCAGACATGGCGTAGTGCTTCAAAACTCATCGCGTAGTGCTTGATCTGCGGCTTTGACCTCCAGACGCCCGCGCAGGCAAGATCGCGGTCTGTGTCGGTTCGTCTGCTGTATCTGACCTCGATCCGGGTGTTTGGCTGGCTGGTGTTGCTGGGGCGCAGCCAGGCGTCCAAGGACGTCGAGATCATGGTCCTCCGCCACGAAGTTGCCGTGTTGAAGCGCCAGGTCGTCCGGCCGAAGCCGGACTGGGCCGATAGGGCGCTTCTAGCGGCCTTGGCCCGCTTCTTGCCGTCGATGCTGCGGGCTCATCGGCTGGTCACCCCGGGCACGTTGTTGGCGTGGCATCGTCGTTTGATCAGACGCGCATGGACCTATCCACACCGCACGGCCGCCCCGGAACAAGCCATGAGGTCCGAGGCCTGGTCCTTCGTCTGGCCCAGGAGAATCCGAGGTGGGGGTACCGGCGGGTCCACGGTGAACTGGTGCGGCTCGGCGTGCGGGTCAGCGCGGCGACGGTGCGGCGGATTCTGCGTTCACGCCGACAACCGCCGGCGCCACGAAGCTGCGACACCTCGTGGCGGACGTTCCTGCGCCTGCAGGCGAAAGGACTGTTGGCCTGCGACTTCTTCCACGTCGACACAATCCTCTTGAAACGCCTGTACGTGTTGTTCGTCATGGAGGTGGAAACACGACGCGTGCACGTCCTGGGCGTAACTGCCTATCCAACCGGCGCGTGGACGGCTCAGCAGGCCCGCAACCTGCTCATGGATCTCGGGCAGAGGATCGGTTCGTTCCGGTTCCTCCTTCGTGATCGGGATGCCAAGTTCACCGCCACCTTCGACGAGATCTTCACCAGCCAGGGCGTCACAGTGACGAAGACGCCGCCGCGGACACCTTGAGCCAACTGCTACGCCGAGCGCTGGGTGCGCACCGTCCGAGCCGAATGCACCGACCGAATGCTGATCTACGACGAACGTCACCTGCGATCAGTCCTGGAGGGATACACCGAGCACTACAACACCCATCGACCGCACCAGTCCCGGCAACAACGACCACCCGATCAAGACGAGCACGTTGTGGTCCCGCTGGAAGGCCGGATTCAGAGCCGAAAGGTGCGCAGCGGAGCCATCAACGAGTACTACCGAGCCGCCTGACCAATCTGAAGAAACACCAGCTCAAACCGTGTGTACGAGATTTGAAGCAGTACAGGGGGCCGTTGACGGTGCCCCACCGGGGTCGTCGGCGGCACCGATCGGTCGCCCCCGCCCTATCGCATTCGGCGGTGTGGCGAAAGGGATTGCTCGCCCCGGGGCGGCGAGAGCAGACACCAGGATCGAGGAAAGGTCAGGCGCCAGGATGAATGGAACCGTCTTCAAGGCGTGTTCGTGCCGGGATGAGGGGACGGGCAAGAAGCTCGGTAAGGCCTGTCCGAGGCTGCGCCGTGCTGGTGGGGGAGGGGAGCGGTGGAGTAGTACCCACGGCGTGTGGGCGTATCAACTGGAGTTGCCCGCGCACGCCGATGGGCGGCGGCGTAACCCGCTGCGCCGCCAGGGCTTCGCGACACTGGTGGAGGTGGAGGCGGAGCTGGGGCGGGCGCGTGATCTGCTGGCGTTGGATGAGGACCCGCACATCCGGCGCAGGGTGACGGAGTTGATGTTGTCGGTGCTGAAGGACACGCAGGCGCTGCCGGCGGTGGAGGAGGTGCGGCGTAAGGTCCGCACCCGTCAGGACCTCAACCCGTCTGTGACGGTGGCGGCATGGATGGAGGAGTTCCTGCGGCGCAAGCGCAGGATCGATCCGACTACGCGCCGCTCGTATGAGGCGCATATCCGGCTCTACTTCGTCCCCTATCTGGGTGAGATCAGGCTGGATCGGTTGCGGGTCTCCGACATCGCGGGGATGTTCGATGCGATCGAGGAGTTCAACGATGTCATCACCGCCGTCCGCGCCAGCGGGGATCCGGTCCAAGGGGCGACCGTGCGGAAGCGGCGGCCGGTCGGTCCGGCCACCATGCACCGCATCCGGGCCACGTTGCGGCACGCGTTGAACATCGCGATCAAGCAGGATCGGCTGATCGACTTCAACCCGGCCGCGGTGGTCGAACTGCCCGACGCCGCTTCGCCGAAGGCGCTGGTGTGGACCGACGAATGCGTCGCCGACTGGAACCAGACGTTGCAGCAGCGGCTCACGGCCGAGCAGCAGCAGCGCCGGGGCGGTGCGCTGAGCCGGGCGGTGATGCTCAACATTTATGCCTCCACGCCGCGTCCGTCTGCGGTGATGGTGTGGACGCCCTCGCACACCTACGCCTTCCTCGCCCACGCCACCACACACCGGCTCTACGCGCTGTACCGCCTGATCGTGTCCCGCTCGGAAATACGGTTTCGTACTGTGAGCTGGGGTTTTGCTGCGTGATCAGGGCGGCGGCTGCGACCATCTCGAGGTGTTGTTATCGCTTGTCTACCGGTTGGTGAGGGGCTTATTCGGCCTGCTGACCGTGCTGATCCGTGCTGATCTGTCCAAGGATGTTGAGTTGCTGGTGCTCCGTCAGGAGAACCAGGTGCTCCGCCGTCAGCTCGGCGGCCGGCCGCGGTGGAATCACGTCGACCGGCTCTGGCTTACGGCGTTGTCCCGGCTGATCCGCCGCGGCCGGTGGGCGGAGGTCTTCCCGGTCACCCCAGCGACGATCCTGCGTTGGCACCGCAACCTGGTAGCGCGCAAGTGGACCTTCACCGACAGGAGAAGCCCGGGACGCACCGGCACTCGCCAGCCGGTCAAGGCGCTGATCGTCCGGATGGCGCAGCAGAGCCCGGCCTGGGGACACCGGAGAATCCAGGGGGAGCTGGCGCGCCTGGGCTACTCGATCGCGGCCTCCACGGTGTGGGAGATCTTGCATGCCGCCGGCATCGATCCTGCACCCCGCCGGGCCGGGCCGACCTGGCGGCAATTCCTCACCACCCAAGCCCACGCGATCATCGCCTGTGACTTCCTCGTGGTCGAGACGATGCTGCTCAAACGGCTGTATGTGCTGATCTTCATCCAGCACGGCACCCGGCGACTGTACCTGGCCGGAGTAACCGCGCACTCGACCGGAGCATGGACCGTGCAGCAAGCCCGCAACCTGGCGATGGACCTGGGCAATCGCATCGCTGAGGTGCGGTTGGTGATCCACGATCGCGACCCGCTCTTCACCGCAGCCTTCAACGCGGTCTTCACAGCTGAAGGACTGCGGATCATCACCACGCTGCCGCGGACCCCGAGGATGAACGCCATCTGCGAGCGCGTCATCGGCACCCTGCGCCGCGAACTTCTGGACCGGATCCTGATCCTCAACGAACGCCACCCGACCCGCGTGCTGCATGAGTATCTGATCCACTACAACGGGCACCGCCCGCACCAGTCACGGCAGCAGCGTCCCCCGGACATCGCAACGCAGCCCATCCTCGGCGTGACCGACCTCGACGACCTGCGATCCATCCGCCGAAAACGCGTCGCCACAGGCACGATCAACGAATACCACTACGCCGCGTAGCCGCAGCTCAGACCACATAACCCAATATTCGAGCGGCACAGGGTTGCGTTCAACGATCTCCACGTCGGTCCCGAGCCAGGCGCCGTGATCGACGACGACCTTCCAGTCTGCGCAGGCCTGCGGTTCAGGTTGGTCAGCCGCATTCGTGACAACCTGATGTCGCGCCCAATCAACCAAACTAGCTTGATTGATCTATATGGATTGATATAAGCTTGCCTTGTGCGTTCCACTGCCTGTCTAGGCGCAATGCCGAGACGGCCGGAATCGAGTCCCGGGCGGGGTACCCCGTCCGATGGCGGGCAGTGGCGGCTCTGAGCGCAAGCAGCGCAAGGCGGAGGCCGCCCGTCTGGGTTTGGTGTTCGTCGAAAACCAGTCGCGAAGCCATCCGAGTCGAATTCGTTGCTCGGGTGGATGAAGCCGGACTAAGGCCTATCGACACAAGGGAGCACCTTGCCATGGCCGAGGGTACTGAGGGTCGCGAAAGCCCCGGAGCGCAGCCGAGCCCGCAACGGAATCGGTGGTCGCTGGCAGTCGCCGCAGCCCTGGCCGTGTTCATGGCGTCCATCGACATGAGCATCGTCAACGTCGCGCTGCCGGCGATCGAGCAAGATCTGGGCATCGTCACCAGCCTGACCGAGTGGGTCGTACTCGCCTACCTGCTGCCGCTGGCCGGGCTCGCGCTGCCGAGCGGCAGGTGGCTGGACAGTGTGGGCAGGCGTGCGGCTCTGGGATTCTCACTGACCGGCTTCGCTCTGGCGAGCGTCGCCGCCGGGTTCGCGCCCGACATGGCCTGGCTGGTCGGCGCACGTCTGGTCCAGGGAACGTTCGGCGCGCTTCTCTTCTCGCTGGTTCCGGCGCTGGCCGCGACGGCCGTCCGGCCGGAGGCGCGCGGCCGCGCGATGGCGCTGATCACGACGCTGGGTCCGTTGGGCCTGCTCAGCGGGCCGGGGCTTGGTGGCTTGATCGTCGACAGGCTGGACTGGTCGTGGATCTTCTTCGTCAACGTTCCGGTCAGCGTTCTCGTGATGGCGGTCGGACTGCTGACGCTGCCATCCGGTGCGCCGTTGCGGTTGCCTGATCGCCGGTGGTTCGCGGAGGCGCTCCTGATCAGTACGGCTGTCGCCGCCCTCCTGCTCGCCCTGTCGTTCACCGCGAGCGGCGGACCGGCCTGGATGCTGCTCGCGCTGGTCGCCGTGCTGCTGGTGCTCGTCTGGGCGCGGATGCCCGCGAGCGAGTCCCTTCGCCGGCTCTTCCGCGGGCCGGGGGAGGTGGGACCACATGTCGCCTTGGCCTCGGCGGCGACGGCCATCGGCACGGTCTTCTTCATCACCCCGTTCTTCATGCAACGTGAACTCGGCGAGTCGCTGTCGGCGGCCGGGGTCACCATCCTGCTCTTCCCCGCGGGCATGGCCGCGATGGGGCCGGTCGGCGGCTTCCTGGGCGACTGGTGGGGGAGGAGGAGAACGGCCATCCTGGGGGCGGCCGTGTTCACCGTCGGGCTTGCCCTGCTGCTTCCGATGGACAGCTCCTGGAGTCTGGGCGATCTGGGGTGGCGGCTCCTTCTCGCGGGCTTCGGGAACGGTCTGTTCAACGCCCCCAACATGGCGATGGCCATGACCAACGCGCCGCCCCAGCTCCTGGCGACCACCGGGTCGTCGACCAGCCTCGCCCGGACGATGGGATTCGCGATGGGGCCCGCGCTGGCCACTTTGGTGTGGTCCGCCACCTCCTATCAGGTCGCGGGGATGCGCGGCGCCATGATCCTGGCGACGGTGCTCAGCGGGTTGTCGGTCCTGGCTCTCCTGCGTACCCGCCTACCCGGCGAGCAGGAGGTAGCGGCCCAGGGGGAGCGGGCCGCGGACGTCAAGGGCGCGAATCCGTGACCACACCTTCACTCCGACCAGCGAAGAGGAGTCCGCGTGCACGTCACCGTGGATCAAGAGAAGTGCTGTGGGTCCGGCCAGTGCGTGCTGGCCGCTCCAGAGGTGTTCGGCCAGCGGGACGAAGACCGCATCGTCGTCCTGCTGGATCCCGCGCCCGCCGAGGTCCTTCACGCGAACGTCCGTGAAGCGGCTGACTGCTGTCCCACCGAGGCTATTGAATTGTCCGAGAGAATGCCCGTCGCCGACTGCCTGCTCGAGTAGCATCTGTTTATCAATTCGAGTAGTGGCTCAAATGCGCCGCTCAGTATCTACTGAATTATCACAGGAAGAATACTGGACGGTGTGCTGTGCGCGACGAGCACAAACTCTTTATCAGTGAGTTCCTCAGAAATCCACTCCGAACCGCGTCGGTCATCCCCAGCTCGCCGAAAGTCGCCGAGCGAATGGCCGCGCCTCTGCCGGGCGAAGGCGATCCGGTGGTCGTCGAACTCGGACCGGGCACCGGCGCGTTCACCGCAGCGATTCAGAATCGGCTCTCCGGGCGAGGTCTCCATCTGGCGGTTGAGCTGAACGACCGGTTCGCCGCACTGCTTCGCGAGCGTTTTCCGGCGGTGGATGTCACCGTGGGCGACGCCGTACATGTGCGACGGCTTTTGGATGAGCGCGAACTGAAGTGCGCCGACGCGGTCATCAGCGGTCTTCCTTACGCGCTGTTCTCTCAGGACCTGCAGCACCGGTTGATGGGGGCCGTCCGGGACAGCTTGGCACCGGACGGAATCTTCGTGGCCTACGCCTATGTCCATGCCTGCTGGGCGCCGCCCGCGCGCCGCTTCGGCCAGGTTCTGAAAGCCATGTTCGGCGAGGTCGCCGTCAGCGGCGTCGTCTGGGCGAACCTTCCGCCCGCCTTCGTCTATACGGCGACGCGCCTGCGGTGACGTCGTTGATCAGGTGGTGAGGACCACCGCGAGCAGCGACGAGAGCAGTTCGCCGAGGATCTCCGGTCCGTGCTGGGTGAGCACCGATTCGGGATGGAACTGTACCGATCGGAAGCCTGGACCTCGCAGGGCGTGGACCTCGCCCGATCGGCTGTCACGGCTGACCCGGACGTGGTCGCGCAGCGCCTCACAGAAGACGACCTCCTGATCGGAAAGAGCGCTGAAAGTGTTGTAGAAGCCCACGTACTCGGGGCGGCCGAACAGGTCGATCAGACGCTGAACGCCCTGATGGGGTACGGGGCGCCGGATGACGTCGAAGCCGAGTTCGGCCGCGAGCACCTGGTGGCCGAGGCAGATGGACAGGAACGGGACGGGGCCCGCGATCAGGTCCCGGGTGAGACCGCGGAGCGCGCGTATGCGCGGGTCCGCCGCGTCGCGGGGGTCGCCCGGCCCGGGCCCGACCACGACGAGCTCGAACGTTTCATGGTCAGGATGGTCGTCGAAGGGTGCGATCACGTTCTCCAGCCCGAGCGCGCGAAGCTGATGTCCGAGCATCCCGGTGAAGGCGTCCTCCCCGTCGATGACCAGCACTCGGCGGCCAACCAGCCGCGGGTCGGGGACGGTTTGGTGCGCACCCTCCAGCCACAGCCGGGACAGGGTCCCGTTGCGGGCTTCGAGGGCCCTGTGCACGCGAGGGTCGCCGGTCGCCGACGTGCGGGCGCGTGTTCCGGACGGCTGCCCACTCGCGCCGGCGAGACCGAGCGCCTGAAGCATTCCGGCGGCCTTGGCGTGAGTCTCGGCGACCTCGGAGTCAGGGTTCGAATCGCGGACCAGGGTGGCGCCGACACCGAGACGCATCCGGCCTTGAGGGCTGATTTCCCCGGTGCGGATGAGGATGGCGGAGTCGAGGGTGCGGGAGCCGCGAGAGTCGCGGCCGATCAGGGCGAGGACGCCCCCGTAGTATCGGCGGCCCGTCGTCTCGTGGCGGCTGATGACCCGGAAGGCGTTCTCCAGCGGGCTGCCCGTGACCGTCGGCGCGAGCAGGGTCTCCCGCAGCACGTCACGGACGTCGAGGTCGCTGTGCCCGCTCAGGTGGTATTCCGTGTGCGTCAGCCGGGCCATTTCCTTGAGAAAGGGGCCGTGAACCCTGCCGCCGGAGGAACACATGCGGGCCATCATCTTCAGTTCCTCGTCGACGACCATGTAGAGCTCGTTGGACTCTTTTTGATCGTTGAGAAATTCCAGCAGCCCTGCTGTGTCCGGCCCGCTGGGCGGATGCCGATAGGTTCCGCTGATGGGATTCATCATGACCGTGCCGTCGGTCATGCTGACATGGCGCTCGGGTGATGCACCGACGAAGGTCTCGGAACCCGTGTGGAAGAGGAATGTCCAATACGTTCCGAGTTCGCCGGTGAGAAGCCGGCGGAAAACGCTGAGCGCGGTGCGGATCGAGTAGTCCCGCAGGTGGGCGACAAAGGAGCGCCTGATGACGAAGTTGGATCCGGCGCCCTGGCCGATCTCGTCGCGCAGAACCCGCCGCACGCATTCAGCGTAGCTCTGGTCGCCGAGGTCGAATCCGGCGTCGAGCACACACACGTCGTCCTCGGGCAGGCGCGTCAGCGCTTCCTCCCGGCTGAGCTCGGCTTGCTCTTCGACGCGCATGGCGAGCAGCGGGGCATGGTCGTCACGGCAGGCGAAGCCGCGCTCGACGATCTGCCGGTACGGCACCGCCACGAGAAGATCGTGCCCGGCTTCACCCGATCGAGCGTCCGGCAGCGGCAGATCGGCCAGACGATTCACCCGGGAGACGTCACCGGCGAGAATTTCAATGCGCGCTTCCCGGCCAGCGTGCGGCCGATAGAGAAGGGCAAAGGGACGCCCGTCTTCGACGCGGTCGAACATATCGATCCCCCCTTTTCACATGAAAAGCAGTTTGCTGCGCCGTACGTAAACGAGCAATAGCGTGAAGCCGCCATCGGGAGATGCCGTGGCGTGAATACCTGCATGAGTCGGCACTACTCGCACGAGTAGTGGGAGGAAGGGAGCGGCGCGATTATCGTCAGGCTCAGCCGAGTTCGGAAAATTCGGGCGGGGAGAGGTGGATGCGATGACCGACAACGAAACCGTCAACAAGACCGCACCCAGCCGGCGTGCCAACGTGGTGCTGTGGATAGTGCAGATCGTGCTGGGCCTCGACTTCATCGCCGGCGGGGTGACGAAACTCATCGGCCTGCCCGTGATGGTGAATCTGTTCGAGCGCATCGGCGCCGGCCAGTGGTTCAGGTATCTGGTCGGCTTCCTGGAACTGGCCGGCGGCATCGGCGTGCTCATCCCCGCGCTGGCCGGTCTCGCCTCACTCGGGTTGACGGCCCTGCTCGTTTCGGCCGCGTTCACCAACGTGGTCGTCATCGACGACCCACCCTGGGTGCCGCTGTTCTGGCTGGCCGTTGCCACCGTGGTCGCGTGGCGGCGCTGGCCGCAGACCAAGGCGTTGTTCGCCCGCGTGAAGGGCAGGCGAGTGAGCCTTCCCTAGAGGTCGTTCCCGCCCTGACCGCTGGACGGTTCTGGCGCTCAGGGCGCTGAACGGCTCCGCACCAGGTAGTTCTCGTGATCGAAGCGGCGCGTGCGCCGGCGGAAGGTTCGGGTGAATCCGGGCCACAGCGTGGTGTTGCGGCCATGGGCGTCGACGTACCAGTTGCTGCAGCCCGAGACCCACACGGTGCCGGTCATCTTGCGCTGAACGTCTGCGACGAACGCCGACTGGACCTCCCCCCGCACCTCGACAGCCGCCACGTCGGCCTGGGCCATGAAGCGCACGGCGTTGATCGCATAGTTGATCTGGGCCTCCATGGTCACCAGGGACGAGTTCTGCCCCGAGACGGTGTTCGGCCCCAGCATCATGAAGAGGTTCGGATAGCCGGCGATGGCCGTGCCGAGATACGCCTCCGCGCCTTCGCGCCAGGCATCCGTGAGCAGCCGGCCGTTCCTCCCGCGAATCCGCTGTGCGACGGGAGTGTGCGCGCGCTCGAACCCGGTGCCGAAGATGATGGTGTCGACGATGCGTTCGGTCCGGTCGGCGCTGATGATCGAGTTCTGGCGCACTTCGCGGATCTCGCTCGTCACCAGCTCGGTGTTCGGCTGGGTGATCGCGGGGAAGTAGCTGCTGGAAAGAATGATCCGCTTGCAGCCCAGTTTGTAGTTGGGGGTCAGCGCGGCACGCAGCTCGGGGTCGTCGACCTGCCGGCGGAGATGACGCCGTGCCAGCCACTCCGCCGGCTTGAGCATGCGCTGGTCATATGCCAGGCCGAGGAGCAGCGACTCCCGCCACAGATAGATGGCGGTGCGTGCCAGTCGTTGCACACTGGGGAGTCTGCGGAAGAGCCCCTTCTCCAGGACGGTCTTGTCGCGGTCCCAGCGCGGCATCACCCACGGAGGGTTGCGCTGGAAGACGTAGAGTTCGGCGACCTGCGGCTGGATCCCCGGGATGAACTGGACGGCCGAAGCGCCTGTCCCGATCACAGCGACGCGTTTGCCGCGGATGTCGTGGGAGGGATCCCATGCCGCCGAGTGGAAGACCGTGCCGGTGAACCGCTCCAGCCCGGGAACGGAGGGCGTGGCCGGTTCGCTGAGGGGGCCGGTCGCCACCACCAGGACGTCGGCTGTCAGAGGCCCCTTGGAGGTGCCGACGCGCCAGTGAGCGGCGTCATCATCCCATTCGGAGGACAGCATCGCCTGGCCGAACCGGAGATGGCGATCCAGCTGGTGCTCGTTCGCGCATCGCCGGAGGTATCGCTGGATCTCCGGCTGCGTGGGGAACGTGCGGGTCCATCCCGGTTCGGGGACGAAGGAATAGCAGTACAGATTGGACGGCACGTCGGAGGCGGCCCCGGGGTAGACGCTGTCCCTCCAGGTTCCGCCGAGGTCGTCCGCACGCTCGAACACGAGGAAGTCGTCGATGCCGAGCTGCTTGAGCCGGATGGCCACGCCCAGTCCGGCGAATCCGGCCCCGATGATCGCAATGCGAACGTGCGGATGCGGCGACAGGGCAGGCGCTTGCCGAGAAACGGGCACCGTCCGCGGCCGGGAGGCGCGCTTCAGGGCCCACAGGACAGGGCCCGACGTCAGGTAGGCGGCGACCAGCAACCCGAACGCCGCCTTCGGGCTCGCTACGACCACAAGTACGGCAATAGGCCAGATCCACCAGGGAAGAGCGAGAATCCTGCCGATCTTCGCGTACGGAAGAATGGTGATCATGAGGATGGCCAGGACGCCGACCACCATCAGATGGCCGGCGGAGGGCTCGACGCCCAGCTGGATGGCGACGGCGACGATGACGGCGGGCATGGCCGCGGGCAACCCGGCGAAGTACCGTCCGTCCTTGGGCAGGACGTTGAAGCGGGCGAGCCGGATCATCGCGCAGGTGGCCAGGGCGGCGCACGCCGAGACGACCGCGTAGTGCGGGGCGGCACCGGTGAGCCAGTAGCAGGCGAGCAGTGGCGTCGCGACGCCGAAGCCGCACAGGTCGGCGAGCGAGTCCATCTGCGCGCCGAAGGGACTGGCCACCCCGAACTTCCGCGCGAGCGCGCCGTCGATGCCGTCCAGGACGAAACAGCCGAGGATGCAGACTCCCGCCCAGCCCAGCTCGCCACCGGCGGCCAGCAGGATCGCACTGGCACCCAGGAGCAGGACGAGCACGGTGCAGGTGCTGACGAGCGCGAACTTCGCCAGCCGCCTGGGAGTGGCCTCCCCCGGCAGGAGCGTGCCCAGGCACCGCGCCGCGAGAATGACGGCCGTTCTTGACCGTTGTTTGAGGGAAAGAAGTCTGGCGGACACGCGAGAGCCTCCCCATCGATATAGGCGCGCTCTTCCATCTCGGTAGTCTCCGCATAGAGCGGGGTCGCTGCTTCACTTGTTCGCGCTGTTTCCGCCAAGTTCCCGTGAACGGGTGATGCGCAAAGCGGATGGCGCGGCCATAAGTCGCGGCCACAATTCTGAGCATTGCGCCATCGAAACGCGCGGGCAACTACCTGGGTGAGCAATGTCCATGCCGAGGCGTGCGGAAAAGCCGTGGCGTGAACCGTCCACTCGTGCCGTCTCATCGGGTCATCGATGGAGAATGGCACGGTAGCGGCCATGGCGTGAATACCTGGACCTGGCCGCGCTACCCGCGCGAGTAGTGGGAAGTCCGGCGGGCCGCGATTAATGTCAGCTTCACCGAGGACGAATTCGGGCGGGTGATGCGGCAGTGGATGTTCTTGTGCAGAAATACGGCGGGACTTCTTTGGAGACCCTGGACCGTGTTTCTCATGCCGCCCTGCGTATCGCGAGGGAGTGGCGCCGAGGAAGGTTGACCGTCGTGGTCGTCTCCGCTCGCGGTGGCAGAACCGACGAACTGCTGCGATTGGCCGCCGACGTCGGCCCGGCGTATGCGTCCAGGGAACTGGACCAGCTGCTGGCCGTCGGTGAAAGCGAGTCGGCGGCGTTGATGGCGCTGGCGCTGACCGGCCTCGGCGTGCCGGCGGTCTCGCTGACAGGTCACCAGGCGGGGATACGGACGACCGATCGGCACGGCGACGCGCTGATTTCGAGTATCGGAGCGAGACCCGTGCGCGCCGTCCTGGATGAGGGCAAGGTCGCCGTGGTCGCCGGGTTCCAGGGAGTCAATCCCGCAGGAGATATCGCCACCCTGGGGCGTGGAGGTTCCGACACGACCGCGGTGGCGCTCGCGGCCAGGCTGCGGGCGTCCGCATGTGAGATCTACACCGACGTCGACGGAGTCTTCAGCGCTGACCCCCGCGTCCTGCCCGCCGCCCGTTGCCTGCCATGGGTCCATCCCGCGGTCATGGCGGAGATGGCGTTCGCGGGCGCGCGGATTCTGCATACCCGTTGTGTCGAGCTGGCAGCTATGGAGGGGGTCAAGTTGCACGTCAGAAACGCGTTGTCCGCGGTGCCGGGCACGACCATCGCGGAACGCCGGGACGGTCGGCCACTGGAGACCCGGCGGGCTGTCGTGGCCGTGGCCCACGACACCGATGTCGTGCGCGTGCTCGTGCATTGCCGGTCGGGAGACCACGATCTGGCTCCCAAGGTGTTCGAGGCACTCGCCGCCCACGGGACGGTCGTCGACCTGGTGGCCAGGTCCGGCCCTTACGAGAACGAGTTCCGCATGGGCTTCACGATCCGCCGCAGCCAAGCGGCCCCGGTGCGGGCCGCGTTGCACGAGGTCGCGGTCGGCTTCGGGGGCGGTGTGCGTTTCGACGAGAGCGTTGGCAAGGTGTCGGTGGTCGGGATGGGGTTGCTGAGCCGCCCCGAGTACACGGCCAAGCTGATGGCGGCCCTGGCCACCGCCGGGATACCGACGAGCTGGATCTCCACGTCTCAGTCGCGGCTGTCGGTCATCGTGCCGCAGGACCGTACCGCGGAGGCCGTCGACGTCCTGCATCGGGAGTTCGGCCTGGAGAAAAGCGAATGGCGCGCTCCCGACGCCGCCCCCACGCTGTCCACCTGCGACCGCGAAGCCCCGGTCTGAGGGAGGCAAGACACATGGCTGTACACAACGCCTCGTTCGCCCGGCGTCTACGGGTGCGACGCGTCTTCCGGCATGGCGACGGACGCCTGTTCGTGGTCCCACTCGATCATTCCGTCACCGACGGGCCCTTGGGGCATGGAGATCTGAACACCCTGCTGGGCGAGCTCGCCGGCACCGGAGTCGACGCCGTGGTGCTCCACAAGGGCAGCCTGCGTCACGTCGATCCCGGCTGGTTCGCCCGGATGTCTCTGATCGTTCATCTGAGCGCGAGCACGAGGCACGCGCCCGATCCCAACGCGAAGTATCTGGTCGCCGCCGTCGACGAGGCACTGCGGCTGGGCGCCGACGCGGTCAGCGTGCACGTCAACCTCGGCTCGGATCAGGAAGTCCGCCAGATCACCGATCTGGCCGCGGTGTCGGAGGAGTGTGATCGCTGGAACGTCCCGCTACTCGCCATGGTGTACGCGCGAGGGCCGAAGATCACCGACTCGCGGGCGCCCGACCTGGTGGCACACGCGGCGTCCTTGGCCGCTGATCTCGGTGCGGACATCGTCAAGACCGACTACGCGGGCTCGCCCGACCTGATGGCCGAGGTCGTCCGGGCCTGCCCGATCCCCGTCATCGTCGCCGGCGGCCCCCGGCAGAAGGACACCGGCGCGGTCTTGGCCCATGTCTCCGACGTACTCCGCGGCGGGGCGGCAGGTGTCGCCATCGGCCGCAACGTCTTCCAAGCCGGCCAGCCCGGCCGGATGGCCGCGACGATCGCGAACCTGATCCACGATCCGCCGTACTCCCCGGGTCATGAAGCGCTGGACGATCGGCTTTCCGTCACCACTTGAGCTCGGCAGAGGAGAAGATCCGTGAAACTGTGCTGGCTGGACATCCGCAACGGCGGCGGCGCCAGGGAAGCGATCATCGAGGAGGCTGTTCACCAGCGGATCGACGCCGTCGTGGCGGCGGATCCGGCTGACTTGGAAGTGATACCCCCGACGGTG
Organism: Nonomuraea sp. NPDC059007; assembly: GCF_042740555.1. NCBI lineage: Bacteria > Bacillati > Actinomycetota > Actinomycetes > Streptosporangiales > Streptosporangiaceae > Nonomuraea > Nonomuraea sp. NPDC059007. The sequence goes on along the minus strand of NZ_JBHYJD010000035.1, from coordinate 78,618 downwards.
AAGAAGGTCCTGTTCCCGCTGACCGACGCATTGCCGGACAAGCTGGAACCCGCCGACCTGGTCATCGTCACCCCAGCCCGCCACGGGGAGCCCGCCGACCTGGCCGGCCGCCACCCTGATGTGGAGTTCGGCAGGTTTGTGGAGATCACCGACCCCGCCAGCCTGGAGGAGGCATGCCGGGCGGCGCGCCACGAGCAGTGGAGTGTGCTGGCCTTCCGTGACCCCACCAAGATCCCTCTGGAGATCGTGCTGGCGGCCGGTGCCGGAGCCAACGGCTCGGTCATCACCCAGGTGGCCGACGTCGAGGAAGCACAGATCGTTTTCGGCGTGCTGGAACACGGCTCCGACGGGGTGATGCTCGCGCCCCGTGCCATCGGCGAGGCGACCAGTCTGAAGGCCGCCGCGACGGGAAGGTCGGCGGACCTGGTCCTGGAAGAGCTGGAGGTCACCGCGATCAGCCGGGCCGGCATGGGCGAACGGGTATGCGTGGACACCTGCTCCCACTTCCGCCCCGATGAGGGGATCCTCGTCGGCTCCTACTCCCACGGGATGATCTTGTGCTGCAGCGAGACACACCCGCTGCCCTACATGCCGACGCGGCCGTTCCGGGTCAACGCCGGTGCGCTGCACTCCTACACACTGTCGGATGGAGGGCGCACCAATTACCTCAGCGAACTCGGCGCCGGCCGCAGAGTGCTCGCCGTGGACTCGAAGGGGCGGGCACGACCCGTCACGGTCGGCCGGGTCAAGATCGAGACGCGGCCGATGCTCGCGATTAACGCGGTTTCCGCATCAGGCGTCAACATCAACCTCATTGTTCAGGACGACTGGCACGTGCGGGTGCTCGGGCCGGGCGGCGCGGTGCTCAACGTCACCGACCTGACGGCCGGCACGAAACTGCTCGGCTGCCTACCGCGCGAGCAGCGGCACGTCGGCTACCCGATCGATGAGTTCTGCATCGAGGAGTGAGCGGTGACCGCGCGACCCATCCTGGACTTCCACATGCGCCTGGCCCCGCGGGAAGGCGCCAGGGCCCGGCTTCTGTCGACGATGGACGAATGCGGGCTGGACCGGGCGGTGGTGTGCGCGGGCGGCACCATCGACCTCGACCGGCTGTCCTGCCAGCTCATCGAGGGCGGGCATGTGGAGACCGATCCCGACAACGACGCCGTGCTGGCCGCCTGCGAGGGCACCGACGGACGCCTGGTGCCCTTCTACTTCGCCAACCCCCACCAGGCCTGCGACGTCTACCGTGACAGGGCCGCCGGGTTCCGCGGGCTGGAGATCTCGCCCGCCGTCCACGGCATCGCCCTTCTCGACCCGTCCGTCACTGCCCTGGTCAGCGTGGCGGAGTCGTTCGGCCACCCCGTCTACGTGGTCTGCCTCGCGCGTCAGGGTGCCGGCGTCGCTGACCTGGTGACGTTGGCGCGCAGGTTCCCGGCGGTGAACTTCGTGCTCGGCCACAGCGGCATCGGCAACATCGACTTCTACGCGCTCTCCTTGATCGCCGACGAGCCCAACATCCTTCTCGAGACCTCCGGAGGCTACACCTGCGTGGCCGAGGCGGCTCTGCGCCGTCTGGGCGCCGACCGGGTGATGTTCGGCTCCGAGCACCCGCTGCAGCATCCCACCGTGGAACTGGCCAAGTTCCGGGCGATAGGGACGACACCCGACCAGTGGCGGCTAGTGGCCTGGGACAACGCCCACCGACTGCTTGGAGAGGAACAGCCATGAACGACACGAGTTCCGGCCTGCCTCAGCTCGGCCAGTGGAACGACATGGCGGATGTGCAGCGGCTTCAGGAGAAGCAGCTGCCCCAGACCGTCGCCTGGGCCACGCGGTCGCCTTTCTACCGCGAGCGGTTGAACGCGGGAGCCTTGCCCACCACCGCCGCCGACCTCGCTGGCCTGCCGCTGACCACGAAGCAGGACCTGCGGGAGAATTATCCGTACGGCATGCTCGGCGTGCCCCAGGAGCGGGTGGCCACGTATCACGAGTCCAGCGGCACCGCCGGCCAGCCCACGCCGTCGTTCTACACGGAGGAGGACTGGGCCGACCTGGCCGAGCGCTTCGCCCGCAAGTGGATTGGCATGTCGGAACGGGACATCTTCCTGGTGCGCACGCCCTACGCCCTCATGCTCACCGGTCACCTCGCTCACGCCGCAGGGCGGTTGCGCGGGGCCACGATCGTGCCCGGTGACAACCGTTCGCTGGCCATGCCGTACGCCCGGGTGATTCGTGTCCTGCACGACCTGGGCGTGACGCTGACCTGGTCGGTGGCGACGGAATGCCTGCTGTGGGCCGCGGCGGCGGATGCCGCTGGGTATCGGCCTGACGCCGATTTCCCCGCGCTGCGCGCCTTGTTCACCGGAGGGGAGCCGCTGACCGAAGCACGCCGCAAGCGGATCAGCCGGATCTGGGGTGTGCCGCTCATCGAGGAGTACGGCTCCACCGAAACCGGCAGCCTGGCAGGGGAGTGCCCGCACGGGCGGCTGCACCTGTGGGCCGATCGTGCCCTGTTCGAGGTCTACGACCCGCAGACCGGCGCCGTACGCGTGGAGGGCGAGGGGCAGCTGGTGGTCACGCCGCTCTACCGGGAGGCCATGCCCCTGCTGCGCTACAACCTTGAGGACAACGTCTCCGTCTCCTATCGCGACTGCGGATGCGGATGGGGCCTTCCCACGATCCAAGTGCTCGGTCGCGCGGCCTTCGGCTATCAGGTCGGCACCGCGAAGATCAACCAGCATCGGCTGGAGGAGCTCGTCTTCTCCCTCCCGGACGCGTACGGCGTGCTGTTCTGGCGGGCGAAGGCGACACCGGCGCAGCTTCGGATCGAGATCGAAGTACCGGATGAGCATCGGGAAGCCGCGCGAGCTGAGCTGGCCGCACTTGTGCGGACCGCCTTCGGCGTCGACAGCGACGTGGTCGGCCTCTCGCCGGGTGGCCTGGTGCCGCTCTCGGTCCTGACCTCGATGTCCGACGTGGTCAAGCCGCGCAGCCTCTTCGGCCCGGACGAGGACTGGGACAAGGCGCTCCTCTACTACTGACCCTCCGCGATGGGACCGACATGTCGCAGATGAGCGTGGCCATCGTCGGGGCCGGCATCGCCGGTCTCGCGTTCGCCGCAGCCCTTCAGCGGGCCGGCGTCGACTTCCACATCTACGAGCAAGCTCCGCGCCTGTCCGAGGTGGGGGCCGGAGTACAGCTCGCGCCCAACGCCGCCCGCGAACTCCACCGGCTGGGTCTGGCGGAGGCGCTGGCCACCGTCGCGGTCGCACCGCAGGCGATCGAGATCCGGCGCTGGGACGACGGCACATCCCTGCAGCGCACTCCGCTGGGTGCGGAGTGTGTGGCCAGGTTCGGGGCGCCCTACTACACCCTGCACCGGGCCGACCTGCACAGCGCTCTGCTCTCTCTTCTACCGCTGAAGCGCGTGCATCTCGCCGCCCGCTGCGTCGCCGTGACGCCACGGGCCGATAGCGTGCGGCTGGATCTGTCCAACGGCACGACGGTCGTGGCGGACTTGGTGGTGGGCGCCGACGGCATCCACTCCGTGGTGCGCGAGCACCTCGCGCCCGACCGTCCTCGGTACTCCGGGCAGACGATCTACAGGGGACTGGTGCCGGCGGAGCGGGTGCCCCATCTGCTCACCGAGCCGCGTGTACAACTGTGGTTCGGGCCGGGCCGGCACTGCGTGTGCTACCCGGTGTCGGCCGGTCGGCTGGTGAGCTTCGGTGCGACCGTCGCGGAGCCGGACTGGCGGGAGGAGTCCTGGTCGGCGCAGGGCAGCGTACGCGAGCTCACGTCCTCTTACATGGGCTGGCACGAGGACGTCACCCGGCTGATCGGCGCGGCGGAGGCGGTCAGCCGATGGGCGCTGCACGACCGGGAGAGCCTGCCCAGGCTCCAGTCGGGGAGGGTGGCCGTCATCGGTGATGCCGCGCATCCGATGCTGCCGTTCCGTGCCCAGGGCGCGAACCAGGCGATCGAGGACGCCGTATCGCTCGCCCGGTTCTTGGCCGAGGCGGGCAGATGCGGCCTGCGCGAGGCCTTACTGGCCTACGAGCACCTACGTTTTCCACGGACAAACCGGATTCAGCGTGAATCACGCGACAGCGCGCGGACGTTCCACCTGGCCGACGGAGACGCGCAGCGGCAGCGCGACGACGGCGCTCGAGCGTCGTCGAGTCTGGGCGATCAGCAATGGCTGTTCGGCTACGACGCCGACCAAGCCGCCACGAACCGAGCCACGCTCGCCCGGGACATCGGGTGACCAGCAGGCGGGAGATCGCGATGGAACTGTCCGGGATCGAGGCGAAGATCGCGCTGGTCACCGGCGCGGCGCAGGGCATCGGCGCGGAGGTGGCACGCACCCTGGCCAGCGCCGGAGCACACATCGCCGCAGTCGACAGCAATGCGGAGCGGCTGGCCACCTTCGTGGCCAAACTCGAGGCCGAGAGCCTCTCGGCACGCGCCTACACCGTCGACGTACGGCACGGCGAGGCGGTGGACGAGCTCGTCGGCCAGGTGGAGAACAAGCAAGGCCCCATCGGCATCCTCGTCAACGCGGCAGGCGTCCTGCGCACCGGCAAGGTGGTCGAGCTGCCCAACCAGGACTGGAACGACGTGCTGTCGGTGAACGCGGGCGGAGTGTTCAACGTCTGCAGGGCCGTGGCCCGCCAGATGATCCACCGTCGCCAGGGCGCGATCGTGACCGTGGCGTCGAACGCGGCCGGAGTGCCGCGTGTGGAGATGGCCGCCTACGCCGCGTCCAAGGCGGCATCTGCCCAGTTCACCCGATGTCTCGGGCTGGAGCTGGCCGAGTATGGCATCCGCTGCAACATCGTCTCACCCGGTTCCACGGACACCCCCATGTTGCGCTCGATGCTGGGTTCCCATGCCGATCCGGCGTTCGCCATAGGGGGATCGCCGGCCGCGTTCCGCGTCGGCATCCCCTTGCGAAAGCTGGCCCAGCCCCGGGACGTGGCGGACGCCGTCGCGTTCCTGGTGTCGGATCAGGCGGGTCACATCACGATGCACGACCTGTACGTCGACGGTGGTGCCGCCCTGCATGTGTGAACAGGTCCCGAAACGGAAGAGGAGACAGCCGATGGCAATGGATGGATTCGCGCCGTATCGCATGCCGGGCGAGATCGACCTGCCGAGCCCGGTGGTGCCCTGGTGTCCGCGCTCGGATCGGGTCGTCGTGCTGGTGCACGACATGCAGCGGTACTTCCTGCGGCCTTTCCCGGCGGGACAGTCCCCGCTGGCTGAGCTGCTGGCCAACACCGCGATGCTGATCGCCGCCGCCCGCGCGGCCGGTGTGCCGGTGATGTACACCGCACAGCCGGGGGACATGACCCGCCACGAGCGGGGGCTGCTGCACGACTTCTGGGGGCCGGGCATGAGCAGGCAGGAGTCCGACCGGGCGATAGCCGACGAGGTCGCACCCCGGGCGGGCGAGACGGTGCTGACCAAATGGCGCTACAGCGCCTTCCATCGGAGCGATCTGGAGGAGCGGCTCCAGCGCGCCGGGCGCGACCAGCTCATCGTCTGCGGGGTCTTCGCCCACGTCGGGTGCCTCATGACCGCCTGCGACGCCTTCACCCGGGACATCCAGCCGTTCATGGTGGCCGATGCGATGGCCGACTTCTCGCTCGAACACCACACCATGGCGCTCCAGTACGCCGCGGCCCGGTGCGCGGTCCCTCTGTCCACGGCCCGCACGCTGAAGGAACTGGAGGTTCACCCAGCCGTGTCCATCACGTCCGCTGCCGAATGATCTGTAGGGGCGAGCATGACCAGTTCGATGCGCGAGCGGATGCCCAGTTTTCTGAAGATGCGGCGCAGATGGTAGTTGACCGTGTGCGGCGACCGGGACACGCGGCTGGCGATCTGCTGATTCGTCAGTCCCTGGCCGGCCAGCCGGGCGACCGTACGCTCAGCGTCGCTCAGCGCCGCCCATCCGGCCGCCTTCCGTACCGGATCGGGGAGTCTCGTGGCGTGAAACCGCTCCTCGACTCCGGCGCGTCCGGCCTCGGCCTCCAGCGCCGTCAGCGCAGGGCGCGGGAGCGACGCCAGGAGGCAGCGCCGGAAGACTTCCTGGGTGAAGACGAGCCACTCACCCTCGCAGGCGAGGATGTCCGCGGCAAGAGCCTCCTCGACCGGCGCGATCAGCTCCGCCACGGTACGTCGCAGCATCTTCGCCACGTCACCCAGCGTGAAGCGGGACCCGAGGAGCGCACCGACGTGGAGGAGCTGGCGGCATATCTCGCTCAGGTCGGCCATACCGCTCCGTACGCACGAGCGGACGCGATCGGACGGCTGATCGATGAAATCACCCGGCCGCTCACTGTCTACGCTCCTGGCCATCTCGACGGACAGGAGCGCGTTCCCACCCGTCACCCGCGCGAGGTGAGGGAGGGCGGCCACAGCGGCGCCCGCATGGTCGGCCACGATCTGCCCGGCGGCCTGGGCGGAAAGAGGGCGCAGGTCCACGTGGGGCCCTGCCATACGCGTGCGGGTGAAGAGCCGCTCGGCCGCCGCATCACCGGCCCCGCGGCGTCGGCTGAAGATCCAGGCGATCGGGCGGTCACGCAGCCGCCACGACGCCGTGTCGAGGCTGCGGATGAGCGCCGCATCGGCGTGATGCAGGTCGTCCAGGACCACGAGGACCGGCCGGTGCGAGGCATGCGCGCCGATGTCCGCCGCGGACGGCCAGATGCCTTCCAGGACGGCGAACCCCTGATGAGCGGCCGAGTCGGCGGCCTCCCGCAGCAGCCGGGTGCGGCCGCTGCCCCAGCCGCCTTCGACATAGAGCGCGCCGCTCGCGCCGGCCGCGACCATGTGGAGCAGGTGTGCGATCTGCCGTTCTTCCGCTTCCCGGCCACGAAGCTCGCGGGTCATGGACGTTCCGATGGGGATGGACCGTCCGGCGCCGCCACGTCTTCCGCCATCGGTCCCGGCTCACGGGAGCGGTTCGTCCAGATGTGAAGGGTGAGCGGGACGGCGGCGGCCATGACCACCAGCGAGGCCGCGGTGAAGCTGCCGCGGATACCGTCGGCACCGAAGCTCCACAATCCCCAGATCAAGGTCGCCATCGCCGGGCCCAGCGCGAAGCCGCCCTGCCGGGTGACGCTGGTGGCCGATCCCACGGTGGCGAGGAGCGCGCCGGGCGCGGCCGACATCGCCGCGCTCATGTTGGGCGCGTTGAACAACCCCAGACCGGCGCCGGCGAGCGCGAGCCGCCAGGCCACATCGACGGCCTGCCAGGACTCACTCGCCGGTAGGAGTAGCAGCAGGCTGCAGATGACCAGGACCAACCCGAAGAGCTCGATCCGCGGATATCCATATCTGTCGGCCAGCAGGCCGGCGAGCGGACCGCACACGGCCGCCGCCAGCGGCAGCGCCAGCATCACGAGACCGACGACAGAGGCGGGTGTGTGCAGGAAGGTGACCAGGTAGAAGGGAACGATGTAGAACAGCAGACCGACGGAGATCGAGGTGGCGCCGAGCGTGCCGAGCGGGCGGCGCATCGCGGGCAGCGTCAGCAGCTTTCGTACCGGCACGCTCACGGCAAGCCTGCGCCAGGCCAGGATGAGCGGTACCGCCGCAAGCACCAACAGCAGCCATTGCGGCCCCTGGCTTGTCGCGAGCGTCAACGCGATCATGACGATGCTCGCCGCGCCGATGAGGAACACCGCCTCCACCGCCGCACTGCGCGCGGGCGGACGGACGCCGCCACTGCGCGGAACCTGAAGGAACGCCAGCGCGATCAGCACGAGACAGGCGGGCACGTTCAGGAAGAAGACCCACCGCCAGCCCACCGACGCCACGAGCAGACCGCCGGCGACCGACCCGGTGATCAACCCGAGCATCCCGATCGCGTCGACGATCCCCATCGCCCGGCCACGTACGCGCGCCTCGACCGACGTCGTGATCAGGACGGGAATCAGTGCCTGCAACGCGGCACTGAACACGCCTTGGACCACGCGGGCCGCGATCAGCCAGCCGATCGTCGGCGCGAGGCTTGCCGCGAGGGCGGCGAGCGCGAAGCCCGCGCAGGCGCAGGCCAGCGCTACCCGGCGGTCGATGTTGTCCAGCCACCGGCCGGTCGGCAGGCCCAGCGCCACCAATGGGAGCAGGTATCCGAGCACGACCCACTGCGCGGTCGCTGTCGGAGCTCCGAGTGAGTCCCGGATGGCCGGAAGTGACACGCCGACGATGCTCATGTCGAGCGAGCCCATGAAGATGGCGAGCCCCATGCCGCCGACGACCCACCACCGATTGGTCCGGCCCAGCTCACCTTGGCGTGCCTGTGTCATCGCGCCTCTTTTCGCCGATTTCACGTCGAGCCTCACCGTTTCCGGCCGCGTGCGGCCATCGCCCATTCACGTGGTTCACCGCGAGAACCGCATTGACGGCACCGTGCGCCACCTGGAATACCGCGAATACGTGACGACCGTCCGTAACAGCGGCGGGTACGGTCAGCGGGCCGGTCATCGGACGGCAGGAGGAAATCAATGTCCGACCGCATTCATGTCGTTGTCATCGGCGGGACATCGGGGATCGGACGGCATGCCGCCGAGTCGTTCGCCGCCCGGGGGTGCGAGGTGGTCATCACCGGCCGTACCGAGCACCGGGCCAAGGAGATCGCCGGCCAGATCGGCTCGCAGGCCCGCGGCCTGGCGCTGGACCTGACCGTTCCTGAACAGATCGCGCCCGCGCTGGGCAGCGTGCGCAGGGTCGATCGACTGGTGCTCGCCGCGCTGGAGCGGGACCACAACACCGTCCGTGAGTACCGTCCCGCCGACGCGGCGCGCATGCTGATGATGAAGCTCGTCGGCTACACCGCCGTCGTCCATGCCCTGGCGCCCAGGATGTCCGACGACAGCTCGGCCGTGCTGCTCGGCGGCCTGGCCATGCACCGGCCCTACCCGGGCTCCACGTCGGTGACGACCGCCAACGGCGGCATCGCCGCGCTGGTGAGGACTCTGGTGACCGAGCTCGCGCCGATCCGGTTCAACGCCCTGCATCCGAGTCTCGTCGCCGACACGCCGTACTGGAGTGACAAACCCCACGTCTGGGAGGCCGTCAAGGCACGCACGCCGACCGGGCGGCTGGTGACGATGCGGGACTGCACCGAGGCCATCACCTTCCTGCTGGAGAATCGTTCGATCAACGGCGTGAATCTCAGCATCGACGGGGGAGAGCTGCTCGTCTGACCTGTTCAGCCGCCGCTCTCGCGACCGGAGGCCGTGATCCTCCACGGCCCCCACCGGCCGCTCGCGCCCTGTCCGTGTTCACGCTCCTCGCGGGTGTAGCGGGTGAGGTCCCGAGCCGAGAACAGGGCCATGCCGATGTGAAATCCCGTGACGGGCACGGGAATGCGCGCCTGGTAGGCGACCTGACCGTCGACGTGCCAGATCGCTTCCGAGTCCTCGGCCCGGTACGTGATGGCGTAGGTGTGCTCGGTGCCCGGTTCCGTCGGCGTCTCCAGGACAACCCGGTGGTGGTAGTGCACGTGCGGCAGGGGGCCGCCGGGGATGCCGCGGCGTTCCACCAGCGCGTACACGGTGTCATTGGTGGCGGCGAGGTTGAGCACGACGCCGGATTCCATGTCGAAGACGTTCATGGTGCCGAAGGCGTCGAGCAGGTTGTAGGGAATCTGGCCGAAGGTCCGTATCGCCATGTCGACCTCGAACGTCACCGCCCCGCCCGCCGGTACGGGGATGCGCCGGACGGATCGGTACATCTGCTTGGCGTTGTTCTGGGCGGGGTTCGTGTCGTGGAACCGGGTGAACGGGTTGACGGTGATCTCGACGTGGCCGTCGCCGGTCTGTACCTGTGCGTTTTCGTCCTGGTAGACGTACCGTTCGCCGCCGGGTCCTGGCACGGCCATGATGCTCCATCGTGCGGGATCGAGTTCGCCGCCGGTGAAGTCGTCGTACGTCCAGGTGTCTATTTCCGGTGCCACGCTCATCCGGGCTCCTCGAGATCGGTTTCGAACCGTCACCACCATTCGCCTTGGCGGTCATCGCCGTACATCGCACTTTCGCGTGGTTCGGCGGGACCGCCGCGCCATTTTGGGACCACGCCGGAGATCCCGTATTTGGGGCATGCCCGTGCCGGGGCGATGACGGATGCTGCGGTTCTGACCGTCACGTCACGACGAGGAGGTGTCATGGGCACGATGAGCTCGCCGCCGGACGGCGACCGCTTTGTCGCCGTGCATGACAGTGCTCGGTTCAAGGACCTGCGTCGCCACCTGCAGACCTTCATTCTCTGGGCAAGCGTGGCCTTCACGGGGTGGTGGTTTCTCACCAGCCTTCTCGGAGCCTTCGCGCCCGGTTTCTACCGGCGGGCGGTCATCGGAACGGTGAACGTCGGCCTGCTGTTCGTGCTGGGGTCGTTCGCCGTGGCGGTGGTGATCATCCTGGCCTACCTGAGATTCGCCCGGACCAAGCTGGACCCCCTCGCCGAGGAGATCAGGGCGGATCTGGAACGAGGTGCCCGATGACAACCGCTCTCATCTCCGCCGCCCTGCTCATCCTGGTGGCGGGAGTCGTGGTCGCGGCCCGCCGCGGCCAGACCAGCCCGGCTGAGTTTTATGTCGCGGGCCGGCGCATCGGCCCGGGGCAGAACGCGCTCGCATTGTTCGCGAGCTTTGTCCTGCTCTCGACCATGTTCACGATGACCGGGCACGTGGCGCTCAACGGATTCGACGCCCTCCTCTTCTCCGCCGCCTTCGTGATGTCCTGGCTGATCGCGCTGCTGATCTTCGCCTCGCCGCTGCGCAACATCCGCGGGCAGACGCTCGGAGACCTGTTCGCGCTGCGTGTCGGCGAGCGGACGGCCAGGACCGCGTCGATCGTGGTGACTCTGGTGCTCTACACCACCTACGCCATCGTGATGATGGAAGCCGGCGGGATCGTCTCCCGCGTCATGTTCGGCCTCGACGCCGGCGCCGGGCGAGCCGTCGTCGTCGCCGGCATGGGCGTGCTGGCCACCGTGTTCGTCCTCGTGGGCGGGATGCGCGGAACCACCCGGCTGCTGGTGGTCAAAGCGGCCCTGATCATCGGTGTGCTGGCCGTGCTGACCGCCGTCGTGCTGGTGAAGTATCGGTTCAACCTGTTCCAGTTGCTCGGCGACGCCCAGGCGAAGGCCGCGCCGCACCCCGCGGGGTTCGACCTGCTGGGGCCCGGTCGTGAGTTCAGCGAAGGCGGCGGTCCCATCGGCCATCTGTCGAAGTTGTTCGTCGCGTTCGTCGGGCATGCGGCTCTGCCGTACATGTTCATGCGCAACGCCGCGGTCACCTCGGGCCGGGACGCGCGGCGATCCGTCGGCTGGGCGGGCCTGCTGATGGCGGGGTTCTACCTGTGCGTCGCCGTCGTCGGCCTGGGCGCTGTGGCGCTGCTCGGTGGGCTGAACATCGGCGTGGCGCCGCCTACGCGCGACACCACGCTGCCGATCCTCGCCAACGCCGTCGGCGGCCCTTGGCTGGTGGGCCTGGCCGGCGCGCTCGCCCTGATCATCGTGGTGGGCATGCTCGCCACGCTGCTGATCAGCGCGGTGACGTCGGTGACCCGTGACGTGTTCGCGATGCGTCAGGAGCCGCAGGACCCCGGCGCCGAGGTTAAGGCCGCCCGGCGGAACACTGTCGTCATCGGGCTTGCCACCGCCGTCGTGGGCACCGTGCTGCTGCAAGCCAGCATCCACGCCCTGCTGCCGATGACGATCAGTCTCGCCGCCGCGTCGGTCCTGCCGGCCGTCGTGTACTCGCTGTTCTGGAAGCGCTTCAACAGCGCGGGGCTGCGCTGGTCGGTGTACGGCGGGCTCATCGTGACCGGCGTCCTGGCCGTGTTCTCCGGCCTGGTGACCGGGAGCCCGGTCGCGATCTTCCAAGGCATCAACATCGCCTTCATCACCTTCGATCCCGCGCTGGCCTCGGTGCCGATCACCTTCCTGCTGGGCTACGTGGGCACCATCACCAGCCGCGAACGCAACGAGGCCGGATTCGCCGAACTCCAGGTCCGCGCCTTCACCGGCGCCGGCGAGTCCGCTGCCCATGCGACTCCGCCCGCGCAAGTCGGCCACACACCCACCGAAGCACGCTGAGCACGTGATGTGGGGCGGCCGGACCGTCCCACATCCTCAGGAGGCAATCGTGGATCCGGTTCTCGTCGTGGGCGCGGGCCCGGTCGGCATGGTCGCCGCCCTCACGCTCGCCGACCAGGGCGTTCCCTGCGTCCTCGTCGAGGAGAGCTTCGAAACGACCAACCACCCGAAGCTGGACTACATCAGCTCCCGGAGCATGGAGTTGCTCCGGCGGCTCGGGCTCACCGCCGACGTCCGCTCCGTCGGCGTCCGGCCCGAACACCAGGCCGACGTCATCTGGTCGACCGGTCTCGCCGGTCAGCCGATCACCGTGTGGAGGCTTCCCTCGGTTTCCGAGGAACGTCAATACATCGCGGAGCACAATGACGGCACCCAACCCGTCGAGCCGGGGCAGCGCCTGTCGCAGATCGACCTGGAACCGGTCCTGCGAGCCCACTGCCGACGCCACCCATGGGTCGAGCTCCGGTGCGGCTGGCGCTTCGAGTCCCTCGTCCAAGACGAGATCGGTGTGGTCAGCCGCCTGGTCAGCACCATGGACGACAGCGAGGTCCTCGTCCGCTCTCCCTACGTGATCGCCTGCGACGGCGCGTCGAGCCAGGTCCGTAAGTCCGTCGGGATCGGGCTGAAGGGGTTCGACGTGCCTGAGCTGCCCAACGCGCTGATGGTGCACTTCAAGAGCCGTGACCTGAACACCTTGCATCGCCATGGGCGGTTCTGGCACTACTTCGCCTTCAGATATGTGATCATCGCGCAGGACGAGGTCGACACCTGGACCGTGCACGTCAACGGCATGGATCCCACGGAATTCGACCCGCCGCCCGCCGATCCGGCGGCGTTCGCGCTCGGCACCATGCAAGCAGACCTGAAGATCGACAAGGTGCTGCTGACCTCGCGCTGGCGCCCGAGCTTCGTGATCGCCGACCACTACCGCGCCGGCAGGGTCCTCATCGCCGGGGACTCCGCGCATCAGATGTTCCCGACCGGCGGCTACGGCATGAACTCCGGCATCGCCGACGCGGTGGACGCCGCCTGGAAGATCACCGCTCTGGTCAAAGGCTTCGGTGGTCCCGGCCTTCTCGACAGCTACGAGGATGAGCGCCGCCCCGTTGGCCTGCGCAACATGCACACCTCCCATCGGCATCTCGGCGTGCACCTCAGGGCCGGCGGGCTCCTGCGCGACGGCACCCCGCTGCCAAAGATCGCCTCGTTCCTCAAGGCGGAGCGGGGCGAGAACGAGTACACGGGAGTCGAGCTGGGCTACCGATACGACGCCTCCGGCATCGTCTGCCACGACGACGCGCCGGAACCCGAGTGGACCCCGCGACGCTACACGCCGACAACCTGGCCCGGAGGCCGCCCGCCCAGTGTGCTGCTCGGTGATGGCACGCCCCTCTACGACCGGTTCGGCGCGTTCTTCACCCTCGTCGACTTCTCTGGAGACGGTCGCGCGGACGGGCTCCTCACCGCGGCGGCCGAACAAGGCCTGCCAGTGCACCACGCCGTGGTGACAGACGACCTGGCTCGCGGGATCTGGGAGCGGGACCTCGTTCTGATCCGGCCCGACCATCACGTGGCCTGGCGCGGGAACCGGAGTCCGTCCTACCCCGCCGCGGTGGTGCAGCGGATACGCGGCGCGTCACCCTCGGCGGCCGCGCCCAGGAAGGGGACACCCCAATGACCGCAGAACGCGTGCTCGGAAGATTTCGCGAATACATGCTGGGGCCGACGAGGTTCATGAACCTGCTGTGCGCCTTCGAACTCGGGATCGTCGACGCGCTGAGGCACAACAGCGGGATGACCGCCGCCCAGGTGGGCGCCGTCGTCGGCGCCGCGCCGGACGCGGTCGAGCAGTTGCTGCACCTGCTGGTCAAGGAGGATCTCGTCGCGTACGACGACGAGTCGCGGACGTACGCGCTCGCCGAGCTCGCCGCGGTGGCCGAGGAGGACCTCCAGCGGGTGCTCGCCATCATGAACATGATCAAGATGGTGGTGCTCCGGCAGAGCTTCTACCTCGCCGACAGCGTGCGGACGGGCACGACGGTCGGGCTCAAGAAGCTCTATGGGCACACGGGCAACCTCTATGAAGCCCTCGCTGAGCTGAAGGAACTGCGGGAGTCCTGGGGCACGATGATGGACGCCGTCACCGCCCACATCGACCCCTGGTTCTTCGGGAACATCGACATACAGCCCGGCTCCAAGGTGCTCGACCTCGCCGGGAACACCGGCCTGGGCGCGATCTTGGCCTACCGGTTGAAGACCTCGCCCGGTCTCCGCGTGGCGACGTTCGACCTTCCCGAGAAGGAAGCCGAGTGCCTGGCGAACTTCAAGGCGCAGGGCGTGGACGAGCATTGCTCGTTCATCGGCGGCGACGTCTTCCGCAGCGTGCCGGAAGGATTCGACGTCGTGCTGATCAAGCACTTCCTGGACATGTTCGACAAGAAAGAAGTGCTCAAGATCCTCGGCAACACGTACCGGGCGCTCGAAGCGGGCGGGGAGGTCCACATCCTCGGCCCCGTGTATTCGGAAGACGTCAAGGACACGTACGCGGTCGACTTCTTTCCCACCTATTTCCTCGGCTGCACCATGGGCCAGGGCGGGCCGCAGAAGCTTTCCACTTATAAGGCGTGGCTCGAGGAATGCGGATTCACCATCACGAAGGCAGTCACCGAGAACCTCGGCGAAATGCCGGCCGACGCCCTCGTCGCCCACGGCATCCTCTGCGCCATGAAGCCGCACACATAAAGAACGAAAAGGAGAATGTCAGGTGTCAGATCTAAGACCGTCATGGAGCCGGAGGCTGAAGTACGCGATGGCCGTCGCCGTCGCGGCGTTACTGACGATGAGCCTGGTCCCCGGCGCGGCCGCCTCGCAGCACAAGACGGCGGCGGCCTTCGACTTCGACAACGGCAACTCCCTGACCGAGGTCATCTACCCCAGATTCCAGAAAGCGGTGCGCACGATCACGGACGGCGGCGACGCCACGCTGATCGCCGACCATATCCTGATGGTGGAGCTCGCCTGGTTCGACGCCATTGCCCCGTACCATGCGACGGCGGTGGGCATCTACTCCAACCTGGGACGCCGCCCGAGAAGCGAGGCGACCACCCGCAACAGGAACACCGCCGTCATCTACTCGGCCTACACCTCGCTGACCGCGGTCTTCCCGCACTTCACCGCGGACTTCCGCACCATGCTGACCTCGGTGGGGCTCGATCCCGACGACAGGTCGGAGAACACCACCACTCCCATCGGCATCGGCAACCTCGCGGCCAAGAAGGTCATCGAGGCGCGTAAGAACGACGGGTCGAACCGGGACGGAAGCGAAGGAGGCCGCGCGTACAACCGGCAGTCGTACGCCGACTACACCGGGTACAAGCCGGTCAACACTCCCCACGAGCTCCGCAACCCGTCCCGCTGGCAGCCGAACGTCATCTCATCGAACGGCCTGTTCAGAGCCCAGCAGTATGTGACCCCCTACTATGGGCAGGTCAAGCCGGTCTCCTACAGCAGCCCGTCCCAGTTCACGGTCTCACCCCCGGTCGACAGCAACCATCGCAATCGCGTCGGCTACAAGCGCCAGGCCGACGAGATCCTGGCCGCGTCGGCGAACCTGAACGACCACAGGAAGATGGTCGCCGAGTTCTTCAACGACAAGATCTACAGCCTTGGATTCGTCACCGGCAACGCGGTCTTCAAACAGCACAACTTCGACATCGAGAAGGCCGTGCACTTCGTCACCACCGTCGACCTGTCCATCTTCGATGTCACCGTCGCGACCTGGTACTTCAAGCGGAGGTATGACGCGGTCCGGCCGTTCTCCGCGATCCGCTACCTGTACGGAGACAAGAAGGTGACGGCCTGGGGCGGCCCCGGCAGGGGCACGGTCAACGACATCACCGGAAACGAGTGGCGCAGCTACCCGAACACGCACGATCACTCCGAGTACCCCTCCGGCACGTCCGCGAACTGCATGGCCTACACGCAGGCGGCCCGCCGGTTCCTCGGCACCGACAAGATCGACATCACGGTCCCGCGCGCGAAGGGATCCTCTCTGATCGAGCCAGGGGTCACTCCGGCTACCGACATCACCCTGCGCTGGAACAACTGGACCGACCTGGCCAATGACTGCCGCATGAGCAGGGTCTGGGCCGGCGTGCACTTCCGTGCCGCGACTCAGAACGTGGCCGAGTACGCGCCGAAAGTCGGCGACTCGGTCTACACCTTCATTCAGCGCAAGCTCAACGGCGGCTGATCCGCCCGCACCACTCGCCGTCGGCGGTGTCCCCTCGCGGGTGCCGCCGTCGGCGGCTGCCCGCTATGACCGGACGGGATTCGCGGGCACGCCGATCGACGTCAGCCAGAACCTGATGCGGGTCTCGATGTCATCTGCCATCAGCTCGAACGCCGAAGGATCATCCTCCTGCGCGGCCGGGTCGGGCATGCTCCAGTGAACGAGCGTGGGGTCGCCGGGGAAGGCGGGAACCACCTCGCGCACCCGGTCGCACAAGGTGATCACGTAACGGAAACGTCGCCGGGCGAACTCGCTCAGGTTTTTGGGCCGCTGGCCGGTGAGGTCGATGCCGCGGGCGGCCATGACCCGCTCCGTGCTGGGGTGTACCAGCGGCTTGGGCTGGCTGCCCGCGCTGAAGCTCTGTACCTGGCCATCGGAGCGGACCCTGCTGAGCGCCTCGGCCGCCTGCGACCGGGCGCTGTTTCCGGTGCACAGGAACAACACCGCGCACGGTTTCGGAGCCGGAGCCTTGGGCGCGATGATCGGCGCCGGATCGAAGGCCAGTCCGGGATGCAATGACGCTCCCGCCTCGGCCAGCAGCTGGCCGCATCGCGTCAGGTCGAGCCGGTAGTAGGCGTCGCGGCCGTCGAAGCTACTGCGACGGGCAGTGACCATCCCGCCGGCCCGAAGCCGGCCCAGGTGGTAGGAAACCAGGTTCTGCGGCTCACCTACCAGCGCGACCAGTTCCCGGACGCGCCGGTCGCTCAGCGCCAGCTCTCGCAGCAGCCGCCAGCGCAGGGGATCGGCCGCCATCCGCGCGAACGGCGGCGGCGCGAGTTCTCTGCCAGGCTTCATGTAAACAACGATACATCAACAGGAAATGCACCAGTGTGGTTCGATGCATCGTTTTCGAGCGTTGGAGCTCCAGGCTCAGCGTCTGATGCGGTCGACCAGGAACCTGGTCGAACTCCACCGAACCTTGGCGATGACGGCGAAGGCGACGCAGAGCAGGACGGTCAGCACCGCCATGACCGGCCGGTCGATCGTCAGATTGGTGAGGGTGGCGCCGATCATGACGCCCACCAGGCCGAGCGCGGCCGGTCCCGCCACCCGCGGGATCATCAGGCCCACTCCGCCGGCGAGTTCGACCGCGCCGGTGACGTAACGGAACCAATGGCCCCACCCGATCTGGTCGAACATTTCCACGGATGAGGGAGTTCCGGCCAGCTTCGCCAGGGCCATGAACACGATGAACGCTCCCAGCAGAATCTGAGCCGCCCAAAGGGCGATATCGCGCCTCGTCATCTGCATGATTCTTCTCCGCCCTGTCGAGAATGTGGCCCCGTATTCGCGCCATATCCCGTTGAATCGCGGGCATAGATCGCGCGGACACGTGGTGACCGGCAGAGCGTGCGCTCCCAGACTCTGAAGACATGGTGACCAATAATCCACTCATCTTCTTCGGAATCATCACGCTGCTGGCCGTCTCCATTCACCTCTATCTGTGGGCGCGGCTCGTCCGTTCCACCACCCGCCCGGGTCGATGGCGCCGGGCCGGTGGGATGACGATCGCCGGGCTCGGCATCGTCGGCGTGGTCGGGTTCATGGTCACCCGGACGGTCGGCGTAGATGCCTGGTGGCTGGCCTGGGCGGGGTACGTATGGATCGCCCTGATGTTCTACCTGCTCCTCAGCTTGCTGGTGCTGGAGGTCCCACGCGCGGCGCTCCTGATGTGGTGGCGACGGTCGACGAAGACCGAGGTGGCGCGGACGCCCTCGCCGGCCCTCGTAGCGACCCCGCGGAGGGAACCGGACGAGCACGCGGAAACACCTCTCCGGACCCCCGATGGCCTCGACGCACTGAAGCTCGACGAACCCGGACGCCGGCTGTTCCTCGCTCGTGCCTGCGCGCTCGCCGCCTGCGGTGCCGCGGCCGGTTTCGTCGGGTACGGCATGAGCGCCGCGTTCGGTGATCTGCGGACCGTCCGGGTGACCGTACCCATCAGGGGACTGGATCCCCGGCTCTCCGGCTTCCGCATCGCCGCGGTGAGCGACACGCACTTCGGGCCGTTCCTCCACCGGGAGCTCGCCGAGCGCATCGTGGCACGGGTCAATCGCGAGCAGCCCGACATGGTGGCGATACTGGGAGACCTGGCGGACGGCACGGTCGCGGAGATCGGACGCGCCGCCGAGCCGCTGCGCGCGCTGACCTCCCGCCAGGGCACATACTTCGTGACCGGCAACCACGACTACTCCTCCGGCGCCGACGAGTGGGTCGATCAGGTCCGGTATCTCGGAATGCGGCCCCTGCTGAACGAACGCGTGGAGATCGCCTCCGGAGGCGCCGCCTTCGACCTGGCCGGGGTCACCGACGTCATGGCGCCGATGTACGACCACGCGGGGCCGGACTTCGCCGCCGCACTCGGCGGAAGGGACCCGGCGCGTCCGGTGATCCTCCTGGCGCACCAGCCCGTCCAGGTCCATGCGGCCATCAGGCACGGCGTCGACCTCCAGCTGTCAGGTCACACCCACGGCGGCCAGACCGTCCCCTTCGACCGGCTCGTCGGTCTGCAGCAGCCGGTGCTCGCCGGCCTGGCGAGGAAGGAGTCCACCTCCATCTTCGTCACCCGCGGCGCCGGATTCTTCGGCCCGCCCGTGCGCGCCGGAGTCCCGCCCGAGATCGCGATCATCGAACTCCAGCCGCAGGCCTGAGCCGGAAGGGACCAGCACATGTCCACCCGCCCACGGCCAAGGCTGGCACGCGGAACGACCCTCTGGCTCCTCCCGGTCCTCGCCCTGGCGGCCGCCGCGGCGGCCGGGTCCCGGCGCTCACGTCTCTGCGCCGTGGCCGCTCCGCCGCTGGTCATGCTCGCGGGCCTCATGCTCTGGTTCTTCCGCGATCCGGAGCGAAAGCTGGGCCAGGGCCGGCTTCTCTCCCCGGCGGACGGCGTCGTCCAGAGCATCCATCCGTGGCCGGACGGCCGGACCCGTGTGTCCATCTTCATGAACCCGCTGAACGTCCACGTCAACCGCGCTCCCTGCACGGGAACGGTGACCTCGCTCGCCCACATCCCGGGTGGATACCTGCCCGCCTTCGACAAGGACAGCGACCGCAACGAGAGAGTCGTGTGGCACCTGAGGACCGACCTGGGCGACGTGGAGTTCGCGCAGATCGCCGGTGCCGTGGCGCGGCGCGTCGTTCCCTACGTGAACGCCGGAGAGGTCGTCAGGCAAGGCGATCGCATCGGCCTGATCCGCTTCGGATCGAGGGTGGACGTGTACCTGCCCGAAGGCCTCACACCAGCAGTCAGCGTCCGGCAGCGCACCCGTGCCGGACAGACACCCCTGGCGTGAAGATCCCGGAGGAGGCGCGTTGAGCACGGGCAAGGGCCTTGAACCGTATCCCCTGACCAGGGCAGAGGACACGAACAGGTACGTCGCGCTCCAGCGTTCCCCGGCCTTCGCCCGTCTGCGGTCCCGGTCGCGGCGCTACCTGGCCTGGAGCGCCACGCTGTACCTCGGGACGTTCACTGTCACCGTGGTCCTCTCGCGGTGGATGCCCGGAGTGCCGCGCCTGATGTGCGCGCTCGGGCTGATCGCCCTGCCCGTGCTCGTCGCCGTGGTCCACCTGGTATACGCGCGCCGGCGGCTCGACCCCCTGGCCGACAGGATCCGCGCGGAGTTCGAAGGCAGTCGACGGTGATCTTCAGCCTGGTCATCCTGTTCCTGATCTCACGCCTGAGCCGGGCCCGGAACACACGCCCGGACTTCTACACCGGCGACCGCGCCTTCACCGCACCGCAGAACGGCCTCGCCCTGTTCGGCACGTTCATGATGATGACGTCGTTCCTCACCCTGGGCGACGGGATCGCGTCTTCCGGGTACGACGGAGTCCTGCCGGTCGCAGGCTTCGCCGTGTCGTGGCTGACCGCGCTACTTCTCGTGGCCGAACCACTGCGCAACACCGGCGGATACACCCTCGGTGACGCGCTGAGCGTGCGGATGAGGGCCCGCCCTGTCCGTCTGGCCGCCGCGGTGGTCACACTCGTGGTGTTCGTCCTCTACATGACCGGGCAACTGGTGGCGGCCAGCGGCCTGCTCGCGCTCCTCATCGGGCTCGGCGGACCCGCCGGCCAGGCTCTGATCATCGCCACGATCATTGGCGTCACCCTGTTGACCGTGTACCACGCTGGCATGCGGGGAACCACCTGGACCCAGATCATCAACGCCCTCCTGTTGTTCACCGCGGTGGCCCTGCTCGCGTACACCCTGCTGTCGAGCCACCGCCTTGACGCGTCGACGCTGCTCGGAGACGCGACCACGCGACTTCCGGCGCCCGACCTGCTGGAGTCTCTCTCCGGACTGCTCACCACGGTGCTCGGGCACGCCGTGCTGCCCTACCTCTTCATCCGCTTCCTCACGGTGCCCGACGCCAAGCACGCGCGCCGTTCGGTGTCCTGGGCCATCTGGCTCACCACGCCGTACTCCCTGCTCATCGTCCTGATCGGCCTCGGCGCCGCCGCACTGGAAAAGCGAGCTGGGGAGGCGTCCCCGCTGGTGGTCGCGCTCGCCGAGGGGCCGGTGCTGGTGTTCGTCGCCTCGGTCGTCTTCACGACGATCATCGGGCTCACGGCAGGACTGGCGCTGAGCGCCGGGGCGAGCTTCACCCGCGACGTCTACACGAATCTCATCGGGCGGGGTCCGCTCGACGAAGCGCGGGAAATCGCCGTGGCGCGCCGTACCGTGGTGGTGCTCTGCCTGCTTCCCGCGGTCGGCGCGATCTTTCTCATGCGGCAGAACGTCACGTTCATGCTGTCGCTCGGAATCACTCTGGCCGCCTCGACGATTCTGCCGACCCTGCTCTACGCGTGGTTCTGGCGGGGCTTCAACACGGTGGGGGCACTGTGGAGCATGTACGGCGGCGCCGCGGTCACCACTGTTCTCGTGGTGTTCTCGCCGGCCGTCTCGGGTGATCCCCTGGCCTTGCTTCCCGGCGCCGACTTCGCTCTCTTCCCGTGGAGGCATGTGGGCGTGGTGTCGATCCCGCTGGCCTTCCTCCTGGGGTACGCCGGTGCCAAGGCTCGCGGCGAGCGTGATGACGTGAGGTTCGCCGAGATGGAGGTCCGGGCGCTCACCGGCGCGGGCGCGGCGAAAGCCGTCCCCAGGGACCCGGACGACGTGGTGCCCTGGACCGGGAAGCTGCCATGGGGCAGACGCCGCCCCCTGAGGCCTCCAGGCCGCGGCGGGTCCTGACCGCTGCGGCCCGGGGCCGAGGGTTACATGGCTTCGTACTCGAACAGCTCGACGAGGTTGCCGTTCGGATCTTCCAGGAGGATCTGCTTGCCCCCGGGGCCGGTGGTGATCTCATTGAGGAAGGTGAGGCCCTCGGCACGGAGCCGCTCCACCTCGGCGGCGATGTCGCCCACGACGAGATGGATCCTGTTCCATCCTCCGGGCGCCGGCGTCCTGCCGTCGGGCAGCGGCCGTGCCGCCGGGCTCTTCGCCCCGCTGAGCAGGAGCCTCAGGTTGCCCCTGATCAGCGAGGCGAACGCGGGTACCGCGCTGATCTCGACGGTGAAACCGAGGTGCTTGCTGTAGAACTCGATGGCTTTGGGGACGTCGTCCGATATGTAGCGGACGCCGACCTGCTTCTCGTGGACTTCGGACATCGCTAGGTCCTTTCCGAGCAGGAACAGGATGCGTTCACATGGTCCGTCGGCCGCGCGGACGAAGACCGAATAGGTGTCCGCGGAGGTTGTGCCGGGCGAAGCGCCGCGACTCGGCCGACGGGCTCCTGGTTTGCACACCATCATTATAAATCAATACAAATAGATGAATCAATCTACATTGCTATATCTCTGAAGGGGTACGGCCTGCCGTACCGGCTGAAAACCTCAGCGAGAGGCCGCGATGAGATGGCGGCGGACGGCATGGGCCGCGGCCACGGCCTCGGCGGGATCGCCATGCTGGGGGGCGGCCAGGAAGTCGGTGCCGCGCAGGGGATGGGAGGCGGGGCGGGGATAGAGCCAGGCGTGGAAGTGCTGGACGCGGTCGCGGGTCGAGACGAGATGTACACGTTCGGCGTCGGTCGTGGCACGAAGCGCGGTGTCGAGCTGGGCGAGCAGCGGGCCGAAGGCCGCCGCTTCCGAGGCGGTCATCTCGGCGAAGTCGACGAAGTGCCGCCGCGAGACGATCTTCATGGTGCCGGGGATGGAGGCGTCGGCGGGTCCGTGGTAGACCGACCACAACGCGTCACGGTGGATCCAGCCGCCGGGAGGCTCCTCGGCCGCGGCGTTCAGGCGACAGTACTGGCAGGTGTGCGTGCCGCTCATGGGGATCCTTTCGGTCACGTGAGAAAGGTATGGGCCAGTCCGACGGCCGCTCCGCCGGCGATCAGCCAGGCGTTGTTGAGTCTGGTCTTCCAGAGCAGGAGCAGGCTGATCACCGTGATGGCCGCGGTGAGGGGGTCGACCACGGCGGTTCGGGCGAGCTGATAGGAGACTCCGGCCATGAGGGCCAGCGCCGCGGCGTTCACTCCGTCGAGCAGCGCGGACGTCCAGGCGCTGGAGCGGAGCTTGTCGGTGAGCCTGGTGAGCAGGCCGACGAAGACGAACGAGGGCAGGAAGATGGCGAGGGTGGCCAGGAACGCGCCGGCGGGGCCGGCGACGAGGTAGCCGATGAAGGTGGCGGTGGTGAAGACCGGCCCCGGAGTGACCTGGCCGATGGAGACTGCGTCGATGAGCTGCTCATTCGTGATCCAGCCGAGCCGCTCGACGAAATCTCCGCGCAGGAAGGCCAGCAGGACGTATCCGCTTCCGTACAGCACCGAACCGATCTTCAGCATGGTGAGGAACAACTGGGCAAGCTGAGCTCCGGTCGGGTCCGGGAACAGGGGCGAGCCGCCGAGGGTGAGCAATGGCGTGGTCAGTAGCCCGTGCATACGGTTGTGGTTCGCGGGCGGATTGCGCAGAAGGTATATGGCGGCAGACAGCAGTGCCGCGCCGGTGAGGATCAGGAGTTCGTTGACCCCGAGCAGATAGGCGGTCAGTGCGATGACCGCCATGGCACCGAGCCAGATGGTCTTGACGACGGTGCGGATCAGGCCGAACAGCGCGTGCGCGACGATGGCGATCACCACAGGGATGATCCCGTACAAAATGCCCTCGACTGCGGGCGTGCTGCCGTAGGTGACATATCCCCAGGCCAGGGCGGTGACCATGAGAGCCGCCGGAAGGATGAAGCAGATCCCGGCCGCGACCAAACCGCGCCATCGTGCGCGGTCGTAGCCCAGGTGGATGGCCAGTTCGGTGGAGTTGGGGCCGGGAATGAGGTTGGTCGCGCCCATGAGATCGGCGAATCGCGCATCGCTGACCCAGCCGCGGCGCCGTACCAGTTCGTCGCGCATCATCGCGGTGTGCGCGGCCGGGCCGCCGAAGGCGATGACGCCCAGTTTGAGAAACATGAGCGCCACCTGCCACGTCGCCCCCTTGCTCTGACCGGTCTCCGCGGCGGGGTGCTCGTCTGCCACTGTCGATTTCCTTTCGGTCGATAGACAGTGCATCAAACCCGCTTGATATATTATCGCATGGTGGCGTCCATGCCTCAAGCGGCCTCGACATCAGGGCGAGGCGCAGATCCCGCCACCTCTACCGGCATCACAGGAGGCCCCATCATGACCGCACCTGAGCAACTCGCCAGTGTCCGCTACCTCGTCGATGACGTGACCGCCGCCGTCGACTTCTACACCGTCCACCTGGGCTTCACGGTGCACACCAACGCCGCGCCCGCCTTCGCCGACGTGGTACGCGGCCCGCTGCGGCTCCTCCTGTCCGGCCCGACCAGCTCCGGCGCCCGAGCCACCCCTGCGGAGGACACCGCCCCCGGACGCAATCGCATCCACCTCGTCGTCGGCGATCTCGACGCCGAGATCGGACGGCTACACGCCGCCGGACTGTCCTTCCGCAGCGACGTCGTCGCCGGTCCCGGTGGGCGTCAGATCCTGCTCACCGATCCCGCCGGCAATCTCATCGAGCTCTTCGAGCCCCGCCGGGGGTGACGTCTCACGAGGCTTCATGCGTGATGAAGTGCTTGGTGAGTTCGACCCGGCTGTTGATGTTCAGCTTCGCGAACACGCGCCGGAGATGGCTGTCGACGGTATGGGGTGACAGGAACAGGATGCTCGCCGCCTCCTTGTTGGTCCTGCCGTCCACGATGGCCCGCACGACACGAAGCTCCGCGATGGTGAGACTTTCCCAGCCTGAAGTGGGCCGGTCCGCGCCCAGCGAGCCCGCCTGGGTCACACCGAGCCGGCGGAGCTTCCTCTGCACTCGGGTGACATCATGGCGCGCGCCGCAATTGAGGTAGAGATCGAGCGCGGACTCGAGAAATCGGACCGCCTGGTCCTGATCGCGGGTGTTCTGCGCTTCCTGGGCGGTGTCCTCGAGGGCGATTCCCGTCGCCAAGGGGCGCCTGCTGAGCCGATAGTGCTCAACGGCCCGGCGCAAGGCGGACAGGTCACCGCGCAAGAGCCCTTCGGCATGCTCCGCACCGCCCGCCAGCGAGGCCACCGTCGGGTTGCGTTCGGTCAGGCGGCGGGCGAACCCGGCCGCCTGGTCGGCTTCGGCGCTGAGCCCTGCCTTCCTGGCCAGCCGTACGATCGTCGCCGCCGCCGTCGGGGCTTCCGCGAAGAGCAGCGTTTCAGGAGCCACCCTCTCCTCGACGTTGATCAGCGTCTGAACCGCCATGCTGGGGCGCCCGCAGGCGGCGTGGAACTGCGTCAGCGCCCAGTCCAATCCGGCCTTGTCTGCCATCGTGTCGTCGGTCACCAGTCGTTCCGCCATGCGCAGGTGCTCGCTGGCGGTCGCGGAATCGCCATGATGCAGACTGATCCGGGCCAGTACCACACGCGGATGGATGGAGTCCTCAGGGGTCGACCGGCTCGAGAGACGCAGCCCGGTTTCGGCGGCCACGCGAGCCTCATCCAGCCGCCCGCCCGTCACCAGGAGCTCGGCGTGGTGACTATGCCACAGCGGCTCGGGCCATGCCGCGCCGAGCCTTTCCGACTCCTGCTTGATCGCCGCGCATACGGCGGACGCCTCGTCGAACTGATCGGCGGCGATCAGAGCGCGTACCATCCATGTCCAGAGAGGCCGTTCGCACCTGTCCTCAGAGCCCAGCCGGGGACCGTTGACCACAGTTCGCCTGCTGTCACGTGCTCCCTCTGGTCTAGCGTGCTTCGCCGTATCCGTGAGCAGGCGTTCGAGTTTGGCCCGGTCGAACTCGCGAAGGTCCTGGCGCGCCAACGTCCGCTGGAGTGGCTCGGCCAGAATGCCGTGGTCGCCGGCGTCTTGCAGACCTTGCGCGAGTTCAAGGACCAGTTGCACCTCGGCGGCGGCCTCGACACCAGTACGCAGGGCTACGTCCGCGAGACGACCCGCTTCGGCGCCCCGCCCGGCCCCTGCCAGGAGACCCACAGCGCGAGACAGTGTTCGTGTCCCGTTGGGAAGCTGGACCACGGCGGAGATGACCAGAGCCACGATCTCATCACAACTGCATACTCGCTGTTGCGGAGGCACCTGAATGACCGGCCGGTCAGTCCACGCTGGGTCCGCATGAGTGGGACTGTTCCCAGGCGGTGCGGCCGAATCCAAGCTAGCGATGGAGCCCTGCTGAAGTGCCTCGTCGATCACCTCGTGAACGAAGGCCAGCTTCTCCCCGGTTCTCCGAATGAAGCCCGCCTGTATGGCCTCCTCGACGCTGGCAGACAGGTTCGGCGCGGGTTCGCTGAGCAAAGCCGCCGCTTCCTCGGCGGTGAACGCGTGGCCGATCCTCCTGCCCTGCGTAAGCAAGCGCCGGACCGGGTGCGACAGTTCGTCCAGAAGGCGGTCAACGGCGACGAGCACACATGCGGGGAGGCGATCGGCGAACACGGAGGCGGTGCCATCGGCGATGACCACCTGACCCGCTTCCATGAGCGCGCAGAGGAGATTCTCCAGCAACCACGGATTGCCGCCGCAGCGAGCGGCCCAGGTGAGCACCGAGGCGTCCGGCTTGGCGCCCAAGGCGTTGGTGCAGAGCGCCGCCACCGCCTCATCGCCCAAAGGCCCAAGGTGAAGGCGGACCGCGGCACGGTCGATCAGCCAGCCGATCGCGTGCTGAGCGAGCGACTGGGCGGGAACGGGCCGCCGTGCGAGCAACCACAGCACCGGTGACGCGGCGAGTGACTGCACCAGGCTCTGGAGGGCCAGGGCGCTGGCCTCATCGGCTCGCTGGGCATCATCGAGAACGATCAGGAGGGGGCGTCTGCGCGCGGCCTTCTCGATTAGCTCGCGTAGCCGATCCGCCAACCAGAAAGGATTGACTTCCGGGCGAACTAAGTCCTCGAATTCCGACTCGCTGGACATTATGTGCCGCAAGAAGGTGACCAACTCGCGTGCGGGCGTCGGTTGATCGATTACTCCCGTCCGCATGTAGGCCACGGTTAGGCCCCGCTCTGCTCCCTCCAGGGCTGTCGCCTTCAGGATGCGGGTTCTGCCTATGCCGATCGGCCCTTCGAGGATGATGCATCCACCCGAACCATGCAGAGTGGCATTCAAATGACCGACCAGCACTGACAGTATGTGTTCACGCCCGACTAATGGATACATGATCACCCCAGTGCGGAGACGAAGATTCCCCCGGTGTTCGACACAACCATGGCCACAATACGGGGGTCAACGACCATGCTTAATATGGCGTATCCGCGTTAAATCAAACTGTATTGATGTAGGTGATCGTCATTATGACCACCTTTTGACGTAATTAACGGAATTGGTTGTGAGTCATTGCGCTTGACGGACTACAGTTACCGTGATACGTGCCTAGAGTTAGGGGCTGTCTCTATGGGGTTTGGGTGCTGGCGGGGCTCACTGTGGCAGTTGCTCCACTCTGTGCAACGAATAGTCGCGCGGCGAATGGGTGATTTCAGGGGCCATCTCCTCGCTCGATAGCGGTCCGCTCGCGACCGCCCGACCAGGGGTCGAGCCCGATGGAGATCGTTCTGTAAGCGTCGGTTCACCGCGGCGGCGCTATCCCCTGTTCGCCACGAGTTCGCTCTGAGGACATCGCGAATCGTATGCGACCGGGCGTGCCATGAGAGTGCCTCTGAGCGATGACAGTGTTTGGGACCCGCCCTTCGTATTGGCGCCGCACCTTCCTTGCCCGGTGGCGGAAGCATTCGACCACGTGAGTCTCCGTCAACGCGAAGACGTGATGTGCCAATGTCGCCGAGTCGGTCAAGCTGTCCGAAGTGTCTCTGCCGACGACTGACGCCAGCCGGTTTCCTGAAGGGAGTCGACGTGCAACCACCCCGCTCGACCGCAGAACTCGGTTGGCTCCGGCCGTGGGAGAGCATGCCGGCGGCACAACAGCCGGAGTGGCGTGACCATGCCTCCTATGACGACGTTTGCAGGAGGCTGGCTTTGACGCCGCCTCTTGTGAAGGCTGCGGAGATTCAGCATCTGCGCCGATCGCTCATCAAAATGATGCAGACCGGCGCCTTCCTTCTTCAGGGCGGCGATTGCGCGGAGAGTTTCTACGAATGCACCGACCTGCACATCACGGAAAAGATCCGGGTCATCGACAGGCTGGGAGATCACCTGAGCGATCTCACCGGGCAGAGCGTCATCCGGGTCGGGCGTATGGGGGGACAGTTCGCCAAACCGCGGTCACAGGCGACGGAAGAACTCGGTGGCCTCAGCATCCCCTCCTTCCGAGGACACATGATCAACTCAGAGACCGCCGCGCTCCCGGCGAGGAAGGCGGACCCCCGGCGCATGCTGTGGGCTTACGAAGCCAGCGACAAAGTGCAGCGGGCGATGCGGGCACACCGACAGAGGCAGGGACTTCCCGCGATGGAGGGGCCGTGGTCCAGCCATGAGGCATTGGTGATCGACTATGAGAGCCGCATGCTCCGGCCGGACCCGGATTCGAACCGGCTCTACCTGACCTCCGCCCACCTGCCCTGGGTGGGGGAGCGCACCCGCCATTCGGCCGGTGCGCACATCGCCCTGCTCTCGTCGGTGGCGAACCCCGTCGGATGCAAGATCGGGCCGGCGGCCACCCCGGGAGAGGTCCTGAACGTGTGTGAGGCACTCAACCCGCGACGCGAGCCCGGGCGGCTCGTGCTGATTCCACGGATGGGCCGCGATCTCATCCAGGAGGCTCTACCGCCGATCGTCCGAGCCGTGGCCAACGGCGGCTATCCGGTCATCTGGTTGAGCGACCCCATGCATGGCAACACCGTCATGTCCCATCGGGTCGGCTTGAAGACTCGGTATCTCGACGACGTGATCACCGAATCGCTCAGGTTCCGTGACATCCTGGAAGGGCAACGGCAGCACCCCGCCGGACTCCACATAGAGGTCGCGGCGGGCGATGTGACGGAGTGCGTCGGCGGCTCGGTCGGGAGCGAGGACGACCTCCTGCGCAACTTCTCCTCGTTGTGCGATCCGCGGCTCAACGCCGACCAGGCCATGGAGCTCGTCGAGGCATGGGCCAGCGGGGTCGTCGCGTGCCAGTCCTTCGCGGGGCGGTCGCAGCGAGATGCGGTGGGGCAGCGGATCGCTCATGGCCTGCGATCGGGTGGGCCCAACCTTGTCGTCGCGGACCAGCTCACGGAGCACCGAGAGTCGAGTGAGGATCCGTCCGGTGATCCAGAGGTGTATCAGGAAGATGGATCCCTTGGTGACACGACCCCAAACGGAGGCGTCTTCCACGGTCCCGTGAGCATTGGTGTGATGTGTGCTGTCAGCCCAGACCCTGATGATCGTCGGGCGGGCCAGGGTGAGGTGGCCGCCGGCACTGTCCACGAGCCTGGCAGTGGTGGTCACCACGAGAAGGGCGGCAACAACGCCGGTTGCGGCATGTAGCCCGGCACCGAGTGCACCTACCACTGCGGTGACCACGAACGTTTACAGCTTGAGCGATCAGGCTGCTCGAGCCTGTGGGTGCCCGAAACTCGGCCGTCGGGCTGACCTGGGGTTCGGCGCTCCCGTTCTTGCAGGCATGATCGCTGTGCATGGCGTTGCGGCCGCTTTATCTGATCTTCGTCCAACTCGCGGCGTGGGTGGTGCTGCTGGGTCGTTCGCAGAGGTCGAAGGAGGTGGAGATTCTGGTCCTGCGTCATCAGCTCACGGTATTGCGTCGGCAGGTGGCGAGGTCCCGGCCGTCATGGGCGGATCGGGCGGTGATCAGCGGGCTGGCGCGGCTGCTGTCTCCAGCCGGTCGTCTGCGGTTGTTCGTGACGTCGGGCACGCTGCTGCGCAGGCACGCCGATCTCGTACGGCGGCGGTGGACTTTCAAGCGCCGCAGCCAGGGTCGGCCTCCCACTCGCGCCTCCATCCGGGCCTTGGCACTTCGTCATGCCCGGGAGAATCCGCTGCGGGGATACCGGCGGATCGCTGGGGAACTCGCGGCTCTGGGCTACCGGGTGGGAGCCTCCACGGTGTGGCTGATTTTGAAGCAGGCCGTCATCGACCCAGCACCGCGACGCATGGGACCGACCTGGAGTGAGTTCCTGCGTGCTCAAGCCACGGGGGTCCTGGCGTGCGATTTCTTCCACTGCGACACCGTGCTGTTCAAGCGCCTGTATTGCCTGGTCGTCATGGAGCTGAGCAGCCGCCGGGTGCACGTTCTCGGCATCACCGAGCATCCGGCCAGGGCCGTGGGCTGGGCAGCACGCCAGGAACCTGGTGATCGAGCTGGGGGACAGGATGGAGGGGTTCAGGTTCCTCATCTGCGATCGGGATACGAAGTTCACCGCCATGTTCGGCGAAGTCTTCACGGCCGAGGGCATCGGCATCCTCAAGACGCCTGTAACGCTTCGAAACTCGCACACAGTGCGTGACTTGCAACGACGTTGCAGTTTGAGTCGGCCGTTGAGCATCCGCTCAATCCTAGTTGAGCGGATGCTCAGCAAAGAGTGATCAACACCAGAGAAACTACAGCTCAACACAGGTGGATGGATTTTTCGGCACCCACACACCTCCCGGACCTGGCTCGGCAGGATCGGCGTCGCGGCCCTTTGACCGGTACCACACTGCTCATTAGACTGTAACCACGGCTACAACAACCACGGTTACGATGAGGCGTCATGGACGGCACAGTGCGGCAGCGCGACAGCGGGCCGGGAATGGTGGGGCAGTGGGTGTTGCTGGCCTACCGCATCCCGCGTCAGCCGTCGACGTTGCGGATCACGATCTGGCGCAAGCTGGACCGGCTCGGCGTTGCGCGGCTGGGGGACGGGCTCGTGGCCTTGCCGGCCGATGCCCGGACCAGGGAGCAGTTGGAGTGGATCGCCGAGGAGATCGGCGAGTTGGGCGGCTCGACGACGCTGTGGCTGGCCGCCGCGGGCAGTCAGGCGCAGGAGCAGATGATCGCGGCGGAGATGCGGCAGGCCCGAGCTCAGGAGTATCGGGCGGTGATCGCACAGGCCGAAGACACGACGCGAGCCCGGCCGGGCGAGCAAGCCCGGACGGCCAAGCGGCTGCAGGCCGAGTTGGGCCGGATCGGCCGCCGCGACTACTTCCCGCCACCCGAACGTGAACAGGCTCGCCTTGCGGTGCGAGCGCTGGCTGAACAGGTCCTCGCCGCCCGGGAGAGCCGATGAAGTGGGCAACCCGCAGAGGGGTGCACATCGACCGGGCGGCGTGTGCCTGGCTGATCCGCCGCCACCTCGATTCGGAGCCCGAGTTCGTGTTCGTCGACGACGCCGCGTCGCTGCCAGCGGACGCGACGCCGTTCGACATGCGGGGGGCTGAGCTGTCGCATCATGCCGGCGACTGCAGCTTCGAGACGATTCTGCGTCGTTACGACCTCGACGACCCGGTGTTGTGGAAGGTCGCCGAGATCGTGCACGAGGCCGACATCGACGACGAGCGGTTCGACGCACCCGAGGCGCGCGGAGTGGACGTGATCCTTCGCGGACTGTCGATGATCTACGACGACCAACGCATCCTGCAGATCACCGAGCCGATCTTCGACGGCCTCTATGAGTTCCACCGGCGTGCTCTGCTCCTGGGGCGGGAACCGGCATGAGCCCGGTCGGCCGGGTGGTCACCCTGCTGCTGACCTCCCAGGCGTTGCGCGGTCTCGGCTACGGGATCGCGGCTGTCCAGCTTGGTGCGATCTGGCGGCTGGACGGCCTGACTCCCGGCGGTGTGGGGCTGATGCTGGCGGCCGTCTTGGCCGGCACGCTCATCGCCAGCCTGGCGTTGGCGCGGTGGGGAGATCGCCTTGGTCGCCGCCGGGTGTATGCCGCCTTGTACGGGGCGTTGGTCTGCTCGGGGGTCGTCATCGCGTCCGGGGGGCCGCTGTGGTTGCTGGCGGCGGTGGCCATGACCGGGGCGCTGTCGGTCGAGGTGATGGAGTCCGGGCCGTTCACGACGCTGGAGCAGGTCATGCTGGCCGGCACCGGGCGGCCACAGCGCGAGGTGGTGCGGGGCTTCGGCCTGGACAACGCGGTCGCCGCCGTCGCCGGGACGGCGGGCGCGCTGCTGGGGGCGCTGCCGCCGGACCGGCGGCTGCTCGGAGGGGTCCTGGCCGTCGTGGGGGTGGTCGGGGTGGTGCTGGCCGCCTGGTTGCCCGCGAGTGTCGAGGCGCCCGCCGTCGTTCCCGGCCGCCGGGTGCTGGCCCGTTCGCGGCGGCCGGTGGTACGGCTGGCCGCACTGTTCGCGGTGGACAGCCTCGCCGGCGGCTTTGTGGTGCAGGCGTACCTCGGCTACTGGCTGAGCCTGCGCTACGGCGCCACCACGCAGACCATCGGCGTCACCTTCGCCGTGCTGGGGGTGTTGCAGACCGCGTCCCTGCTGGCCGCGCCCCTGGTGGCGGGGCGGATCGGGCTGCTGCGCACGATGGTGTTCACGCACATCCCGTCCAACCTGCTGCTGGCCGCCGTCCCGTTCGCGCCGGGACTGGGCGGGGCGATCGCGCTGTTGACGGCGCGGGCCTGTCTGTCGCAGATGGACGTGCCCACCCGGCAGGCGTACGTGATGACCATGGTCCCCGCCGACGAGCGGACCGCGGCCGCGGCCGTCACCAACACCGCCCGCTACCTCACCCGTCCGGCCGGACCCGCGCTGGCCGGGCTGATCCTGCCCTTCGGGCTGGCGCTCCCGTTCGTCATCGCCGCAGCCGCCAAGACCGCCTACGACCTGACCCTGTGGCGGATCTTCCGATCCGTCCGCCTGCCCTCCTGATGAGGTCGACGTGACAACCGACGTAACCCGCGACGTGGTCCCGCTCCGCCAAGCCGTACGGGCGTGGTTCCTGATCTCGCTGCAGACGTTCGGCGGCCCGGCCGGGCAGATCGCCGTCATGCAGCGCACCCTGGTGGAGGAGAAACGCTGGATCGGCCAGCAGCGCTTCAACCACGCCCTCAATTACTGCATGCTGCTGCCCGGCCCGGAGGCCCAGCAACTGGCCATCTACGTCGGCTGGCTGCTCAACGGCACCCGGGGCGGCCTGGTGGCCGGGACCCTGTTCGTGCTGCCGGGCATGCTGGCGTTGCTGATCCTGTCGGCCGTCTACATCCTGTGGCAGGACACCACAGTGGTGACGGCGCTGTTCGCCGGGATCGCCCCGGCCGTGCTGGCGATCGTCGCCCAGGCCGTCATCCGCGTGGCCAGGCGTTCACTCACCCACCCCGTCTTCGTCGCCCTCGCCGTGGCCGCCTTCGCCGCGCTGGCGCTGTTCGGCGTGCCGTTCCCCATCGTGGTCGCCACCGCGGCCCTCGCCGGGTGGCTGGTCCATCGCCTGGCCCCGCACGTCTTCAAGGCTGCCAACGGGCACGGTGGTGACGGGGGCCCTGCCCCGCTGATCCCGGACGATGCCCTGCACCACGCCCAGCCGAGCTGGCGTTCGGCAGGCAAGATCCTCACGGTGGGGCTGGTCGCCTGGTGGTTGCCGGTGGCCGCGGTGGCACTCTTCCTTGGTGCGGACAGCGTGTTCACCGCCCAGGGGCTGTTCTTCTCCGGCACCGCGCTGGTGACCTTCGGCGGCGCCTACGCCGTGCTGGCGTTCGTCGCCCAGCGGGCCGTGGAGGTCTACGGCTGGCTGAGCCCGGGAGAGATGGTGCGTGGGCTGGCCCTGGCCGAGTCGACACCCGGGCCACTGATCATGGTGGTGCAGTTCGTGGCCTTCCTCGGCGCCTTCCGCGATCCCGGCGCGCTGAACCCTTGGGCGGGCGCGTTGCTGGGGGCTCTGCTGACCACCTGGGTCACCTTCGTGCCCTGCTTCCTGTTCATCCTTCTCGGCGCGCCCTACGTGGAGCGGCTGCGCCACAACACCGCCATCAGCGCCGCCCTGACCGGCATCACCGCCTCCGTGGTCGGCGTCATCGCCAATCTCGCCCTCTACTTCGCCGAGCACACCCTGTTCGGCGAGGTCTTCACCTGGGCGTGGGGACCGTTGAGCATCCGGCTCCCCGACCTCGGCACGGTCAGCCCCATCGCTTCGGCCATCACCGTGGCCGCGCTCGCGATGACGTTCGTCCTGAAGTGGCCGATGCTACGTGTCCTCGGCATCTGCGCCCTGCTCGGCGTCGGTACGATCCTGCTGTCGTAGGCGGTGGCCCGGCTGTCGCGAGTGATAGGGATCGGCCATGTCCGCCCATGGACCAGGAAGACATGGCTCGGCGGGCTGCTGCCCAACTTCGTCCGCGATCTCTTCAGCCCTCGACTTGATCTTGCTAGAGTCTGCGCCGCAGATGACGCGCCACACCTCTTCGCCCGGTTGTGCGCCGTCCGGCAGCGCCCACCCGGCTCGGGTCGATGGAGGCTAGGACTGGGAGAGATCGAGGAGCTGTCAGTCGTGGCGGGGGATGCCGGAGACCTCGTGGTCGGCGTGGAACAGCGCCTCCTTGATCACGGCACGCACGTGCGCGTCACGGGCCTTGTACAGCACGCGGCGGCCGTCTCGGCGGGTCTGCACCAGGCCGGCCATGCGTAGCTTGGCCAGATGCTGGGAGACCGACGGGCGGGCCACGTCGATCGCGGCGGCCAGCGAGTTGACGTCGTATTCGCCTTCGGACAACACCCACATCAGACGCAAGCGAGTGCCGTCGCTGAGCATGCGGAAAGCTGCGACAGCGGCCTCGACCTGGGCGCTGGTCGGTTGTTCCTGCGGCTGGCTTGCACCTGATTCGTTGTCGCGTGCATACATGGCTACATATAATCGGGCAAACGGGTCTAAGGCAAGTGAGAGGGACGCCATGAGTGAGCTCGACCCCCCGCAGCACGGTCACGGTCATGGGCACGGGCATGGACACGGGCACGGCCACGGTCACGGTGGCGTCAGGCGGCTGTTGTCCAAGCTCGGCCACGTTTTCACCCCGCACAGCCATGACAGCGCCGACAAGACCGACACCGCGCTGGAGTCCAGCAGCCGGGGCATGCGGGTGCTGGGCATCTCCTTCGCGATCCTCATGGCCACCGCGCTCGTGCAGGCGGTTATCGTGGCGTTGTCCGGTTCGGTGGCGCTGCTGGGTGACACTCTGCACAACTTCGCCGACGCCCTCACCGCCGTTCCCCTGGCGATCGCGTTCTCGCTGGGCCGCCGCGCGGCCACGCGCCGCTTCACCTATGGGTACGGCCGGGCCGAGGACCTGGCC
The DNA here is from genome assembly GCF_042740555.1 of Nonomuraea sp. NPDC059007. Lineage (NCBI taxonomy): Bacteria > Bacillati > Actinomycetota > Actinomycetes > Streptosporangiales > Streptosporangiaceae > Nonomuraea > Nonomuraea sp. NPDC059007. Next base: position 43,625 of record NZ_JBHYJD010000035.1, on the reverse strand, counting down.
GGGATCGTCATCGTGGTGCTCATCGCCGTCTCGGCCGGCCTGGCGGGGTACGAGGCGGTCAAGCGGCTCATCAACCCCGAGAACGTCCAGGCCCTCGGCCTGGTCGCGGCGGCCGGTGTCGTCGGCTTCATCGGAAACGAGTGGGTTGCCCGCTACCGCATCAAGGTAGGCCGCGAGATCGGCTCCGCCGCCCTGGTCGCCGACGGCCTGCACGCCCGCACCGACGGCTTCACCTCCCTGGCCGTTCTCCTGGGCGCCGGTGGTGCCGCACTCGGCTTCCCGCTGGCCGACCCGATCGTGGGGCTGCTCATCACCGCGGCCATCTGCTTCGTGCTGCGTGACGCTGCCAAGGAGATCTATCACCGGCTGATGGATGCGGTCGATCCCCAGTTGATCGCCCAAGCCGAGCAGATCCTGTCCGGCGTGCCCGGGGTGGAAGGCGTCGGCGCGATCCGGATGCGCTGGATCGGCCATGCGCTACGCGCCGAGGTCGACATCGCGGTCCGCCATGACCTGTCCCTGGTCGAGGCGCACGCGGTGGCTGTGGAGGCAGAGCACCGGCTGATCCACGACGTGCCCCGCCTGCGCGCGGCCACGGTGCACGCCGATCCCGACGGACCCGTCGGAATCGACCACCACGCCCCCTTGGTGGCCCACCGGTGAATTGTCGGGGGCGCCTGCGAGGATGACACCCCTTGCCCCCGGCCCGGAAGGAACACATGCTCGCGGCAGCGCGGACGCTGGTATGGGTGCGCGTCCTCAACCAGCTCGATGCCTACGCCCTGTCCTTCCTGGCAGTGCTGGCGGGCCCCGGACTCGCGACCGCCGCACTGGTGATCTTCGGTGTGGCGGCCCTGGCCTCCCGGTGGGCTGGCGCGTTCCTGCTCGACCGGTTCGCGCCTCGCGGAGTCCTGGCCGCGGGGCTGACCGCCACCGGCACCGCGCTGATCATGCTGACCTTGGCGCAGGGCCCGGCCCAGGTCTTGGTGGCGATCGCGCTGGTCGGCGTGGCCTTTGAGATTTACGAGCCCGCCACCCAGGAGCTCCTGTCCCGTGCTGCCACAGGCGAGCAGCGGCATCGCGTGTTCGCGGTGCTGGGCGTGGCTCTTTCGGCGGCGAGTGCGATCGCCGGGCTCCTGGCGGCGTTTCTGCTCCCTCTGGGTGTGCGCTGGCTGGTGGCCGCCGACGCGCTCACCTGCCTGACCGCCGCCGTCGTGGCCTTGGTCTTCCTGCCGCGTGACGCCCGCGGCCCTCAGAAGGCGACTGTACGGCGGGGCGCCCGCTGGAAGCCCCCCAAACCGCTATGGCATCTGACCGTGGCGGGCACCGCCTTCGCGGTCGGCCATCTGGCCGTGATGATGTACCTGCCGCTGGCCTTGCTCGAACGCGGCGCACCCGCCTGGCTTCCGGGCCTGACCCTGACCGGCGCGGCCTTGCTCGCACCTCTCGCGCTATGGGCGGCCGCTCCCTTGCTGACCGGACGCACCCACAAGGTCCTCCTCATCACGGGCACCTTCGCTCTGGGCGTCCTCGCCCTGATCATGGCCGTGGCCAAGAGCCCCGTCCTCACCGTCACCGCCTACCTGGCTTGCGCGGCGGTCAACAGCGTGCTGCTCGGCCGCTGGCAGTCGATGGTCGCCGACGCCGCGCCCGAACCGGACCGGCCGCGCTGGTTCGCCTTCCACGGATCGTCCTGGGGAGTGGCCCAGCCTGTCGTGCCCCCGCTGGCGGCCCTGGCCGGGGCGGTCGTGGGCACGATCGGGACCGGCGCCTTCCTCACCGCAGGCGCGGCGTTCCTGCTTGTCCCGTTGGCCTTGCGCTCCGGGATCAGAAGGAGCTGACGACGGCATTCAGGACGGCGAGCAGAGCCACGCCGACGAGCGCCACCACCAGCACAACACAGACGACCTTCGCCCACGGCTGCATCCTGCCATCCTCCACCCGGAACCGGCCCGACAACAGACTGTTGCTCTCTGTGCTTAGACATGCACGGATCGTTGACAATGCCGAGCCCACGCCATGGCGCGTGGTTCGTTCTGCTGCTCGCCGTCTTCACGGTCACCCATCTGTGGGTGTCCCGCTCGGAAATACGGTTTCGTACTGTGAGCTGGGGTTTTGCTGCGTGATCAGGGCGGCGGCTGCGACCATCTCGAGGTGTTGTTATCGCTTGTCTACCGGTTGGTGAGGGGCTTATTCGGCCTGCTGACCGTGCTGATCCGCTCTGATCTGTCCAAGGATGTTGAGTTGCTGGTGCTCCGTCACGAGAACCAGGTCCTCCGTCGCCGGCTCGGTAGCCAGCCGCGGTGGAATCACACCGACCGTCTTTGGCTGGCAGCGTTATCGCGGCTGATTCACCGTCGCCGATGGGCGGAAGTCTTCCCGGTCACCCCGGCGACGATCTTGCGCTGGCACCGCTACTTGGTGGCGCGTAAGTGGACCTTCACGGACAGGCGGCGCCCGGGACGGCCATGCACCCGCCGGCCCGTCAAGGCGCTGATTGTGCGGATGGCGCGGGAGAACCCGGGCTGGGGGCATAGAAGAATCCAAGGCGAGTTGGCCCGACTGGGCTACAACATCGCGGCCTCCACGGTGTGGGAGATCCTGCACGCGGCCGGTATCGATCCCGCCCCCCGCCGAGCTGGGCCGACCTGGCGGCAGTTCCTGACCGCTCAAGCCCACACGATCATCGCCTGTGACTTCCTCGTAGTCGAGACGATGCTGCTCAAACGGCTGTATGTGCTGGTCTTCATCGAGCACGGCACCCGGAGACTGCACCTTGGCGGAGTAACCGCGCGCCCAACCGGAGCATGGACGGTGCAGCAGGCCCGCAACCTGGCGATGGACCTGGGGGAGCGCATCGCCGGGCTACGGTTCTTGATCCACGATCGGGACCCGCTCTTCACCTCGACCTTCCGTGAGGTCTTTAGAGCTGAAGGGTTACGGAGCATCACCACGCTGCCGCGGACCCCGAGGATGAACGCCATCTGCGAGCGGGTCATCGGCACCATACGCCGCGAACTCCTGGACCGGATCCTGATCCTCAACGAACGCCACCTGACCTTCGTGCTCCGGGAGTATCTGATCCACTACAACGGGCACCGTCCGCACCAGTCCCGGAATCAACGTCCTCCGGACATCGCAACGCAGCCTTCCTCCGACCTAGACGACCTACGATCCATCCATCGAAAACCCGTCGTAATAGGAATGATCAGCCAATACCACTACGCCGCATAGCCGCAGCTCAAGCCACTTAACTCAATATTCGAGCGGCACACCTCCCCAGCGCCGAAACCCGCGGTCTCCGCAATGCCAGGCATGTACGCCTCTACCTGCAACGATCGCTCCACTTTGGGGCTGGGGCCATGTTCGGGAGGAGGACTCCCACCCGCTCAGCGCACCACGTCCGCAGGGGCCTGAACTACCTCAAGGACACTTCGGCGTGGGTACCGCGTGCGCGCGCCGTACCCGCCCGTTGGTGTTTCGTCAGGCTTCCCAGGAGCCGTCGGGGACGCGGTAGAAGGCGCGCGCCGGCGTCCACCATTCCCGGTCGGCGAAGCGGCCGGTGATGCGGCCCACCATGCCCGCCATGAAGTGCAGGTCCCGCTTCAGGTCTCCTTCGCGCGGCCGGCTTCGCCGAGGTCGGCAGCGTCTGGCAGGTCGGCGACGATGTGATCCTCACAGCCCTGCGCTAAGGAGCAGACCATGGAACCCTCTGCCGTCGGAGCGGTGTTCGACCGGACCGGTGCCGACTATTCGCGGCTGGCCCGGCACCTGTGGGACCCGATCGGCCTTGCGACGGTCGACGTGGTCGCCGTCAAACCGGGTGACCGGGTGCTCGACGTGTGCTGCGGCGCGGGCGGCTCCGCCGTACCCGCCGCCATCGCGACCGGCCCTGACGGCTGCGTCGACGCGATCGACCTCGCGGACTCCCTGCTCGCGCAGGGCCGTGACCGCGCCGCGGCAGAAGGCCTTGCGCATCTGCGATTCATCCACGCCGACGCCACTACCTGGGAAGACTCCCCCTACGACGTGGTGATGTGCGTGCTCGGCGCCTTCATGCTTCCGGACATGGACGCCTCCGCAGCTCGGCTGACCGGGCTGGTACGGCAGGGGGGCACCTTCGCCGTCACCACCTGGGCCGGCGGGGCCCTGGAGAACTTCGGCATCGCACTCGCGGACACCATCGCGCAGGAACGCGGCACCGAACCCGCCGCCCCGGCCAGCCGCGACTCCGTGACGAAGATCTCATCGGCGCCACTTCTGGGCGAGTGGCTGACCGGCCTGGGGTTACGCGAGGTCACGGTCAGCCGGGTGCCCCTGATTCTCACCGTGACCGACGACCTGGCCTGGCTTCTGGTCGTCGGCAGCGGCTTCCGCGGCATGCTCGACGGGCTGGACGCCCGCGCGTTGTCCCGCTTACGGGCGAATCTGCTCACCACCCTGCGAGAGCGGGGAATCGTCACGCTGGACGCCACCACCCTGGTCGGCGTTGGGTATCGCTAGGTTCCCAGCCCGACGCGGGCGCCTGTCCAAGCCCCATATCCGTGAGAGCATGCGGGCGATGGTTCGGAGTCGGTCTGGCGCAGGGTCGACACAGGCCGTAGATCGCCTCGATGTGGAAGTCGCCAACATCAGGTGTGGCCGGGGGCTCGTCCGTCGATCTGCCCGCACTCCCGGAAATCACGTGCGCGTCGGGACGGTCGCAAGAGTGACGAATCGCGCCGAGTCTTTCGCAGGCCTCGGTCGCGCTCTGCGGCGGCGCCCGATTCGGGCAACGCAGGATCAGGAGGCGACGAGCGGTCGCCGGACTGGAACTCGTGCGTTCGTGGATCGATGGCCGGGCGGGACGTCAGCGTGAGGAGTAAGGGAGCAGGGCCATCTCCCGGGCGTTCTTGATGGCGCGCGCCACCTGCCGTTGCTGCTGGACGGTGACGCCGGTGACCCGTCTGCCGCGGATCTTGCCGCGGTCGGAGATGAACGTGCGCAGCAGGGCGGTGTTCTTGTAGTCGACGAAGGTGACACCCAGGAGCGGGTTGGTCTTCTTGCGGGGTGTACGGCGGGGCTTCACGCGCTCTCCTTGAGGGTGATGAGGGGGACGAACGGGTCTTCCAGCGGCGTTTCCGCTTCGTCGGGGGTCAGCAGGCAGGAGTCGAGCAGGTCGAGCAGCCGCTGCCTGTCGAGGTCGGGCCCCATGAAGACCAGGTGCTGGACCCGGTCGCCCAGGATCGGGTTCCAGTCGAGCGAGGCGGTCACGCACCGGGCCGGGGACATCAGCTCCCAGGCCGCCTCCGGCAGCGAGATCAGCCATGGCCCGCAGTCCTCTACCGAGACGACCCCGGCGACGGCGTCCCAGGCGAGGATGCGGTCGGGCTGGGTGGCCAGCCAGAACTGGCCGCGGGAGCGGACGGACCCGGTGGCCAGTTCGTCGACGGCGGCGAAGAAGCGGCCGGGGTGCATCGGTCGCAGGCGCTTCCAGACCACGGTCATGATCTCGCCGGTCTGCGCGTCGCAGGGCAGCCGGGCGGTGGGCGGATCGACCCGCTCGGCCAGCTCCCGGGTGCACAGCGGGGGGCCGCTCACCTCGGGCAGCGTCTCGGCGAAGACGGGCGTGCAGGGCGCCAGGTGGTCGAGGATGGCGCGGGTCAGGTCATGGTCCTCGGCGTCGCCGCCGCGCAGGACCAGGGCGGTGGCGTATTCGAGCTGCCTGGCCAGCACCTCAGCCAGGTAGCGCCGGTCTCCCGCCGCGGCCTGGTGCCCGCTCTCGGCCAGGTCGTCGCCGCGCACGATGTCGACCGGCAGGTGCTCGGCGTCCATCGCGGTCAGTACGGCGGTCAGCCGCAGCAGGTCGCGGGCCTCGTCACAGTCGAGCGCCTCGGCGACGGATCGGGGCTCGACCGAGTCCCACAGATCGACGACGAGCAGCGGGGCCCGTCCCGCGTGGTGGACCAGCCAGGGCAGCAGATCCTCCCGGACTGTGCAGGTCAGGCAGCTGTGCGCGAGCCGTACCTCGGTGATGTCGAGAACCCGGCGGTCGTCGCGCACCACCCGTTCGATCCGGCCCCGCGTGATCGCCGTCAGGTCGTGGTGGACGGCGAGCGCGCCCGGGTGCTCGCGCAGCAGTTGATCCACGACCTCGGTGCGAGCCGGGCCGTGGAGTCCGCCGATCAGGACGACAGGGGTCGACACGAAGCCTCCAATTGCCAAGAATGAAAACCGTTGTCATTATCATGGCAGATCGAAGCGAGAGAAAGGTTCACTTTGGCCAGAAACGAGCTACGTCCGGTGATCAAGCTGAAGTCCACGGCAGGCACCGGCTATACCTACGTGACCCGCAAGAACCGGCGTAACGACCCCGATCGGCTCACGTTGCGCAAGTACGACCCGGTCGTCCGCCGGCACGTGACGTTCCGGGAGGAACGATGACGCACTGCCAGCTCACGGGAGTCAAGCCGGTCTTCGGCAACAACGTCTCCCACTCCCATCGGCGCACCCGCCGCCGGTGGAACCCCAACCTGCAGCACCGCCGCTACTGGCTGCCCAGCGAGAACCGGCACGTACGGCTGACGCTCAGCACCCGGGCGATCAGGATCGTGGACAGGATCGGCGTCGAGGCGGCCGTGGCCCGCATCCGCGCCAGAGGAGAGAAGGTCTGATGGCCAAGAAGAGCAAGATCGCCGCCAACGAGCGCAGAAAGGTCGTCGTGGCGCGCCATGCCGTACGGCGGGCCGAACTCAAGGAGATCATCCGCACCGGCGGCCCCGACGAGCGGGCGGCAGCCGTGCGGGAGCTCAACCGGCAGCCCCGCGACGCCAGCGCCACCCGCGTCCGCAACCGCGACTCCGTCGACGGACGGCCGCGCGGGCACTTGACAAGGTTCGGCCTGTCGCGGGTGCGCTTCCGGGAGATGGCGCACCGGGGCGAGCTGCCCGGGATCACGAAGGCGAGCTGGTAGCGATGGCGGTTCCCAAGCGCAAGATGTCGCGCGCCAACACCCGGCACCGGCGGGCGCAGTGGAAGGCGAGCGTGCCCGACCTGGTGCCGATCGTGGTGGCTGGCCGGGAACTGCGGGTCCCACGCCGCCTGGTCCGCGCCCACCAGCGAGGGCTGATCGCTCCCTGAAGACGCTGTGATACTCTCCGCGCTGGCTCCGTAATCTCCCTGGCGAACGAGTGGAACTACAGCACCCGACGCTGCCCCAGACGGTCACCTACCTCGGCCGCGGTGGACCTGAGGTGGGGTGGCCGTCGCATTCATGCCGAACCGTCACCCGTGACCCGGCGCTCCGGCCCGACCCACCGTAGGCTACGACTTCCGGGCTCGTTCTGGTGGTCAGGACGTGTTGCTTCTTGCTTCGTTGGCGCATACGGAAGCGGTGACGATGACCGGGCTACTCGTACGGGAACTCCGGCTCACTGATGGGCCGGACGCCGGTGGCGGAGATCTGTGGTATCTGCTCCGGCTTGACCTTGATCCAGGTGCCGGTCACTTCGACCCAGGAGTCATCCTCCGGCTGTGGCGCGCCGAACACGGCTACCTTCATCGCGTAGGCGTCGGCCGCACAGCAGCCCATGTGCATGCGCGTGACATACCACCGGTCCTTCTTCTTGGACGGTGTGACGAAACCGGTCAGCCGGAAGGTCTTGCCCGCGAGTCTCTTGCCGCCCTTGTCCCAGGACCTGAACATGTACTCGCCGATGGGCATGTCGATCGGTTTCTGCCCCTGGCTCCTGACAGGCTCAAGGTCCGAGACGGGGGCCCGCGGCGGGAGGGGCGGGGCGGACTCCGAGCGGCTCGCGGCGAAGGAGCCGAGCGCAGGCGGGGCGATCAGGAGAATGAAGAAGGCCGGAAGGCAGAGCAGCCAGGCCACGCGGGGGCCCTTGTCGTGATGGTCGTGCGCCTCCTGCGTCCCTCGCGCATCCTGGATCAGCCCCGCGAGTGCGACCAGCACGATGAGCGCCCCGGCGGCGATGAGGAAGGGACGGAAGCCGGGCTTGACGTAGTTCACGTACTCCGTGGAGAACGCGGAAATGCCCACCAGGACGCCGCCGAGCAGCATGAGGACGAGGTTCTGTGACGTGCGGTTCACAGCAGGATCCCTCCCACCACGGCGCTGACGGCCACCGCGAGGACAAAAGTGAGCGGCACGAAACGCACCGCGAACGCCTTGCCGAAGGTGCCCGCCTGCAGCGCGATCAGCTTGAGGTCCACCATGGGGCCGACGACCAGGAACGCGAGCTTCGCCGTCGGGGAGAAGGCGGTGAGCGAGGCGGCGACGAACGCGTCCGCCTCCGAGCAGATGGACAGCAGCACCGCGAGCAGCGCGAGCACGATGATCGCGAGCCACGGCACCTCCGCGACCGCGGTCAGCCAGTCGCGCGGGACCACCACGTTCAGCGTCGCGGCCGCGAGCCCGCCGATGATCAGGAAACCACCCGCGTGCAGAAGGTCGTGCCGCATCGCGTCCACGAACGAGGCATGGTGGTGCCGGCGGATCTTCAGCAGGTCCGTCCTGCCGAAACGCAGCCACAACCATCCCGCCACGACCGCCACCAGGAGCGAGGCGGCGAACCTCGCCACCACCATCAGCGGCTGGTCAGGGAAGGCGACAGCAGTCGCGACCAGCACGACGGGGTTGATCGCCGGAGACGACAGCAGGAAGGCCAGCGCGGCCGCGGGCGTCACCCCGCGTGACATGAGCCCGGAGGCGACCGGCACCGACGCGCACTCACAGCCGGGGAGCACGGCTCCGGCGATCCCCGCCACGGGTACCGCGGCCACCGGTCTCTTGGGCAGCGCTCTGGTCCAGAAGGTCGCGGGCACGAAGGCCGAAATGGCCGCCGAAACAGCGACGCCGAACGCCAGGAAGGGCAGCGCCTGGACGCAGATCGCCACGAAGATCGTGGCCCATGTTCGTACGGCGGGCGAAACCTCCTGGGGGCCCACCACGAACCGTCCTACCAGCAGCAGAAGGACGACGGCCGCGAACAGCCAGGGTATGGCGCGGAGATGCTTCCTACGATCCGCTGAGGCAGGCGGCGCTTCGAGAGACTCAAGGGAAGGCACCGGGACATGCTGACAGGGCTAGAGCTCACATATCAGCCGTTTCGGTCAGATCACGTTCCGTCAACTCCCCGACATCACCGCGCTTCTTGCCGGGCAGTACCTGACACACCAAAGAAATGATATTTCCCCACTTTGGGGATGGGGGCGGATATGACCACTTCTGCCGAACACCATCCGCACGTGGGGCATGATCACCAACGTGGTCTCGGCTGCGGGCACGTAGCCGTCCCGCATGGTGACCATGTGGACTACGTTCACGATGATCATCATCACGCTCGTCACGACGGCCACTGGGATGAACACTGACCACTCGCTCCGGCCGCGGGACACCGCGAGGGTGAGTGCGGCCGGAGCGAGAAGAGACCTACCGGCTAACGGCCGATCCTGTCGGGAACGTCATGGCCGGGGACGACCACGGTGAGCGCGCCGCCACCGTCGAGCGAGGTCGGCGTGGTGATCGTGCCGACGACCCGGCCCAGGTCCGGGGAGATGACGGAGATCTTGCCGGTGCCTCCGCCGCTCACGTAGGCCGGTGCGCCGAACGGGTCCATCGTGATGCGGCGGATCTGGGCCTCCCACGGCGACTGCCCGGGCGCCGGCCCACCCGGCAGGGACGGCAGTGCGACACGGGCGGTGACCTGCCCGGTCTTCACGCTGGTGAAGGCCACCTGGTCGCCTGCCGGCTGGTGGAGGACGTATCCGGCGTACCGGCTGGACAGCGCGTGCCGGAACAGGAAGCCGTTTCCGAGCGCCGCGGTGGTGGTCGCGCCGGTCTCGGGGATGACGGCGAGGGCGTCGTTGCGCCAGTTCGGCCAGTCGTCGCCGGGTCTGTCGGAGGTGTAGGTGACCAGCTTCTCCTTGGTCACGCGGACGTAGCTGGCGCGACCCGGTGTCGGCCAGGCGACGGTACGGACGCGCTGGAGTGTGCCGCCCACGACCCGTGCGGTTTCCAGGCCGGCGTCGGTGGCGCCCAGCGCCAGCCCGTTGGCGTGCGCGGCTTCGCCGTGCCCGTTCGCGCCGGTGGACAGTGTGCTTGTGGGCTCCAGGTGCGCTCCGGGATTGGCCACGATGTCGGCGATCGGGAACGTCTCCAGCACGCCGTCACCGCGGTGGACCACCGTGTCGCCGCTGACCATGATGCCGGGGTGGGCGCTGTCGACCTCGATCGTGGCCGGCGTGTAGGTCGTCAGGTCGACGACGGTCAGTAGGCCATGGGCCTCCTCCTGCGCCTGCTCGTGGTCGTGTTCCTCGGCTGCCGCCACCACGGCGTAGCGGCCGCTCTCATCCACGGCGAGGTGCGTGGCCTCGCCTTCGGGCAGTTTGGCTGTGCCCACGATCTTGGGCTTGCCGCGGGTCTGGAGTGCGACCAGTTCGTGGTTCGCCTCGTCGACGAACAGGAGCCGCCCGTCTCTCAGTGGCAGCATTCCGGAGTGGTCGGCGAAGGTGCGGCCGGTGATGGTGGTCAGTTTCTCGTTCGACGGGATCGCGTAGACGTGCACGCTTCCCGCGGCGGCGTCCGCGACCACAAGCCTGGCCTCCACACTTTGCTCCGCTAAGGCGGGTTGCGCCTGCCAGGAGACCGCGAGTAGGGCCACCGCCGTGGCGACGAGAGTACTGCGACGTATAAGACCTCCGGGGAGGAAATCGCTTCTAGATTGGACATGAAAATCATTATCATTCATGTCTCGCCGTATCAAGGGTGGGCGACCTGATGCTCAGCGGCCGACGGTGTCTCCCTCCTGGCCGTCGCCGGTTCCGATCAAGGCCATGTGGCCGCCTTCCTCGAAGGGGGCGGGCAGGTCGAGCGTGCGCAGGCCCGTATCGGCCGAGAGGTCGAGCAGGTGAATCTGGCCATGACCGCCGCGGGTGACCGCGACCACGGGAGCGGCCGGCGAGGCGGCGATGGCGCGGCGTTGTGCGTCGTCCCAGGGGGTACCGCCCCTGCGGGGAGCGCCGTCCATCGGCGGTAGCGGGACGCGGGCCAGGACGACGTGGTCCGCCGCACCGACCACGATCAACTCGTCCCCGTCCGGATGGATACGGGAGAAGACGACCCGATCGGCACAGAAGGCCAGCCGGAAGACCAGGCCGGGACCAAGGGGCACCCGCCCGGTGGTGCCGTCGTCCAGCCGATGCCACCATGCGTCGTTGGTCCACAGCGGCCACTCGCCAGGCTCTTCCGGCCCTCCGCGCACGGTGCTCCACAGGGTACGGCGGGCCGGATCCAGCCGCAGGTAGTAGCCCCGCCCGCCGACGTGCCCGGGAGTGTCCCAGGTCAACGGCGGCTCGGCGACCAGGCCGGAGCCGCCGAGGCGGGCGCGGTGCACGCCGGTGCCGGTGGCGGCGAACACCTGGCCGGTCACGGGGTCCGCCGCGTCTCCATGCCCGTCGTCGGGCAGAGGCAGGCGGAAGGCCGGTTCGACCGTGGGGCAGCCCGGGGGCGCGTCCAGCAATCGGGAGAGCGGGTGGGCGTCCAAGGCTCCGGGCATGCGATGCCGCAGCAGGACGTGCAGGTCACTCGCATCGGCCGGATCGGGGAGCACGGTGACGCCGGGTTCGCCGATGCGGGTGCGCACCCGTACCGCGTGGGGCCAGGCGGTTTGGTCCGGCCCTGATCCCGTCCGCGGGTTCAGGTCGACGAGGGTGAGGAGGTCGCTCCACGGCTCCCAGGAGCGACCGCAGCCGCTGGTCACGACCACGTAGCGGCCACTGGGATCGGCGGCCAGGTGTTCGGCGGGAACGGCGACCGGCGCGCCGGCCACGATCAGCGGATCGCCGGTTCCGGCTGCGAACGGGTCGAGGACGACCAGTTCGCCGGCGAGGTCGTCGACGAAGGCGAGCTTGGATCCCTCCAGGTGCAGGAATCCGGCGTGTTCGGCGAGGTGGCGCCCGTTGAGCCGGGCCAGCGTGCGGCCGCTATGCGGCTCGATGACGTAGACGGCGCCGGCGGCGTGGTCAGCCGCGACGAGTCGCAGAGATGTCATGAATGCTCCCGGGCATAATGTACGAATGCAATGAAAACCATTATCATGCCCGATGTCGCGTGAGAGGCGCCTCGTAGCAGAACGCCCTTCGACCGATTCGTCACCGTCCCCCAGGAGAGAACCCATGACCATGCCGCGCACCCACAGCGGCCTGTTGAGGCGTGCTGTCGCGCTCGCCGCCGCCGGCGTCCTGCTGGCCGGCTGCAGTGGAACCACGAACAACGGCCCCAGCCCCGTTGCCGGCACAACGGGCGCCGGCGGCGGCGACGCCACGAGCCTGCCTGCGGTTCAGCCGGTCGCCCATGCCAGCAGCATCACCGACGTGCGGGGCAAGAAGATCTCCGTTAAGAGCGTTCCGGAACGCGTGGTGTGCCTGGTGGCCATATGCGATGACATGCTGACCGAACTGGGCATGGTGCCAATCGCCACCAACTCCCAGCTCCTCGCCCATCCGCAGTTCATCGGCACGGAGAAGGCGAAGCAGGTCCCTGTCATCCCGGGTGGTTTCATCAGTCCCGAGGTGGAGGCGATCCTGTCCCACAAGCCGGACCTGGTGATCGGCCTGGAGGACACGCACGCGAAACTCGCGCCCGCACTGCAGGGCGCCACCACGTTCTGGGCCGTGCAGCCGGCGACGTGGCAGGACAGCGTCGCCTATCTACGCGACCTGGCCGCGCTCACCCATCGCGGAGACCAGGCCGTCGCCGCCGAGCAGCGGCTGCGCGACAAGGTGGCCGGTGCGGAGAAGGCCAAGAGTGACAAGACCGCGCTGATCGTGTTCGGCAGCGACGAGAACTTCGGCGTGGCCACGCCGGGCGCAGACGTGGCGGCCGGGTTGTTCCCCGGCATCTGTGACTATCCATGGGAGAACCGCGGCGTCGAGGGCACCTTCAGCCTGGAGGAGATCCTCGCCCGCGACGTCGACGTGCTCTTCGTGGAGACCATCGCGTTCGGCGCGCCTGGCGCGAAGCTGTCGGAGAAGATGGCCAAGAACCCCTTGTGGTCGCAGATTCCGGCGGTCAAGAACGGCAAGGTGATCGAGGTCGACCCGGAGCTGTGGGCCAAGGGCCGCGGCACCCGATCCCTCGGCCTGGTACTGGATGAAGCTACGGCCGCCCTGCGATGACGCGAACAGCCGTTCTGGCGGCCGGGCTGCTGGCCGCCGCCGCGGTGTGCGCGCTCTGCGTGGGCACGCCCACCATCTCGCCGACTCGGCTGGCCGCGGTGCTGCCCGGCGGCGCGGCGGACGGGCTGGTGGCGGTTGTGGTCAGAGAGGTCAGGCTGCCCCGGTTACTGCTGGCGCTGATCGCAGGAGGCTGTCTGGGGGCCGCTGGGCTCGTCATGCAGGAGGCGCTGCGCAACCCGCTGGCCGTTCCCGAGATGCTGGGCGTCTCCTCGGGAGCGGCACTGGGCGTCGTGGCTCCCCTGGTGCTCACGCTCACTCTGCCCGCTTGGTCCTATCCGCTGCTGGCGCTGGTGGGAGCCGGGCTGGGCGGGGTCGCGACGCTCGTGGCCGCCGGGTTCGGCCGGAGCCCGTCCGCGGTGCTGCTGATCGGGGCCGCGGTGGCGGCCGCTTTCCAGGCCGCGCTGCTGGTGCTGATGGTGATGGCCGATCAGCTCGATCTTCAGGTGATCTTCCGCTATCTGCTGGGCAGTCTGTCCGGACGTACATGGGAGGCCTGGCACGGCGTCTGGCCCTGGCTGCTGGTTGCCCTTCCGCTCGTGGTGCTGTGCGCCCCGATGTTGTCGGTGCTGCGGCTCGGCGATGAGGACGCCGGCGCGCTGGGGTTGCGGGTCCGGCACGCCCGGTTGGCGGCGCTCGCCGTCTCCGTGCTGTTGATCGCGCCTGTGGTGGCGGTGTGCGGCCCCATCGCCTGGGTGGGGTTCCTCGCCCCGCACCTGGCGCGGCGGCTGCGCCCGGACGCCGACGTGGTCAGGTGGCTGCCGTGGACGGTGGTGTGGGGCGCGGTGATCACCGTGTGGGCCGATCAGGCCGCGCGTCTGGTTCTCCTGCCGATGGAGACTCCCGTCGGGGCCTGGACGGCGTTGGTCGGGGTGCCCGCGGGTGTGGCGCTGCTGCGGGGGATCGGCGCCAGGCAGAGTGCGGGTGCCCGATGATGCTCACGAAGCGGTCAGTGTCCACGACGTCGGCCGCGCCTCGCGCGGCGCCTTCCCGCCGAGGACGGCGCCGGCCGGCGCTCGTCGCCGGTGTGCTGTTGGTCGCCGTACTCGTGGCGGCCATGGCCGATCTGGCGGCGGGGCGCGCGCTGACGGTTGGCGCGCTGTGGCAGGCGCTCACCGGCGGTGCGGTGGACCCGATCACCCATCATCTGGTCTGGCAGGTTCGGCTGCCGAGGGTGCTGGTCGCGCTCGGCGCCGGGGCCAGTCTCGGCCTGGCCGGATTGATCCTGCAGGCGGCGCTGCGCAACCCGCTGGCGGCGCCGGAGGTCACCGGGGTCACCCCGGGCGCGGTGCTCGGTGCGGTCGCGGCCACGGGACTGGGCCTGGCCAACTGGGCGTCACCGGTTGCGGTGGTGATCGCCGCGGTCGCCGGTGGTTGCGGCGGGGCGGGTCTGCTATGGCTGCTGAGCGGGCGGGCGCGCGCCGATCCGGCCGCCACGGCCGTGTACGGCGTGCTGGTCTCAGCCGTGCTCGGCGGACTGACGTCGGTGATCCTGCTGGCCGCGCCGGGCGAGCTCGGCAGCTTCGTACAGTGGATGGTCGGCACCACGGAGGCGCGGACCTGGCAGCACTGGACACTGCTGTGGCCGTGGGCGCTGTGCTGGGGCGTGGTCGCCTGCCTGACCGCGGGCCCGCTGATGCTGCTGCGCTGCGGCGAGCGGGTGGCCGAGGCGGCCGGTCTGGTTCCGTCGCGGGCACGCGGCTTCGCGCTGCTCTGCGCGGTGGCTCTGACCGCGGGCGCTGTGGCCTCCGTGGGGGCGCTCGGTTTCGTCGGGCTGGTCGTGCCGCACGTGGCGCTCGCCCTGTTCGGGGCCGACCTGCGGACCGCGCTGCCGGGAGCGGCGCTCGTCGGCGCCGTCGCCGTGTGCGGAGCCGACGCCGCCGCCCAGTTGCTTTCGCGGGCGGTGACCGCCTGGGGGGCGGAGCATCTCAGCGTCCCGGTCGGTGCGGTGACCACCTGTGTGGGAGCGGTGGTGCTGCTGTTCATCGTCCGTCGCCATGCCGTCGATCCGTGATCTTACGCCCGGGTTTCCCCATGTCTACGAGGAGTGCAGACCGTGTCCGAATTGATCGACGATCCCGGCACCGCGACGACCAACCCGGAAGCTGGGCCGGGGGCCGCCGTGCTGGACCTCGATCGGGTGAGTTTCGGCTATCCGGGGTGGCGGGTGCTGGATGAAGTGAGCCTACGGGTCAGAACCGGGGAGTTCGTCACCCTTGTCGGCCTGAACGGCTGCGGTAAGAGCACCTTGCTCCGCCTTGCGGCGGGGGTGCTGCGTCCCGAGTCGGGACGGGTGTGGGTGGACGGTGCCGACGCGGCCCGGATTTCCCGCCGTGCCGCCGCCCGCAAGGTCGCCCTGCTGCACCAGTCCGCGCCCGCCGTACCGGGACTGACGGTGCGTCAGCTGGTCCGGCAGGGCAGGTACGCCGTGCGGGGCCCGCTGGGCATGCTTCGTGTCGGCGACGACGCGGTGACCGTACGCGCGATGCGGGACGTCGGGGTGGAGGAGTGGGCGGACCGGCCGGTGGAGACGCTGTCCGGCGGTGAGCGGCAGCGGGTACGGCTGGCGCTGGCCCTGGCCCAGGACACGCCCGTCCTGCTGCTCGACGAGCCGACCACCTACCTCGATCTGCGTCACCAGCTGGAAGTGCTGCAACTGGTCGCCCGTCTGCGCGAGGAACGGCGGCTGACCGTGCTGATGGTGCTGCACGACCTCGACCTCGCCGCCCGTTTCGCACAGCGATTGGTGGCTCTGCGGGACGGACGCGTGGCGGCGGACGGGCCCCCGGACCAGGTGGTCACCTCTGAGCTGCTACGGCACGTCTTCGGCATCGAGGGCAGGGTGGGCCGAGATCCCGAGCATGGGTGGCCGGTCTGTTACCCCGACCGACCTATCCCACTTGAAACTGAAAACGGTTTTCATTACGGTTAGCTCCGATATCGCCTGATATCACGTCCGCTCAGCAAGGAGGAACCATGGAGCAGGTCTTCACCCCCATCTCCGACCAGTCCCACCTTCCGCACCTGTCCGCCACCCACTCCAACGCCCTCGTCGAGAACCCCTTCGACGACGAGCAGGAGTAGCGACTCCGCGGGCCCGTCCGGAGGCGACTCCGGACGGGCCCGTCCCCGTTCGATCGCCATCCTGCGCACCGGCTGATGAGGAGAAACGTGTCGCGGCCCCAACTCGCCCCCGGCGTCGAGATCGTCACGGTCGACGGTCACCCGCCCGCGGTCCGCACTTCTGATGGCGAGTTCCTGCGCGTCAACGCCCCTCCCGAGGCCACGGCGGAGATGCTGAGCCTGCTCGGCCCCGGCGGCGGTTCCGGCCATCCCGCGAGGCAGGAGACCGTACGACTGCTGGGCGCCTTCACCGACGCCGGATATCTCGCCGCGCCGCCGTCCTGGCCCTCGGACCACGCCGGCGTACTCGTGCTCGGTGACGAACGCCTGACCGCGCCCCTCACCGAGTTCCTGACGTCCGAGGGAGCGCGCCCCCGTCCCGCGGCACCCGGAGACGTAGCGGCGCTCGCCGACGCATCCGCATCCGGCCGGCAGGCCTCCGACGTCGCCGCGGTGGTCTGGTGCCTCGACCGTCCGGTCCCTCCAGGGCTGTGGAAGGACGCCGATCGGCTGCCCGCACAGGGCATCGCCTGGGCTCGCTGCCATCGTGAGGGCCGGCAGGCCTGGATCGAACCGATCGCCGCCGCCCCCGGCGACGTGCTGGCCACCCACGTGGCCGCCCGCCGCCTGGCCGCCACCCCGGCCCATCGCGAACTGGCCGCCTACTGGGCGGGAAACGTCGCCACCGGCCCGCATCCGGTCACCGGAGCCGCGGCCGCGGCCACCATCGCCGCGCTGATCGCCACCGACCTCGCCACCTGGGCCCGGCGCGACAGCGGAGGAGAGCACCTGCCCGATCGGCGCCGCCTGCGCAGGGTCGACCTGCGGGATCTGAAGGTCACCGAGCACTGCGTGCTCCCCGTCCCGCGTGTCGCCCCGATCGAAACGCACCGCGCATGACCCCTTCTCAGAGCATGGCAGTCATCACAGGTGACGGCGCGGTCCTGACCACCGACTACTGCCTGCCGGATGGGCCGGGCCCGTTTCCCTGCCTCCTGATCCGCACGCCGTACGACCGGCGCTCGCACGCCGCGGAGCTACGCGCATGGGCGCGACGGGGTTTCGCCGCCGTAGCCCAGGACGTACGCGGCCGGTACGGCTCCAGCGGGCAGTGGCACCCGTACGCCAACGAAGCCGAGGACGGCGCGGCCACGGTGCGGGAACTCCGGGGGCAGTCATGGTGCGACGGCAGAATCGTCGCCTGCGGGGCCTCCTACGCCGCCCACTGTGTCCTGGCCATAGCGCTGCACGCCGACCCCGCCGTCCGCCCCGACGCCGCGATCGCCGCCGTACCCGCGCTGGGTCTGGCGGAGACCGCACGGGAGAGGAACGGTGTGGAACGGCTGCTGGCGAGAGCCGGTTGGTGGGCCGCCCACGGTGACCGTCCGGACAGCGACCCGCCCGCGCTGGAGCGGCTCCTGTCCACTGACCCCGCCCTGCTCGACCACCTGCCCGTGCTGGATCTCCCCCGGCGGCTCGGGCGCCCGCTGCCCTCCTGGCAACGGCTCTGGGCCGCGCAGCGTTCAGGCGATCCCGCCGGAACGCTCGGCGACGGAGCGCAGGCTGAATCCGGAGCGATGCCCCTGCTCGCCGTGGGCGGAAGTCACGACCCGTTCGTCACCGACACGATGACGTTGTGGCGGGCTTGGGGCCGCCAAGGCGCCGGGGCCTCCCGGCTGTTACTCGGTCCTTGGGGTCACGCTCTCACCGCCGGCCCCAGCCGGACCGATGACGGCCCCGCCTTGGCGTTGGGACCGCTGTACGTGAGGTTCGCGCAGGCCGCGCTCAAGGGAACGTTGGTCGGGCGCCGCGGCGCTGTCGCCCTGGAGGGCACCGGCCAATGGCTGTCAGCCCACGAGCTGGACCGCACCACCACCCGTGTCCACATGGACGGCAACGGCGCCGGTCTGCGGGTGCTGCGAGGGACGGAGTTCGTCGCGGATCCCGAACGCCCGGTGCGTTCCGACCGCCTCGATGTGCCGGAGTACGGACTGCCCGACCGCTTCCTGGCCGTCGGCGAGCCACTGCCCACAGCGCTCGACCTGGCCGGGGAGGCCGAAGTCCGGATCCTGGCCGCGGCGGACACCGCCACCGCAGACTGGGCCGCTCGCCTGGTCGCTATCAGCTCCCGCGGCATCGCCGAGCCGCTGGCCACCGGCATCACGCGCGTACAGGCACGGGCCGAGGCGCGCGCCCTGGTCAACATCTCTCTCGGTCCGCTGTCCAAACGCCTGCTGGCGGGAGTCCGGCTGCGGCTGGAGGTCGCGGGGCATCACTTCCCCGCCCACGCCCGCAATCCGCACACCGGGTTCGACCCGCTCCGCACCACCGTCCTGTGGCCCTCCCGGCGCACCGTCATCCCGGAGGGCAGCCACGTGGTGCTGAGGACTCTCGACCGGGCCGCCACGATCAGAACCGTCGACCCGGCAGAGGAGATCACCACGTGACCGCGCGCCGTCTTGCCACCACCCCCGCCCAGCCGCTTTCGGTGGACGCGCTGGTCGACCCGGTCTGCGGGCTGATCCGGTCGGTTGCCCCCGTCGCCCACCCTCAGGGAACCCCGGCCCGCTATGTGGCGATGACCGCCGAAGTCAGCGACGCCCGCAGGTTCGGGGCCTGGCCCGCCGACCGTGTCGCCCTGGGCACCACCTTCGGCGATCCCGAAGGAGCCCGCGTCGCCGCCATCGCGGAGGCTGTGGAGCGCTACTGCGGCAACCGGCTCCCGCCACCGGGCGAAACGGGCGCTCCGCTGCGGGCCACCGCGGGCGACCTCGCCGGGCACAACCATCTCTCCCCGGCCGAGCTACCCGCCTACGCCGGCTGGCAATACGACCGGCCCGGCTTTCCGTACCGGCGGTTCACAGACGCCACCGAGGCACTGTGGACACAGGGCGTCGAGCAGCTACTCGGTGGCGGTGAGCGCGAGTGCCTGGCACCCGTGGCGCTGACCCATCTCAACTGGCGGCAGGGCGATCTCACGTCCCTGCCGCGTACCCACCACCTGAACTACACGGGTATAGCGACCGGCGCCGGCCTCGCCGACGCCGTCGAACGTGCCCTGCTGGAAGTCGTGGAACGCGACGCCCTTGAAGTGTGGTGGCATCTGGGCGGCCCCACGCGGGGCGTCGAGGTGGACAGCATCCCGGGACTGTCGGCCGACCTCGCGGGATCGCCGCTGCGGACCTGGGTGGTGGAGATGCCGAATGAGTTCGCCCCCGCCATGGCCGCCCTGGTGTACGACGCCGATCGCGACCTCTACGCGGCCGGGTTCGCCTGCCGGTACGACCCGGCGGAAGCCGCCAGGAAGGCCGTCCTGGAGGCCGTGCACACGTGGGTGTTCACCCAGGGCCTCACCGACCCCGGTGGGTGGGTGTTCCAGGCGATCGACGCCGGGATACTCGCGAAGGGCCTGTACCTGCACCACCGGGCGGATCGTCGTTACCTCGACGACGCCGGAGACGACTTCGCCCGGGTACGCGACCTGGGCGCCCACGTCCAGGTCTGGCTCGACGCCCGGCTGGCCCCATTGGCACGGCGGTTCACGCATCCCGCGCAGACCGTCGCGATCGACCAGGTCGTGGCCGGTTCGCCGGAACGGCTCCGTGAACGTCTCGTCTCTGGCGGCCACCGTGTCGTCGCCGTCGACCTGACCACACCCGATGTGGCCGAGACCCCGCTGCGCGTGGCTCGTGTCCTGGTCACCGGCCTGGTGCCCAACGCCCCCGCCGCGTTCGCCTACTACGGCTGCCCACGTTTCTCGCAGGTGGCACTCGTCCACGAGTGGCGTGCCACCGCCCCGACCGGGCCCGGCGACTTCACCCTCGCCCCGCCTCCACACATGTAAGGGGTGTTCGAGCATGACCACCACATTCACCGACCGGCTGGTCGCCGAAGCGATCACCGAGGCCAGATCCATCCGGCCGGTCGGCCCGCACAGCCCAGCGGGCCCAGCGAGACAACGCTGGACCGGCGAGCCGGCCGATCTTGCGGCCGGGGAGGGCGACATCGACCTCGGGCGCCTGCTGAGGTTCTCGTTCAAGGCCGGACCCGTCGGACTCAAGCCCGCGCCGTTCCACTCCGGCGTCCGCGATCGGGACGGCGTGGCCGCGACACGGCTGCGCCCGGTGGCTTCCGCGGGCGGGCTCCATCCGGTCAACGCTCATCTGCTGGTCGGTCCCGGGTGTTCGGTGCCGCCAGGGCTCTATGCCTACGATCCGCTTGACCATCGGGTCTGCCGACGAGGCCCCGCACCGGGGAAGGCGTCCCGTGGGATCGTCGTCGTGTTCACGGTCACCGTCCAGCGGACCGTCTCCCATTACGGCCACCGCGCCTGGCCCCTGCTGCTCCTGGACGCCGGACACGCGGTGGCCGCCCTCGCCATGGCCGCGGTCGCCCACGGACACCAAGCCCGGCCGACGTTGAACGCCGACGCGGCGACGCTGGCCGCCGCCGCCGGGCTGCCCACGCCCGACCAGTGGCAGGCCGTCTGGGCGCAGACCACCCCGCAACATCCGCTTGCCGCCGTGCACATCACGGCCCGCGCCCCGGGCGATGAGCCGGGCCAGGTCGACCCGCTCACCGCGTGGGCCGCCCAGCCGCCGGGGACGCCGCCGGAGGCGGGCCCCGCGCCAAGCCCGGAAGGACAGCGCGCCGGAGCCGTGCTTGCCGCCTTGTGCCGTACCACCGCCCCGGCCGTCTGGTGGCCCGCCGTACCCCCCTTCGATGGCGAGCTATCGGCACTGGCGCAGGCCATCGCCGACCGTCGCAGCGCGCCACCACCCCTGAGCGGACAGCCCGATGCCGTCAGCCTCGCCGCCGTGCTGTCCACGGCCGACCGCGCCACCCCGTATGGTCCGCCCTGGTACGCCGCTGTCGGCGCGCCCACTGGCCTGGTAACCGCCGAACCCGGGAAACCGGAGGAACTCCGCCTCGTCGCCAGTGGCGAGGCACGGCCCACGCTGGCCATGTGGGCGGCCGGGCAAGGCTGGATTTCGCACGCCGGAGCCGTCCTCCTGGCCGGGGGCGCCCCAGATTCGGCTTCCGCCGAGCGGATCCGCGTCGAGCATCTGGCCGCCGGTTACGCCGCCGCCTGCGCGGAGCTCACCGCGACCGCCGCCGGCCTGCGCACCCGGCCGATCGGCTCCTGGCAGGCCGCCGATCTGGGAGCCGCACTGGGCGGCCGGGCCGGACGACGATGGATCGTTCACGGTCTCGCGCTGGCTTCCCCTCTCCCTCTTTCTCTCTCCCGGAGCGACCGCCGATGATGCTGCACCCGGAGTTGCTGCGTGCCGCCGGTACCGCGCCGGCGGCGCTGGTGCGGGCCACCGCCCTGCTCACCGCTGTCACCGCCGCGCACATCGCGCAGGCCGCGCTGCTCGCCGTCGCCCTGGCCGACATCGCCCGTGGCCGAACCGACCGCCTGCCCGTCCTGCTCGTCGTGGTGGCCGCCGTGCTCCTGCTGCGCGCGATCCTGACGCGGTGGCAGCGACTGGCCGCCGCCGACGCCGGGGCGCGGATCCGGTCGGTCCTGCGTGACGAACTGCTCGTCCAGCTTGGCCGGCTCGGCCCCGCCCACAGCACCGCCGCCCGCGCCGGGGCCTTGCGCGCGACCGTGGTCGACGGTGCCGAAGGGGTCAACACGTACCTGTCGCGGTATCTGCCGCAGTTCGCCGTGGTGTGCCTGGTCACGCCGGTGCTTCTGACGTGGATCGCCACTATCCACGTATGGGCCGCCGCCGGCCTGGCCGCCGCCGTCGCGATGGCGCTTCTCGTGCCCCGGTTGTGGGATCGCGCACTGGCCAAGCGCGGCAAGGAACATTGGGACAGTTACGAGAACCTGGCCGCCGACTATCTGGAAGCGCTCCAGCAGATGCCCACCCTCCGTGCCACCGGAGCCGTTCACCGTAAGCGTCAGGGACTGGAAGGCCGATCACGCCAGTTGCATCGGGCCATCGTGGCCAAGCTCCGGGTTTCGCTGGTCGACACGGCCCTGACCGACCTCGCCATCCAGGGGGGCACGCTCTGCGCGGTCCTGCTGGCCGCTATCTCGGCTGCGACCGGCCGCGCCACCGGGGCGGAGTCCTATCTGTTGCTGATGCTCGCCGCCGAGTGCTTCAGGCCGTTGCGCGATCTGTCGAGGGAATGGCACGCCGGATACGTGGGGCTCTCCGCCGCCGACGGTATCGCCGCCCTGCGGACCGCGCGACCGTCGGTACCCGACACCGGCACCCTCGCGCCCACGTGGGCGTCGGCGCCCGCCCTGGCATTCGCCGACGTCCGCTTCTCCTACCCGGGCGCGAGCCGTCAGGCTCTTCGCGGCGTCGGTTTCGAGTGCCCAGCCGGCCGTACGACCGCCCTGGTCGGGCCGTCGGGTGCGGGCAAGTCCACGCTGCTGGCGCTCCTGCAACGCCTCCACGACCCCCAAGAGGGGTCGGTGTCGCTCGACGGCGTCGACATCCGTGACCTGTCGCTGGCAGCGCTGCGCCGTAGCATCGCGGTGGTCTCCCAGGAGACCTATCTCTTCGCCGCCTCCATCGCTGACAACCTGAGGCTGGCCGCCCCCGACGCCACCGACGGGCAACTCGCCGCCGCCTGTCGCGACGCGGGGATCCACGACGAGATCGCCGCGCTCCCCGATGGATACGCGACCGTCCTGGGAGAACGAGGCGCGACCCTGTCCGGCGGCCAGCGGCAGCGCCTGGCCCTGGCCCGCGCCCTGCTCTGCGACGCGCCGGTGCTGGTGCTGGACGAGGCCACCAGCGCGGTGGACGAAAGCCGGGAACAACAGATCACCCGGGCGCTGCGCCGCCTCGCGCACGGCAGAACCTGCCTGATCATCGCCCACCGGCTGGCCGCTGTCAGGGACGCCGACCGGATCGTGGTCCTGGACCATGGCCTGGTCGACGCCGTCGGCGACCACAGCACGCTGGCCGGCGCGGGCGGCACCTACACCGCACTGGCCACCGCGGACCTGCGCGACCAAAGCTGAGGACACGCATGAACGTCAACCTGCCGAACCGGCACGTCCTGCGGGGCCTGCTGCCCGCGCTACGGCCGCACCGCCGGATGGTCGCCCGCACGATCATCTCCTGCCTGATCGACCAGGCCGCCCTCGTCATCCTGATCACCTGGCTGGCCCACACCGTCGGACGGGCCGTCATCGACCACGCCGCGCCAGGACCTGCCACCGTCGGCGCGCTAGGCGGGCTGGTGCTGATCCGGGCCGTCGCCACGTGGCGGCAGATGGACCTGTCGCACGACCTGGCCTACCGGGTGCTCGCCGAGCTGCGGGTGCGCATCTACGACGGGCTCGCCCGCAGCGCCCCCGCTCGCATCGCCGGTCGCCGGAGCGGTGACCTTGCGGCGACCGCGATGAACGACATCGAGACGCTCGAGTTCTTCTACGCCCACACCATCGCTCAGCTGCTCGCCTCCGGCGTGGTCTTCGTCGCCGGTACGGCGGTGCTCGGCGTCATCGACCCCGGGCTGGCGCTCGCCGTCCTGCCCGCGGCCGCCGCCCTGATGGCGCATCCGCTGCTCGGCGACCGCGGCCGCACCCGGCGCGGGGAACACGTCCGCACCGCCACGGCACGGCTCTCGGCCGACGCCGTCGACACCGTGGACGGCATCCGCGAGCTACTCGCCCATAACGCCCTCGACCGCCGCCGCTGGCAACTCGCCGACGCCAGCCACCGGCTCGCCTCGGCACAGCGAGCCGAGGCCCGCCACGACGGCGCCTTCATGGCCGTGCAAGACATCCTCGTGGTGCTGGCCTTGATCGCCGTAGTGGCCGCCATCGGGACAGCCGGCGGCGATCCACCTGGCGCGTGGGCTCCGGCCGCGCTGGCCTTGGCCGTCTCGGTCCTGGCGCCGGTGGCCGCCGGCGCCGACTCCCTGCGCCAGGCCGGCAGCCTGCGTGCCGCCGCCGCGCGGGTGACGGCCGCGCTAGCCGCCCCGCCGACCGCGCCGTCCGCTCCTCACCCGGTTCCGCTTCCTGACGGCCCGGTCGGCGTACGGCTGCGCGACCTCCGCTTTTCCTACGGCCCCGCCCCGGTGCTGCGCGGCCTGCAACTCACCATTCCTCCGCGCGGCACCGTCGCCCTTGTCGGAGCGTCCGGAGCGGGAAAGACCACCGTTGCCCACCTCATGGCCCGCTTCTGGGACCCCACGGGAGGCGCCGTGGAGCTCACCACCACCGAGGGAGCCGTCGACCTGCGCGATCTCACCGACGACGACCTGCGGTCGGCCGTCGCGCTGGTCGGCCAGGACGCCTCCCTGTTCCACGGCACGCTCCGGGACAACCTGCGGCTGGCCGCGCCCGACGCCGACGACGACCTGCTGAACCGCGTGATCAGGCAATGCGGCATCGACCGGATCGCCGCCACCCTGCCCGAGGGCCTGGACAGCGTCGTCGGAGAACGTGGCGCCACGCTCTCCGGCGGTCAACGAGCCCGCGTCGCACTCGCCCGCGCCCTGCTCACGAACCCCCGGGTGCTGATCCTCGACGAAGCGACCGCACACGTGGACGCCGTCGGCGACGCTGAGCTCGCCGACCTGCTCGCCGGCCTGGACGCCACCACGATCGTCATCGCGCACCGTCCTGCCACCATCCGCCGCGCCCCCCACATCGCCGTCCTCGACAACGGCCGGGTGGTCGAGGACGGCACCTGGGACAGCCTCACGACTGTCGCGGACAGCGTCCTGAATCGGCTCGTGACCGGGGCCTCCCATCGCGAAGGTGGTTAGTCTTTCGTTCCCGTGACCCGTGGTGGGGCCGGCGCCGGTTCCATGGAGTCCGGGGGCGGAGAGTCCGCCGTTGGCGATCCGGGCTCTACGCCGGTCGCCAGCACGGGCCCGGATGCCGGGTGCGCCCGCGGCCACGACCGCGTCGCGCGCCTGCCGTACCGCGCCGCTGTCGGCCGGAGTGCTCAGGTCGCAGCGAGGGCCCTGAGCCTGAGTTCCTGGTTGGCGGCGAGGGCGAAGCTCTGGCCGGAGTCGCCAGGGTTGAAGATCTCGGCGCCCTTGACGAAGGCCTTCCAGAAGCATGCCACCAAGCTCCGAGACGGTGGCGGCACGCCGTTCCTGGCCCTTGCTCCGCAAGATCCTGGACTGTGCCGGCACCATCGAGATCATCGGAGTGGATGGCATCATCCCACCGGCGTGGACACCTCCGACGCCTTGGAAGAGGCACTCGCGCCCGCCGACCGCCTGCGTTCCGATGAACACCGGTCCGCCTCATGCCGTGGCATCCGCCCAGGCCACGGTCAAGCTTCCCTGGCGGACGTCGCCTGTCAGGCGTCCTTATGACGGCGAAGCGAGATGGGTAGGCGGAAGCGACGGGCGATCCAGACGATGGCCAGGTCGCACAAGGCCAGCCCCAGCGTGGTCGGGAGCAGGACCGCCCAGCCGCTGTCGCCTCCTTCGCCGATGCTCCAGAGGACTTTGAGCAGGGCCATGAGGTTGATAATCACTAGGCCCCAGCCTAGGGACCGGTGCCAGAATGCCAGGCACAGGGCGGTGAGGCTGGCGATGACGGCCAGCACGCCGAGCAGGTAGGCGGCCGACAGTTCGCCGATGCTGTGGATGAGCTCCTTCTCCATGTCGAGGAATGCCTGTACTTGGGGGTCGACGCGGGCCGGCGGCGGAAACCAGAACATGCTGGTGAACAGTGCCAGGAGCGTGATGACGATGCCTTTCCAGCTTCGCCGCCAGGCGAAGTAGGCCAGGGGGAGGACGAACAGCGGGCGGATGGGCGTAGGCCCAGTCGAGGAATTCCTGCAGCATGCCGCTCACCGGGCCCGGGCGGCATGGCCGGGAGTGGCGCGAGAGCAGCTCGGATCGTCAAGGTGGTCTGCGGAGGCGAGGGTGCGGGCGGCGCGCGGGCCGGCCCCGGTGATGGCGGTGGAGATCATGAAGTTTGTCTATTCTGTTCGGAACTATCCGAACAGAATAGAATTTGTTTGTGGCCGGTGTCGAGGAGTTCGTGGAGAGTGCCGGGCTGTACTTCGAGCGGTTGGGACTCAGTCGTACGGCAGGCCGGGTCGTTGGGGTGCTCCTGGTCGATCCAGACGATTCCGCCGATGCCCCGAGGCTCTGCGAACACCTCGGCGTGGCCAAGAGCAGTATGAGCGTCGCCCTCGGCCAGCTCGAACGGGGTGGACTCGTTGAGCGATTCCGTCCGCCCCGGGGGCGTCGCGATCACTACCGGCTTACCGAAGACGTCTTCGGTCGTGCGTTCCGGGCGAAGATGGCAGAATTCACCGCGTTCGCGCAGCTCGCCGAGCAGGGGCTGGTGGTAGTTGGCGACAACCCCAAGCGCCGGGCCAGGCTGGAACTGATGCGCGACATGTACGGCTTCATGGGCCGTGAGTTCCCCAAGCTCCTCGACCGATGGGATCAAGAGCACAACTGACGACCGCGGTCAGTCGTCTCTCGTAGACTCCGCACCGCGCCGACGTCCGCGCGGCGTCCACGCAGGTGAGGAGCGCGGCGCGGCCGGACCCGGGCCACCGCCGGTGACGGTGACGACCAGGCCCGGTGGTGAAGCCGTCGGGTCTCATGAAGACGACGGTGGGCTGCGAGGTGACGCCCTTCTCGTGGAGAACTGGAGGATGGAGCCGGTGCGCTGGAGGAACTCCTTCATCGCCCAGAACCGGAGCACCAGCGCGGCGTCACCGTCCAGGGTTCTGGCCGTGCACTTCAACGACGCCGGGACGGTGTCACGACCTTACGATGCGATGAGGAAACCGCAGGTATCCAGATGGTCGTTGGTACGGTATCGACGGGTGTGCCGGGGCCGACTGACCGGCGGCCGTGTCGTCGACCCCGAAAGGTCTCGCGGATGCGCGCTCGTGATCTGCTCGTCGACTTCCCCATCGTCACGTTGGACACGCCGGTGATCGAAGCGGCCCGGCTGCTGGCCGACCAGGACTTGCCCGGATTGATCGTGGTCGACGAGCGCGGGCTGCCGTCCAGCATCCTGCCCGGCACCCAGGTGTTGCGGCTGGCCGTACCGGGCTATTGCCAGGATGATCCGGCGCTCGCGCGCGTGATCGACGAGGCGCACGCCGACCAGTTCTTGCAGGCGCTGGCCGACCGCACGGTCCAGTCGGCGCTGCCGAAGGCGGAGCGTGAGCTGCCCATCACCGACCCGGACGCCACCGTGCTGGAACTGGCGGCGCTGATGGCGCGCACGCACAGTCCGCTGGTCGCGGTGGTCGAGGATGATCGCCTGCTCGGTGCGGTCACGCTCCAGGCGCTGCTGGATCGGGCGCTCGCTTCGTGACTGCGCCATCTGTAAGCGGCACGAGGCTCGCTGTCCCGTCCTTACGATCATTGATACGTTGTCTACAGGTGTGCCGGGAAGTCTGGTCGGCGGTTCCACAGTCGATCGCTAAGGACGTCCATGAGCACGCGTGATCAGCTTGGCGTCGTTGCCGCATGACGCTCACGGCGTGGATCTCGGTGGCGGTGTTCCTGTGCGCGTATACGCTGATCGCCACCGAGAAGATCCACCGAGTGGCCGCCGCCCTGGGCGGGGCGGGGATCATGCTGATGATCCACGCCACCAACGCCGAGACCGCGTTCTTCTCGGAGTCGACCGGGATCGACTGGAACGTCATCTTCCTGCTGCTCGGCATGATGATCATCGTCGGGGTGCTGAAACAGACCGGTATCTTCGAGTACCTGGCGATCTGGGCGGCCAAGCGGGCCAAAGGCCGTCCCTATCGCCTCATGGTGCTGCTGGTCGTCATCACCGCATGTGCGTCCGCTCTGCTGGACAACGTCACGACGGTGCTACTGATCGCGCCGGTGACGTTCCTGGTGTGTGAACGGCTGGCGTTGCCGGTCGCGCCGTTCCTGATCGCCGAGGCCATGGCGTCCAACATCGGCGGCGCCTCCACACTGGTGGGCGATCCGCCGAACATCATCATCGCCAGCCGGGCGGGGCTGTCGTTCAACGACTTCCTCATCCACATGGCACCCCTGGTCGTGGTGCTCATGGCGGTCTTCATCGGGTTGTGCCGCATTTTGTTCAGGAAGTCCTTCGTCTACGACCCCGAGCGGGCCGCCGAGATCATGACGTTGAACGAGCGGGAGGCCATCAAGGACCGGCGGCTGCTGTGGCAGTCGCTGCTGGTGCTGGTGGTGGTGATGTCCGCCTTCGTCCTGCACCCGGTGCTGCACTACGAACCGTCCGTGGTCGCGGTGCTCGGCGCCGGCATTCTTGTGGCCGCCACCAAGGTCACCACCGAGGAAGCGATCAGCGAGGTCGAGTGGCCCACACTGGTGTTCTTCGCCGGGTTGTTCGTGATGGTCGGCGCGCTGGTGAACACGGGTGTCATCGGTCAGATCTCCCAGGCCGCCACCGAGGCGACCCAAGGACAGCTCGGCCTGACCACCATGGGCCTGCTGTGGGCGTCGGCAGGTTTGTCGGCGATCGTGGACAACATCCCGTACGTGGCCACGATGAGCCCCATCGTGGCGGAACTCGTGGCCGCCAACGGCGGGAACGACTCGGCTCAGGTGCTGTGGTGGGCGCTGGCCTTCGGCGCCGATCTCGGCGGCAACGCCACCGCGGTCGGAGCGGCGGCCAACGTGGTCGTCCTGGGCATCGCCGCCCGCAACGGCACGCCGATCAGTTTCTGGCAGTTCACGAAATACGGGCTGGTGGTCACGGTCGTGACCGTCGCGCTGTGTGTGCCGTATCTGTGGCTGCGCTACCTATGAGCGCTCATCAGCCGATGCGGCGTCATAGGGGCGTAAGGATGCCGTCAGGGTCGTGTAGAGACGCTGGCCGCGGGGGTGCTGCTACGGTATAGCGCGGTGCGCCGGGAAGCCTGGTCGGCAAACGTCACAGTCATACGAGACGCGGAGGCGTGCTGATGGGCACCTTGTTGACGGCGTTCGCCGTCGTCCTGCTGGTCGCGGTGCTGCTGTCCAGCCTGGCCCATCGGACGATCTTGTCGACGGCCGCGTTGTTCCTGGTGGCCGGGTTCGTGCTCGGCGACGGCGTGCTGGGCGTGGTCTCGCTGCGGGCGGGTGAGCCGCTGGTCGGCACGCTGGCGGAGCTGGCGTTGTTCGCGGTGCTGTTCAGCGACGGCATGCGGGTCGGGTGGCAGGATTTGCGCGGCGCGTGGCGGCTGCCCGGCCGGGCGCTCGGCTGGGGGCTGCCGCTCACCTTGATCATCACCGCGTTGCTGGCGCACTATCTGGTCGGTCTGGGCTGGATCGAGTCGCTGCTGATCGGCGCGATCCTGGCGCCGACGGATCCGGTGTTCGCGGCCGCGCTGGTCGGCAATGAGAAGGTGCCGCCCCGGCTACGACAGTTGCTCAACGTCGAATCGGGCGTGAACGACGGGCTGGCGCTGCCGTTCGTCATGCTCTTCCTGGCCGTCGCGGCCGGATCCGATGACCTGCACCTCGGCGCGCTCGGCGCGGAGCTCGGGATCGGCGTGGTGATCGGCGTGGCGGTGCCGTGGCTGGCCATCAAGCTGGAGCAGACGCGCTGGTTCTCGGCCTCCACGCAGTACGAGCCGCTCAACGCGCTCGCGATCGGGCTGCTGGTGCTGGCCCTGGGCAAGGCCACGCATGGGAATTTGTTCCTGGCCGCGTTCGCCGCCGGGATCACGGTGGCGACCTTCGGCGCGCGCCAGCGTGAGTCGTTCGAGCACTTCGGCGAGCTGATCGCGGAACTGTTCAAGCTGGCCGCGTTGCTGGTCTTCGGCGCGCTCATCACGCCCGCGCTGCTGGGCGCGGTCGGCTGGCAGGGCTGGGTCTTCGCCGTCCTGGCGCTGGTCGCCGCGCGGCCGGTGGCGATCTGGGTGTCGTTCCTCGGATCCGGGCTGACGATGCGGGAGCAGGCGGCGGTGGCCTGGTTCGGGCCGAAGGGGTTCGCCTCGGTGGTCTACGGCCTGATCGTGCTCGCCTCCGGCATCGCCGCAGCCCAGGAGGTCTTTCAGCTGGTTGCGGTCACCATCGTGCTCTCGATCCTGGTGCACTCGTCCACTGACATCGTCGTCGCCCGCGGCTTCGACGACGAGCGCGACGTGCCCGCCTGGTTCGGCATCGTCCGCCGCATGCGGGGACGCAAGGACATCGCGGATGGGAAGGACCATCGTGGCTGACATACACAGTGACCCGGTCGTGGTGGTCGGCATGGGTCGCTTCGGCAGCGCGCTGGCGCTGGAGCTGGTCCGGCGGGGCACCGATGTGCTGGCCATCGACCGCCGTCCCAAGGTGGTGCAGAGCCTGGCCGGGCAGTTCACGCACATCGCCGTCGCGGACTCCACTGACCTCGACGCCCTGCGCCAGTTAGATGTCGCCGACTTCTACCGCGCGGTCGTGGCCATCGGCGGCGACCTGGAGGCGTCGATCCTCACCGCGGCCCTGCTGACAGAGCTGGAGGTCGACGACATCTGGGCCAAGGCGGTTAGCCGCCAGCACGCCCAGATCCTGACCCGAGTCGGCGTCCACCACGTGGTCTCGCCCGAACACGACATGGGCGAACGAGTGGCGCACCTGGTAAGCGGCCGGATGCTCGACTACATGCAGGTGGACGACAACTTCGCGATGGCCAAGACGCGACCTCCCAAGGACTACACCGGCCTCCCGCTGGGCCGCTCCAACCTGCGACGCAAGTACGGCGTCACCGTCGTCGCGGTCAAGAGCGAGGGCGAGGAGTTCACCTACGCCACCGCCGACACCGAGCTCACCTACAGCGACATCATCATCGTCTCCGGCACCACCCAGAACGTCGAACGCTTCACCGACCTGCCCTGACCGCCAAGGTATTGCGCCAAAGGCTGCCGCAGGCGGAGGTTTCGGTCGATAGTGGGGTCATGATGGACGTTGTCCCCCGGCCTCCGGACGGCCGGGCAATCATCGGATGCGGCATGGAGCAGTTCCACCACCCCCGCCCCGTATGCACAGGACGTCGGCCGACCGTCCAGCGGGAATGGCTGATGGCAGGTCTCACCGGACGGGTGCTGGAGTTCGGGGCAGGAGACGGCGTCAAACTCACCTGCTATCCGCCGGACCTCGATGAGATCATCGTGGTCGAGCCGGATGGATTCCTGCGCTCCACGGCTCAGCAGGTGGCTGACACCCTCCCCACCCCGATTCGCATCGTCGAGGGCGATCCCGCCCAGGTCCCGCTGCCGGACGGCTCATGCGATGCCGTGATCTGCTCGCTGGTGCTCTGCTGCGCCCCCTTGCGGGCGACACTCGCCGAGGTGCGCCGGGTCCTTCGACCCGGGGGAGAGCTGCGCTTTTACGAACATGTGCGATCCGCCCGCCGGCCGCTCGCCCTGACCGAGACGCTCATCACGCCCTTGTGGTCTCGCGCCTGCGGCGGCTGCCACCCCGCCCGCGACCCGGTCGCCGCCATCCGTGCGGCGGGGTTCGGCATCGGCCGGCTCGACCGTTTCACGTTCAGCCGGTTCAGCCACGTGTTCGGCATCGCCCGTCCGGGCTGACCCCGGACGATCGGGCATCAGCCCGTCTGGCGCGCCGGATCCGGCGCTGTTAACGTCGATGGTGGAGCGCCGGGAAGCCTGGTCGGCAACGTCATATCGGACCGGCTTCAGGGAGGCGCCCATGCCGGGCAGTCCCGCCGTACTCGTCAGCGGCCTCACCAAATCCTTCGGCGCCGTCACTGCCCTGGACGGCCTCGACCTGTCCGTGGCCGAAGGTGAAGTGCACGGCTTCCTCGGCCCCAACGGCGCGGGAAAGACCACCACTCTGCGCGTCCTGCTCGGCCTGCTGCGGGCCGACTCCGGCCACGCCGAAGTGCTGGGCGGCCACCCCTGGCACGACGCGGTCGAGTTGCACAGGCGGCTGGCCTACGTGCCCGGCGACGTCGTCCTGTGGCCGAACCTGTCCGGCGGCGAGGCCATCGATCTGCTCGGACGGCTGCGCGGCGGGCTCGACCGTGGGCGCAAGCAGTACCTGCTGGAGCGCTTCGACCTTGACCCGACGAAGAAGGGCCGCGCCTACTCCAAGGGCAACCGGCAGAAAGTCGCCCTCATCTCCGCACTCGCCTCGAACGTCGAACTGCTACTGCTGGACGAGCCCACCGCCGGGCTCGACCCGCTGATGGAGGCCGCCTTCCGCGAGTGTGTGGCCGAGGAGCGCGGCAACGGCCGCACGGTCCTGCTGTCCAGCCACATCCTGTCCGAGGTCGAAGCGCTCTGCGACCGGGTGAGCATCATCCGCGCCGGCCGCATCGTGGAAAGCGGCACCCTGGCCCAGTTGCGGCACCTGACGCGGACCACCGTCACCGCCGACCTCGACCGCGTCCCCGGGAACCTGCCCGGTGTGCACAACCTGGCCGTCGACGGCTCAAGGATCATCTTCGAGATCGAGCCCGACCGGCTGCGTGAGGTGCTGCCGCTGCTCACCGCCGCGGGCGTGCGCGACCTGACCTGCCACCCGGCCACCCTGGAGGAGCTGTTCCTGCGCCACTACCAGGCCTCCCCATGACGGGCACCTTCTCCCTGGTACGGCTGGCGCTGCGCCGTGACCGCCTCGCGCTCGCGGTGTGGATCCTGCTCATCGTCGGCGCCGTCGCGGGCACCGCCTCGGCGATCGCGGAGCTGTATCCCGGCATGGCGCAGCGGGTCGCCCTGGGCGTCACCATCGGTTCCACCCCGGCCCTGCAGGCGATCACCGGCCCGGTCTACGACCCGGCCTCGGTCGGCGGGCTGACCGCCTGGCGGGCCACCACGATCACCACCATCCTGACCGCGCTGATGAACCTGCTGCTCATCACCCGGCACACCCGCGCGGAAGAGGAGAGCGGCCGGGCCGAACTTCTCGGCGCCTGCGCCATCGGCCGGCACGCCTTCATGACCTCCGCGCTCCTCGTGGCGGCAGGCACGAACCTGCTCATCGGCCTGCTGCTCACGGCCGCGTTGGCCGGCCAGGGACTGCCCGCCCCCGGCGCGCTCGCCTTCGGGCTCGCCATCGCCTGCACCGGGTGGCTGTTCGCCGCGCTGGCCGCGCTCACGGCGCAACTGACCGAGCACGCCCGCACCGCCAACGGCCTCGCCCTCCTGGTGCTCGGCCTGGCGTTCCTGCTGCGCGCCGCGGGCGATGCCGCGCGGATCGACGCGCTGTCGTGGGCTTCTCCGCTCGGCTGGGCGCAGCGGGTGCGGGCCTTCGCCGACGAGCGCTGGTGGGTCCTCGCCCTGGCCGTCCTGACCGCGTTCACGCTGGTCGTCCTCGCCGCGGCACTGGCCCGGCGCCGAGACCTGGGCGCCGGAGTACTGCGGCCCCGGCACGGCCCTGCCGACGCGCCGCCGTATCTGGGCGGCGCGCTGGGCCTGGCCTGGCGGCTGCATCGTGGCGGTGTGCTCGCCTGGGCCGCGGGCTTCGCCGTCATGGGGACGCTGTTCGGGACCCTGGCGGACAGCGCCGGGCAGATCGTGCGCGACAACCCGCAGCTCGCCGCCATCCTGGACCAGCTGGGTGGCGAGGGAGCGCTGACCGACACCTTCCTGGCCACCGTGCTGGGCGTGATGGGCCTGGTCGCGGGCGGCTTCGCCGTCCAGGCGGTGCTGCGGCTCCAGGCCGAGGAGAGCGCGCTGCGCGCCGAACCGGTGCTGGCCGCGGCCGTCTCGCGCACCAGTTGGACGCTCGCTCACCTGGTCATGGCCTTCGGCGGCGCCGCGGTGATCCTCACCGCCGGCGGGCTTGCCGTCGGACTGGCCCACGGTCTGCGCACCGGCGACGCGGGACGGCAGATGCTCCGGCTGGCAGGGGCGGCGTGGGTCCAGGTGCCCGCGGTCTGGGTGACGGCCGCTCTGGCCATGCTGCTGTACGGCGTGCTTCCCCGGCTGACCGCACTCGCCTGGGCGGCGCTGGCCGGCTTCGCTCTGCTCGGACAGCTGGGCGAGGTCCTCCAACTGCCCGATGCGTTGCGGAACCTGTCGCCCTACGCGCACCTGCCGCAGGCCCCGGGCGGCGAGGTGATCGCGGGCCCGCTCCTTTGGCTCGCCACCGTCGCCCTGGCCTGCGCAGGGGCCGGGCTCCTCACCTTCCGGCGGCGTGATCTGACCGGCAACTGAGATGGGGGTAGAGGGATGAATCTGATCCGTCTGCTGGAGATCGACGCTCAGATGGTCGATCGTGTGGGAGGCAAGGCCGCCGGGCTCGGAGAGATGATCAAGGCGGGTGAGCGCGTCCCGGACGGCTTTCTGTCTCACGGTCGAGTCGTACAGGTCCGGAGATCTTCCTGAGGCCGAGCTGCTCGATGCCTACGAGCGGCTCGGCGGGGGCCGCGTGGCCGTTCGTTCCAGCGCCACCGCCGAGGACCTGCCGGACGCCAGTTTCGCCGGTCAGCAGGACACCTATCTGAACGTCGAGGGCACCGGGCCGCTGCTCGACGCCGTCCGGCGGTGCTGGGACTCCCTGCATACCGAGCGTGCCGTCGCCTATCGCGCGGTGGCGGGCATCGACGAGGCCGCCATGGCCGTGGTGGTTCAGCGCATGATCGACCCCGCGGTCGCCGGTGTGCTGTTCACCGCCAACCCGATCACCGGCTGCCGCACCCAGATGGTCGTCGACGCAGCCCCCGGTCTGGGTACCGCGATCGTCGACGGCACGGTCGTACCCGACCATTACCTGCTCGACCATGACACGACGGCCATCCCGGCCGAGTCGGGATGCCTCTCCGCACACCAGCTGGAACGACTGCGGGAGGCCGGGCGGCGGCTGCAGAAGCACTTCGGCTCGCCGCAGGACATCGAGTGGGCGA
The DNA here is from genome assembly GCF_042740555.1 of Nonomuraea sp. NPDC059007. Taxonomy (NCBI): domain Bacteria; kingdom Bacillati; phylum Actinomycetota; class Actinomycetes; order Streptosporangiales; family Streptosporangiaceae; genus Nonomuraea; species Nonomuraea sp. NPDC059007. Next base: position 8,515 of record NZ_JBHYJD010000035.1, on the reverse strand, counting down.
TCGACGGTGACGACACGCTGTGGCTGCTGCAGTCCCGGCCGGTCACCACTCTGTTCCCGGCCCCGCCCGACACCGGCGACACGCGGCTCTACCTGGAGTTCGGCCACATCCAGGGCATGCTCAGGCCGACGACTCCGATGGGGGTGTCGATGCTCAAAACCGGCGCGGGCATGTGGTTCAAGGGCGCCGGCGCCACCGTCGACCCGCGCGATCCGATGCCCCGGATGGTCCCCATCGGCGGGCGGCTGTACTTCGACCTCACCGACTTCGTGCGCAACAAGGCCATGCGCAACCGGCTCGGCGTCTCCCTGGAGGTGTACGGTCCCCGGGTCCAGGGCGCCGTCCTGCGCATGCTGGACGATCCGCGGTTCGCGCCGCGGCGCGGCCTGCCGTTCCGTGTACGAAGCGCCTTGAGGATCACGGTACGGCTGGCGCCCGGCGCGATCACCGGTATCGTCCGAAGCCTGGCCCGGCCGGGCGCCGCGAGGGCCCGGGCCTATCGCGGCGTCCGGGAGATCAGCCGCCTGACGCGACCGCCGGCCGAGCCCGCCACCAGCGCGCAGCGGCTGCGCTGGGTGATCGAGGACTCTCACAAGGCCGTGATGACGCCCGACATGATGGGCATCGTGTGGCCGCTGATGGCCGGAATCCTGGCAGGCACCGCCCCCGCCGGGCTGCTCGAAGGCGTCGCCTCGCCCGGCGAACTGGACACCGTCCTGGGCGGCATGCCGTACAACGTGACCACCGAGATGGACCTGGCCCTGTGGAACCTGTCGGTGAAGGCGCGCAAGCACCGAGAGCTGTTCCTCGACACCCCGCCGGAAGAACTGGCCGCGCGTTTCCGTGCCGGTGATCTGCCGGACATCGGGATGTCCGGCTTCCTGAAGAAGTACGGCATGCGCGCCGCCGCCGAGATCGACGTCGGCATGCCCCGCTGGGAGGAGGAACCGGCCCCGTTGTTCGCCACGATCGCCAACTACCTTCGCGTCGAGGACCCTGAGCAGGCGCCCGACCGGCGCTTCGACCAGGCGGCGCGGAAGGCGGAAGCCACGCTTGAGGTGCTGGCTCGGCGAGCGCGGCGCAACAGGCCGGTGCGCGGCCGGCTGGCGACGTTTCTCATGCGTCGCTCGCGCGAACTGACCGGGCTCCGGGAGATCGGGAAGTTCGCCTGGCTGCCGGCGCTCCAGGCGGCACGCCGGCAGCTTCTGCTGATCGGCGACGACCTGGTCGCTCGCGGGCTGCTGGAGCGTGCCGACGACATCATGTTCCTCGACCTGTCCGAGGCCGGCGCCGCCGTACACGAAGGAGCGGACCAGCGCGGCCTGACCGCGAGACGCCGCGCCGAGTACACGCGGGAACTGCGGCGGCACGCCGTCCCCGGCGCGTTGCTGTCGGACGGGACCGACGTGGAGACGCTCGTTCCGCACGGGCCGGCGGAGGAGGGCGTGCTGACCGGCATGGCCGGCGCCGCGGGCAGGGCCACCGGCAGGGCACGGGTGATCCGCGACCCGGCGGGCGCGCACATCGAACCCGGCGAGATCCTCGTGGCCCCCACCACCGACCCCGGCTGGACCCCGCTGTTCATGACCACGGCCGGTCTGGTCACCGAGACCGGATCCCCGGTGGCGCACGGCCCCACCGTGGCCCGGGAGTACGGCATCCCCGCCGTCATCTGCGTCCGCAACGCCACGCACGAGATCAGGACCGGGCAGCTGATCACGATCGACGGGAGCGCCGGCACGGTGAAGGTGGAGGAGAGCTGACAGGCTCAGGGCCGGCCCTTTCGGGGACGGATCACACCTGGCTCAGGTGGTGGCTCCGGCGCCGCAAGCGGCGACCACCGGTCTGGCCGCCGGGCGGGCCTCTCATGGCAGGTCGGGCCAGCCGAGCGGATGCACCGTATCGGCCGGCGGCTCACCCGCGGCCGCGTTGAACGCGGCCACCGCGGAGATGAGCGCCTGTCGCTGATCCGGCCTCATCCGGGAGACGATCGAGGAGATCTCCGCCCGCCGGCGCGCGGTGACCTCATCGACCAGGCGGCGCCCTTCCGGTGTCAGACGCATCAGGCTCTCCCTGCGGTTGTCAGGGTTGACCTCGCGCACCACCAGGCCGTTACTGGCCAGGCGGTCGGCCATCCGCATGGCCGTGGACGAGTTCACATCGAGCAACTCCGCCATGGTGACGAGCTTCGTCTCGCCATGGCCCGCCAGCACCACGAGCATGCGGAACTGCGGGAGCGTGACCTTGTCCTCGACCGAAGCCAGCGACCTGGCCGCGATCGCGACAAGGGTCCGCGAACCGGTGAGCACGGCCGCGCTCACCGCATCGACGTCCTCTCCAGCGGGCAGCTCAGTCATGGGTACCGTTTTACCGCGCTGAAGCTTAGGCCACCCGCGTGTGCCCGTGCCGCCGTCAGTCCTTGGGTGAGTACGGCCAGCCCCATGGAGCCGCAGAAGGGCTCGGAAAGAGTCGGTTCCATGATTCAGTCCCGTAGCCTTCGCAGGAGCAGCATCGCCGCGTCATCCGGCAGTGGACCGCCCGCATGCTCCAGCAAGTCCTCCCGCAGGGTGTCCAGCGCATGCTGAGAGTCCGCCTCACTCAGCAGCGAAGCCCGTTCGACGAGCGGATAGAAGGCGCCGGTCCGGTCGCGGGTCTCGATGACGCCGTCGGTGTAGAGGAGGATCCGATCCCCTTGCCGGAACGGGATCCGATACGGCTTCGGAACGGCGGACGCCAGCGCGGCGAGGCCGAGAGGCAGCCCTTCCTCCGGGGGTTCCATCAGGCAGACACCGCCTTCACGGGTGAGCAGGAGCGGGGCGGGATGGCCGCAGTTGAGCACAACGAGCTCGCCGTCCCGAAGCTCGGCCAGGATCGCTGTCACGAACGATTCGTCACCAAGGCGCCGGGTGAGGGACGCTTCGAGCCGCTCGCTCACCCCGAGCAGGTCGTCTTCGTCGTAGGCCGCCTCGCGGAAGGCGCCGAGCACCCAGGCGGCGGTCTCGACCGCATCCAAGCCCTTACCCTGAACGTCACCGATGAGCAGCCGGACGCCGCTCGGCGTGGTGACGACCTCGTAGAGATCGCCGCCGATCTGGGCCTCGGCCGCGGCGGAGGTATAGGAGAGCGCTATCTGCAGATCCGCCGCCCGGCGCGGCACAGGCCGCAGCAGAACCCGCTGTGCCGCCTCGGCGACCAGCCGGACATTGGCCAGTTCCCGCTCGCGACGCAGCCGGAGCGCGCTGGCCAGCATGCTTGCGCCGGTGACACCGATGATGGTGACGATGGTGAGATTGTTCTGCCACCGAAACAGCGAGCCGTTGTAGTACGCCAGCGGCAGGCAGATGGCCAGAGCGATCACTCCCGCCACCGCGGTCCTTCTGACACTTCCCGACACGCAGGCGAACGTGGGCCCGAGGGTGAGCAAGGGAAGAAAACCAAGGCTCCGCCCAGCCAGAAGATCAACAGAGGCGACCGCCGCCATTGCCGCGAACGGCAGGCCGCGAAGGACCGTCTGCGACCTCATACCGTGACTTCGCGGCATTCCGCTCCTCGCTGTCAATGATCAGGTGTCCTCGAACTCCGACATCGCATCATCGATCGAGGCCCGAGTCCGCAGTCCGGCCGCCCGAAGCACGAGCATGATCGTTGGCGCCCGGGACATCCCCCACGAAGTCTGGCTCTGGAGCTTGGCCGGCCGTGGACGCGAGCGAGGGCGGCATCGAGGACCTCCGGGGGGGGTGGGCATGACCGTGCCATGCCGACCAGACTTCCCGGCTCACCTTTTCCGAGGCTAGCAGATTGTTGCCCTATGCAAGGATCAAGATGGTGATGACAGAGCTCGACCCATCGATCACACTGACGGCCCGGTACGGTCGCCACCATCGTGCTCGGCGAGGTAGTGCTCGCGCCAGCCGTCGATGAGCGGGATCAGTTCGGCTGCCATGTAGGTGTAGAAATCTCGCATCTCGTGAAGCCGTCGGCCGGCGACGCTGTCTTCTCCCGCGGCATCGAGCCCTTCCCGGGCGGCCTCGCTCATGGTGGCCACGATGGCGTTCTGCTGGGACATGAGCCGTGCCCACGCGCCCGGGCGGAAACGGTAGTGATCGCGGCGGCTGCCCGGCGCCGGGACACGTTCGATCAGGCCGACCGGGAGCAACTGCTTGACCGCGGTGGAGACCGCCCCGGAGCTGATCGACAACTCGTCGCACAAGTCCGCCGCGGTCATGGTCTCCTGCTGCGTGTAGAGCAGTGCGGTCATGACCCGGGCGGTCGAGCGCTGCATGCCGCCTTGCGACAGGGTGAGCGCAAGCCTTTCGGCCGCCTCGCGCAGCCGTTCATTCCCATCCATCCGTCAATGCTACTAGGTGCTCTGAATATTTACAGATCTCTGAAAGTTGTATACATTGAGGTGGACCGGGAAACGGAGAAGCTATGGAAATCGGCCTGAGTGACCAGGGATGGAAGCGTCACGCCAACCCGTGGAGCGTATGGACAAGGTTCGCCGCGATCCCGCTCATGATTCTCGCGATCTGGAGCAGGGAGTGGATCGGCTGGTGGAGCCTGCTTCCCATCGGACTGGTCGTGGTCTGGCTGTTCGTCAACCCTTACGCGTTCCCGGCGGTCACCACGCCCACCAGCTGGTCGTCCAAAGGGATCTACGGGGAACAACTCTGGCTGCAGCACAAGTCGCTCGTCTCGGCCGATCACCGCAAGATCTTGCGACTGCTCATCGCGGCCGGGTCGGCGGGCTTCGCACTGATCGGCTACGGGCTGGTCGTGCTCGACGTCTGGCCGACGGTCTTCGGCGCGACGCTCACGGTCATCGCCCAGCTCTGGCGGATCGACAGAATGGGGCTGCTGTACGAAGAGCGGAAGCATGCCCGGGAGGGCGCGCCGCCCCTGGGAGGGTGAGCTTTCGTCGACCTCCGCGGCAACATTGAATGTATCGAGCCTTCAGAGATTCATGAAACTTTGCTAGATTGATGGAGTATCGGACCTCGGCGAGGTCGCGATGGTGTGCCGGGAAGCCTGGTCGGCGATGTCTCATCGGCGTCGGCGGAAAGTGACCGGCTATGACCCTGCTCAGCCGTTTGTACGGCGTTCGCCCCGCGCTGCGGCACCACGTGCGCATGCGGCGCAACGTGGAGATCCCGGCCGCCGATGGCGTGCGGCTGCTCGCCACGCACTACTATCCGGCGGGCCAGCGACAGCCGCCATTGGTCCTGCTGCGCAGCCCGTACGGCAGGGGCAACGCGCTGGACGGGCTCCCGAAGTTGCTGGCCGAGCGCGGCTACCAGGTGCTGTACCAAAGCCTGCGTGGCACGGCCGGCTCCGGCGGTCGTTTCGACGGGTTCGTCATCGATCCGGCCGACGGCGATGGCACGCTGAGCTGGCTGCGCGCCCAGCCGTGGTTCGGCGACACGCTCGCCACCTGGGGCGCCAGCTACCTCGGCTTCGCCCAGTGGGAACTGGCCGCCCGGGACATCCCGGAATGGAAGATCGCGCTCGTCCAGGACGCGCCGTCCTCCTTCGCCGAAGGCTTCATGTATCCGGGGGGAGCGTTCGCGACGGGTAGCGCGCTCGGCTGGGTGCAACTGGTGGACCGCATGTTCTCCAGCGGCATCGCCCGCCAGATGCTCAGCATGGTGGGCGCCGAGCGGCGGTTGTCGCGCGCCACGCTGGCCCTTCCGCTGCCGGAGGCCGACAGGGCACTGACCGGGCACGCCGTGACGTGGTTTCGGGAATGGGTCCGGCATGGTCCCGGCGACCCCTACTGGGCGAGCACCGATCACCGCGCCAACACCGCCCGCATGCCGCCGGTGGTGCACCTGCAGGGCGGCTGGTACGACTTCTTCCTGCCGGGCATGCTGGCCGACCACGCCGCTCTGGTCGCGGCCGGGCGGCAGGTGCGGCTGCTGGTCGGCCCGTGGAGCCACGGCCGCGGTCTCTACACCCGTCAAGGGCTGGCCGACGCGCTGGCGATGCTGGACGCCGCGTTGCTCGGGCGTCAAGCACCAACCGGTGTACGGCTGTTCGTCACCGGTGCGGGCCGCTGGATCGACCTGCCCGCCTGGCCGCCCGCCCACGAACCGGCCCCCTGGTTCCTGCACGCGGGCGGCGGGCTGAGCCGTACCCCGCAAGACGGTGACGCCGCGCCCAGCCGATACCGCTACGATCCCGCGGACCCCACCACCACCATCGGCGGGACACAGGTGGGCCTGTTCGCGGGGGCCAAGGACAACCGCGCCGTCGAAGGCCGCGCCGACGTGCTCACCTTCACCACCGCGCCACTGACGGAAGCCGTCGAGGCCATCGGCCCGGTCCGCGTCCGCCTGCACGCGCGCTCGGACAACCCACACGTCGACTACTTCGCCCGGCTGTGTGACGTGGACACGCGCGGCTGCTCGGTCAACGTGTGCGACGGCATCGTCCGGCTGACCGACCCCGGTGACATCCGCGTGGCCGACATCGTCCTGTGGCCGATGGCCCATCGCTTCCGGCGCGGGCATCGCATCCGGCTGCAGGTCTCCAGCGGCGCCCACCCGCGTTTCGGCCGCAATCCCGGCACCGGCGAACCGCTCGAGACCGGTACGAACCTGCGCTCCTCGCAGCACGAGATCTTCCACGACCATCGGCACCCGTCAGCCCTCTGGCTGCCCCTCACTCCAGGAGCGTCATGAAACTGCTCGTACTCGGCGGTACCCACCACGTGGGCCGCGGGCATCGCCTTCCGTCTGGACGTGCAGGGCGTGCTCCGCCCCGCGCCTGCAGGGCTGCTCGAACACGCCGCCCTGCCGGCCGGATTCGCCTGGATCATCGTCGTGGGCCTGCGGCTGCGTAACCCCAGTACCGTCAGGCTGAAGATCCTTCTCGGCACGCCATGAACCAGATGCTCTTCCACCCGCGGACCAGATCTACGCCCTGCTCGGGCGCCACCGCATCATGAACGCTCTCTTTCCTTCTCCCACTGATCGAGGAGCTTGGGGAACTCGCGGCCCATGAACGCGTACATGTCGCGCATCGATTCAAGCCTGGCCTTGCCCCGGGGGTTGTCGCCGACGACGCTCAATCCTTGCCCCGCCAGTTCGGCGAACGCCGTGAACTCGGCCATCTTCGCCCGGAACGCCCGCCCGAAGACGTCCTCGGCCAGCCGGTAGTGATCGCGGCGTGCCCGGGGCGGGCGGAAACGTTCGACAAGGCCACCTCGCTCGAGCTGGCCGAGGGCGACGCTCATACTGCTCTTGGCCACCCCCAAACTCGCACACAACCCCGGCGCGTCGGCCGCGTCACCCGAGTCGACCAGCAAGGCGCCGATGACCCGGCCGGCCGTCCTGCTCAGCCCCAGACGCTCGAAGTACAGTCCCGCACTCTCCACGAACTCCTCGATGTCTGCCACACCAATATTCTATGTTGTTCGGATCGTTCCGAACGAATAGAATGAACTATGTTCTCTCTCGCTATCGCCGGTGCGGGCCGGCCACATGTCGCCGAGGCCCGCGAATCGTCGCAGGCTGCCGGGCATCACACAGAGGCTCGGTGAGCGGTGTGCTGCAGGAATTCCTCGACTGGGCCTACGCCCGGCACACCAACACCCTGAGCTGGTACATCCGGCCGCTGTTCGTCCTCCCTCTGGCCTACTTCGCCTGGCGGCGAAGTTGGAAAGGCATTGTCATCACGCTCCTGGCACTGTTCACCAGCATGTTCTGGTTCCCGCCGCCGGCCCGGGTCGACCCCCAGGTACAGGCATTCCTCGACATGGAGAAGGAGCTCATCCGCAGCATCGGCGAACTGTCAGCGGCCCACCTGCTCGGCGTGCTGGCCGTCATCGCCAGCTTGACCGCCCTGTGCCTGGCATTCTGGCACCGGTCCCTGGGCTGGGGCCTGGTGATCATCAACCTTATGGCCCTGCTCAAAGTCCTCTGGAGCATCGGCGAAGGAGGCGACAGCGGCTGGGCCGTCCTGCTCCCCGCCACCCTTGGGCTCGCCCTCTGCGACCTGGCCATCATCTGGATCGCCCGCCGCTTCCATCTGCCCATCTCTCTGCGCCGGCCCTGACGGGCCACCCGGTACCGCTTCCACGCGCCCGTCGTACGCACGCCCGTGGCATGGCCCGCCCGCAGACGAACCTCAACCCTCCGCGACCGGCCACGCCCGCTCCCTGCCAGAGCTGCCGGCAGGCTGCGCCGAAGGCGACTCAGGACGGGCACGGTGGCGTCACCTCATCTCGACGGGCTGGACGGCGCGGCGGGAGGGAGTTGTGAAGGTGCCGCAGCCCGCGGCCGTGGCAGGGTGAACAAGACTCGGTGCCGTCCGTGCCTGCCCGGTATGGGCGGCGGCAGCGGGTACGGCGGGGCAGTCTCAGCCGGGCCTCGACGGTGGAGGCCGCGGTGAAGGTCTTGGACCGGGACGGGTTCGAGGCTATGACGATGACCGCGGTGGCCGGTGAGCTGGGTGCCCGGCAGATGTCGATCTACAACCATGTGCGGGGCAAGGACGACCTGTTCGCGGCGGTCTA
>NZ_JBHYJD010000034.1:116017-120379 GCF_042740555.1 Nonomuraea sp. NPDC059007 | reverse complement strand
CCGGGCGAGGGCTGGGCGGTGGGATCACTGGATGTTGGAGCGGCGGATCACGTCCGGGTTGCCGTTGCCGTTGTTGTCGGAGTTGCTGGAGCCGAACCAGATCGCGCTGGCTCCCGGCACCTTCTCCACCGCGCGCAGGCGGCCGTAGGTGCCGTTGAAGTAGCTGTTGACCGTGCCGACGTTCTCGCCGTTCAGGACGATGCGCCACAGGCGCTGGCCGCGCAGGGCGGCCATGAAGACCGTGTTGTTGACGATGGCGATGCCGGACGGCGAAGCCTCGCCCACGCCCCAGGTCCGCTTGGGGTTGGTCATGCCGGAGACGGAGCAGGTGCCCTCGCACTGCGGCCAGCCGTAGTTCCTGCCCGACTGGATCAGGTTGAGCTCGTCACGCGAGGAGTTGCCCAGCTCGGAGGACCACAGGCGGCCCGCGGAGTCCCAGGCGATGCCCTGCGGGTTGCGGTGGCCGTAGCTGTAGACGCGGCTGTTGAACGGGTTGCCGGGGGCCGCGGCGCCGGTCTTGGTGATGCGCAGGATCTTGCCGTTGAGCGAGCTGAGGTTCTGCGCGTGGCTGGTCTGCTGGGCGTCGCCGGTGGTGGCGTACAGGTAGCCGTCGGGGCCGAACTTGAGCCGGCCGCCGTTGTGGTAGCGGTTCTTGGCGATGCCCTGCAGCAGCGAGGTGTAGCCGGACAGGGCGGTGCCGTTGAAGTTCATCTTGGCGATGCGGTTGCCCTCGGAGGAGGTGTGGAAGAAGAACACTTCCTGGTCGGAGGTGCCGTTCCAGGTCTTCGACATCGCCAGGCCCATCAGGCCGCCCTCGCCGCCGGTGGTCTGGCTGTTGGGTACGGTGCCCACCTGCGTCTTGGTGCCGGACGGGGTCAGCTTGAACACCCGGAAGGTGTCGCGCTCGGTCACCAGGGCGAACGAGCCGTCGGGCGCCCAGGAGATGTCCCACGGGATGTCCCAGCTCCCGGCGACCGTGGCCGGAGTCTGCGGCACGGTGCCGCAACTGCCCGTGGTGAAGGAGTCCGACGCCGCGCTCGGGGTGGACAGCTGATTGGCGGTGTCCCGCGCGACCACGTGCAGCTGATACGTCTTGTTGCACTCCAGCGCCACCTGCGCGGTGCCGGCCGGCGGCGTGCCGGTCACGGTGTGCAGCACGGTGTTGCTCGCGTCGCGGATCAGGTACGCGCGCACGCCGTTGTCGTCGGAGGAGGCGGTCCAGGTCAGCGTGGCCTGGGTCGGCTGGACGCCGGTGACGGCCGGCTTGCCGGGCTGTGTCGGCGGGTCGTCCGGCGGCGCCGGCTGCGTCCGGCAGGTGACCTCGGGGCTGCTGTCGGAGACGTTGCCGGAGCCGTCACGGGCGAAGACGGAGATCGTGTAGGTGAAGTCCGCCTGCAGGCCGGTCAGCGTGTGCGGGGGCGCCGCCGCGGTGCCGATCTGGGTGCCCAGCTGGAAGATGTCGTATCCGGCCACGCCGATGTTGTCGGTCGAGGGCGCCCAGTCCAGCCGGAGGCTGTTGTGGGTGATCTGGGTGCAGGACGGCTGGCCGGGCGCGGTCGGCTTCTCGGTGTCGCCGGGTCCGGTGACGTCCAGCTTGTCGAGGTTGGGGCCGCCGTTGGCGGTGCTCGACGTGGCCCTGATCGTGTTGGCGCCGGCGGTGAGCGCGGCGTTGAGGCTGACGGTCTGCCAGGTGGGCCAGGCTCCCGTGGAGGGGAAGTTCAGGCTCACGGGGGCGCCGCCGTTGATCGAGATGTCCATGGGCCTGGCGTCGGCGGTGCCGTTGGCGAAGCGGAAGGACAGGCCCTGGGCGCCGGCGGTGGCCGAGCTCACGGTCCACTGGACGTAGCTGCCGACGAGGTTGTCGAGGTTGACGAAGCCGGAGCCGGTGTAGCCGGGGTGGTTGGACTCCACGGCGCCCTGGGAGATCGTCGCGCTCTCGGCCTGGTACTCGGTGGTCGGCGCGGACATCTCGACGTCGAGGAAGTCCCAGTTGGGGTTGCCGCCGGTCGCGGAGGCGGTGGCCCGGATCTTGTTGGGCCCGGCCTGGAGTGTCGCGGTCAGCGTGCTGGTGGTCCAGGTGGACCAGGCACCGGTGGGGGCGAACGCGCGGTCGTCGGCCACGAGGGTGCCGTTGACGCTGATGTCGCTGGGCCGGTTGGCGGTGGTGCCGTTGGCGTAGCGGAGGGCGAGGGTGGCGGTTCCGGCGGCGGGCGCGTTGACGGTCCACTCCACGTACGGCCCGGCGACGTTCTCTCCGTTGACGAATCCGGTGCCGGAGAAGCCCGCGTGGTTGGACTCGACGGCGCCCTGGACGATCGTGGCGTTCTCGGCTTCGTAGCGGGTCGGCGCGGCCTGGGCGGCCGTGGCGGGCAAGGCGGTCAGCATCCCGGCGGCGAGCAGGAGGGCACAGGCTCCCCGGGACCTACGTAACTTCATGGTGCTCCTTGTGACAGGCGGCGAAAGATTGGAGCTTTTCATCGTGTTCCCACAAAGAGTCACATCCGTCAACAGATTTCAGATCTTGGAACGCTCCATTCTTTAAGAAGGTTTCCTAACTTCGAAGAGTTAAAGATCCGATGTTCTGACCGGGCCCTGGACGCAGCAACCGTTTGGTGATAGCTCTGGAGCAGATCTCTTCCGGCGAAAGATTGGATCTGTCTCCCGGGCTGTTCCAGCCTCCAGCTAGCCCGGGAGACCTCACTCTGCCGTCAGGGGCAGGTGATACATGGGATGTCTCACAGTGAGGAGTCTTCGCCGTGATTCTGAAGATCACCACGGCGCTCATGCTGGCCGCCCAGCTGCTCCACGCCCAGCCCGCCGGCGCGGCAGCGCTCCTCGAAGCCGAGAACGCCACGATCTCCCAGGGAGTCGTCGAGTCCAACCATCCCGGCTACACCGGGACCGGTTTCGTCAACTACGACAACCTGCTCGGCTCCTACGTCGAATGGGCCGTCGAGTCGTCCGAGGCCCGCACCGTCACCCTGACCCTGCGCTACGCCAACGGCACCGCCGCCAACCGGCAGATGAACGTGGCCGGCACCGTCGTCGACTTCCCCGGCACCGGCGCGTGGACCAACTGGCGCACCGCCCGCCTCACCGTCTCCCTGGCCGCCGGGACCACCCCGATCAGAGCCACCGCCACCACCGCGAACGGCGGGCCCAACGTCGACTCGCTGTCGGTGGACGAACCGGGCGGCGTCGACTGGTCCACCGCGGTGGTCGAGTCGACCATGGCCCGCCACTCCCCCGGCGCGCTCGGCGGCTGGGGCTACACCCGCGGCCTGTACCTCTGGGGCCAGTACCTGGTCTGGCAGCGCACCGGCGACCCCCGCCACCTGCGGTACATCAAGGACTGGGCCGACCGCTTCGTCGACTCCTCCGGCAACATCTCCCACAGCTTCAGCAACCTCGACAGCATGCAGTCCGGCAACGTGCTGCTCGCGCTGTACAAGGAGACCGGCCAGAGCCGCTACCGCATCGCGGCCGCCAAGATCCGCAACCGGCTGAACACCTACCCGCGCACCTCCGACGGCGGCTGGTGGCACTCCACCTCCGATTCGCGCCAGGGCCAGCTCTGGGCCGACGGCGTGTTCATGGTCAACCCGTTCCTGGCCCGCTACGGCGCGTGGGTCGCCGAGGACGCCTTCACCCGCACCGAGCCGGCCAAGCAGATGGAGATCTACTACAGCCGACTCAACCGCACGTCGGGCAGCGCCGCGGGCCTGCTCTACCACGCCTACGACCAGCCCGGCGGGCTCACCGCCTCCTGGGTCAAGCCCTCGCTCGGCAACACCAACGGCATCTCCTGGTGCCGGGCCATCGGCTGGTTCGGCATGGCCGCGATCGACATCCTCGAGATCATCCCCGCCGACCACCCGCGCCGCGCCGCCCTGATCACCATGCTGCGCAACCTCGTCCCCGCCTACGCCACCTGGCAGGACCCGGCGACCGGGCGCTGGTTCCAGGTCGTGACCGAGCGCGGCAACTCCGGCAACTGGACCGAGACCTCGTGCTCGGCCATGTACACCTACACGATCTCCCGCTCGGTCGAGCGCGGCTACGTCGACCCCTCCTACCAGGTGTACGCCGAGCGCGGCTACCAGGGCGTCATGGCCAAGGTGTCGACCGGGTCCGACGGGCGTACCACCATCGTGGACATCAGCGAGGGCACCAACGTGGACGACGTGTTCGGCTACTACTTCAACCGGGCGCGGCCGGTCAACGACTTCCACGGACTGGGCGCGTTCCTGATCATGAATGAGCAGATGACGCGCACCCGCTGACCCGGCGTGGGGCGCCCCGGGGGGCCGGGGGGGCCCCGGGGGGGGGTCAGAAGGCCCCCCAGGCCCCCCCCCGCGGGGC
>NZ_JBHYJD010000034.1:0-116007 GCF_042740555.1 Nonomuraea sp. NPDC059007 | reverse complement strand
AATCCCCGGGGGGGGGGGTTTACACCCCCCGCCGGGGGGGGGCGCTGTATCTAATCGTAATCGTCCATCTCCCCCCCCCCCGCTCCGCGGGCGGCCCCGCCCCGCGCGCGGGGGCGGCCCACGGCGGCGCTAACGGAAGGCGCCGAAGGCCACGGCGGTCGTCGAGGCGATCGCGGTGGTCAGCACCACCAGCAGGAGCACCGTGCCCAGCGGATTTCTGCGCGGGGGCGGGGGCTCGGGGACGCGCACGCGGGCGCGCCGCACGCTGGGTGTCGGTTTGGGGGACGGGGTCGGTGTGGCCGTCTCACGCTCGACGACCCTCGGCTGGACCACCGGCTGGGTCGCGGGTGAGCGCGTGGGCGTGGGTGTGGGCCGCACGGGCGTCGGCGTCGGTTCGGGGGTCGGCTCCGGTGTCGGTTCCGGGGTCGGCTCCGGTGTGGGCTCCGGCGTCGGCTCGGGGGGCGAGGGCGGCGGAGGTGGCGGCGGAGGCGGCTCCTGCGCGCACCCCAGCCGCACGCTCACCGGCCCCAGCTCCAGGCAGAGCGAGATGTCCACCGGCCCCGCCACGGCCTCGGAGTCCGGCTCCGGGTCCTGCCCGTGCCTGGCCGTGGCGTGGTCGGGCGGAGGCGAGAAGGCGGCCGCGCCTGGCGCGACCGCGCACAGCACGAGGGTCATCGCCGCCACCAGCAGCGGCGTGCGCGGCAGAGCCACGGTCACACGCCCCCGGATATGCGGGCGAACTCCTGCAGCGCCGCGCGGAACGCGTCGGGCCCGACCGCGAGCGGCCCGTCGAAGACGCGCATGATGTCCCAGGTGAGGTAGATGCCGAAGCCGAGCATCCCGGCCAGCGCCATCAGCGGCAGCACCGACCAGCCGCGCGGCCGGGCACCGGCCAGCAGCGGGAACAGCACCACGATGACGCCGGACAGCGCCGTCAGCAGGAGCAGGCCGTTCGGCGGCGTGGCCCCGGCGTCGATGACGCGCTGGGATCGCGCGGCGGCGAGCTCCTGGACGTGCGCGAGGACCTGGTCCTGCGCGTCCGCCACGTCGTCGGACTTGGTCGCGAGCCCGGTCACCTGCGTGCGCAGCGCGTCGACCCGCTCGGCGCCGACAGGGTCGACCGCGCCCTGGGCCATGAGCGGCCACTCACTGTCCACGACGAAGCCCACGTAGTCGCGCAGCCCGGAGCGGACCGCGTCGCGCGTCGCGGGGGGCAGGCCGTCGGCCGCCCAGTAGGCCTCGACGGCCGCCTGGCTCTCCGTCTGGGTGTTCTGGCGGGCGGAGTCGGCCTTGGTCCAGGGGACGATGATCGCGATCGCGAACGCGATCAGGAACAGCGCCGACAGCATGGCGCCCGCGTGCGCGACCGACGGACCGCCGGGGTCGTTGTCGTCGCTGCCCTTGCCGATCTTCCTGAACACGAGGGCGGCGAGCGCCACCACGCCCACCGCCGCCCCCACCGCGAGCGCGTAAGCCACCATCGTTTGTTCTCCCGAGAATCGCCGTGATTACCGTGCGTCACGTAGCTATCACGTACGGCAGCCGCGTGTCCGACGATCTCGGTGAACTGGCCGGACCCGGCCAGGACGGAACAGGACTTTTCGGCCAGGGCCAAATCCGGATGCCGCGCCGCCGCATCCTGTGCCAGGCTCGGGTGTGCACTACAGCGAACTCGAAGCCCGGATGCGGGCCGGCGATCGATTCCACGATCTCCGGCTGGACCCCGGCGCCTGGGCGATCGTGCGGGTGGACGGCCGCAACTTCTCGCGCTATACCGAACGGCGCTACGGCAAGCCGTTCGACGAGAGATTCTCGGCGATCATGGCGGACACGGCCCGCGCGCTGCTGGAGGAGCTCGGCGGACGCTACGCCTACACCGAGAGCGACGAGGTCTCCGTGGTGCTGGCGCCGGACTTCGCGATGTTCGGCCGCGGACTGCAGAAGCTGGTGTCGATCTCGGCCGCGGTGGCCGCCTCGGCGTTCACGCACGGGGCGGGCGAGCCGGTGCAGTTCGACAGCCGGGTGTGGCTGGGCGCGGACGTGGAGGACGTGATCGACTACCTGTCGTGGCGGCAGGCGGACGCGGCCCGCTGCGCGGTCAACGGCTGGTCCTACTGGACGCTGCGCGGCACCGGCCAGAGCCGGCACGAGGCCGCCAGGGCGCTGGAACGTACCAGCGTCGCGGCCAAGAACGAGCTGCTGTCCCGTCACGGCGTCGACTTCAACGCCCTGCCCGCCTGGCAGCGCCGCGGCGTCGGCCTGTGGTGGGAGAACCACGAGCACCCCGGCCACGACCCCATCCGCGGCGTGGACGTGATCACCCGGCGCCGGCGCGTACGCGTCGAGCGCGAACTGCCCATGAAGGACGACTACCGGCGGCTGCTCGCGCGGCTGCTGCACGAAAGGACGTGACCTTGCGCAACCCTCCCGCCGACATCCGTGCCGACGACCTGCTGCGCGCGCTGCGTGAGCACTGGGACCTGCCCTTCGAGCGGCTGACCCACGCCCCGGTCGGCTTCGGCGACCACCACTGGACGGCCGACGGCCGCTGGTTCGTCACCGCCGCGCGCCCGGCCCGCTCCTTCGCCGCCCTGGCCGCCGCGATGCGCACCGCCGCGAGCCTGGACCTCGACTTCGTGGTCCGCCCGCTGCCCGCCCGCGACGGGGCGCCGATCGCGGCCTTCCCGCCGCACTACGCGCTGACGGTCTACCCCCTCGTCGAGGGTACGGCCGGCGAGTTCGGCCAGGAGCAGACCGGCTCCGACCGTACGGCGATGGCCGCCCTGCTGGCCGACCTCCACGGCAGCACCGCCACCGGCGTCCCGGTCTTCGACCCGTCGCTGACCGGCCGCGCCACCCTGGAGCGGGCCCTGGACGAGCTCGACCGGCCGTGGACAGGCGGCCCGTACGCGGAACCGGCCCGCCGCCTCCTGTCCGGCCACGGCGCGGCGAAACTGCGCGAGGTCCTGGCCGGGTTCGACGCCCAGGCGGCCGCGCACGGCACCGGCACGGTGATCACGCACGGCGAGCCGCACCCGGGCAACGTCCTGCGCGCCGGGTCCAGGCGGCTGCTGATCGACTGGGACACGGTGGCGCTGGCCCCGCCCGAGCGGGATCTGTGGCTGGCGCTGGGCGAGTGCCGCCGGGCGCGGGAGGCGTACACGGCGGCGACGGGTCACGAGGTCGCGCAGCCGGCCATGGACTTCTTCCGGCTGCGCTGGCAACTGGACGACATCTCCATCTACGTCCAGGACTTCCGTTCCCCGCATGAGGACGACCCCGACACGAGGACGGCCTGGGCGGGTTTCCGCGAATACGTGGCGGCCGTGGCCCGCTGACCGGTCACAGGGACGCGGAGAGCCCGGCCTTCACCTCGCGCGTGAACACGTCGGCCAGGACCTCTTCGCGCCCCTGCTCTACCGCGTCGAGCGCCTGCGCGGCCACCTCGGCCGGGCTGATCTTGGGCTGGGTGACGCGGGCGGCCATGTCGGTGTCGATGAACGCCGCGTGGACCCCCACGACCAGGGTCTTCTGCTCGCGCAGCTCCTGGCGAATCCCGTTGGTCAGCGACCACGCCGCCGCCTTGGAGACGGAGTAGGAGGCGGCCTGGGGCAGGACCATCCAGGACAGCACCGACAGCATGTTGACCAGCGCGCCGCCGCCGTTGCGGGCCAGCACCGGGGCGAAGGCCCTGGACATCTCCAGCGTGCCGAAGACGTTCGTCTCCATCTCCGCCCGCGCGGCCCGCGCGTCGGGCTCGGTGACGAGCCCGCCGGTGCGGGAGATCCCGGCGTTGTTGATCAGGAGGGTGACGTCGCCGAGCTCCGTGGCCGCGGCGGCGACCTGGTCGGGGTCGGTGATGTCGAGCCGGACCGGCACGACGCCCGGTTGCGTGACGGCGCGCGGGTCGCGGGCGCCCGCGTAGACGGTCCGCGCGCCCCTGTCGAGCAGGGCCCGGGTGAACGCCCGGCCCAGCCCTCGGTTGCCTCCGGTCACGAGCGCGACCGCGCCTTCGATCGGCAGTCCGGTCATGGCGGCCCTCCTAGTGAGTTTGAATTTCCAACTCACTCTACACTCGGCGGATCACCTCAGGACGGGCACCTTGTCTCCGTGCTCGTTGACGGCCGACAGGGCGGGGGCCGCGCTCGTGGCCTTGGCGGCGTACCGGCCGGTGCTCTCGCGGCCGGCGAGCGTGATCCGGACGACCCGGCGGCTGCCCGCGCTCACGAAGTACCGCCTGCCGGAGGGCGCCGTCCACATCGCCCCCGCGACCACGTCCCTGCTCAGGCGGCTGCAGTCCCAGGTGCCGGTCCTGGCCGCGGTCGCCGTGCCCACGATGCGCCCGCCGCGCCGCGTGACCAGGACCGCCCGCACCGAGTTGCCACCGGTCGCGTCGGACAGCCGCAGGCACATCCACCGCCCGCCGACCCCCTCGGGCAGCCGCCCGGCCCAGAACTCCCACGCCGTCGCCGCCTGGATCTCCCCCGACGGCCGGTCGAGCACGCAACCCAGCGCCCGCCACGCGCCGAACCCCTCCTCCAGCGCGTCCAGCTCCCACGGCCCGTACCGGTTCACGTCGGCCGGTGGCGGCGGCTGGTAGGTGGCACTCGCCGACGACAACCTCCCGAAGTCCAGCATGGTGTACGGCATGCCGTGCGCGATCTCCGGCGCCCGCAACCGCAGCACCGGCCCCCGCCAGCACCCCTGCCCGGAGGCGGCCGATCCCGTGACATCGGGGGCGATCGGGGCGGTGACCCCGTCCTTCAGAGTGATCTTGCGCCAGCGTGGTTCCCCGCCCGACAGGGCCGCCGCCGACACCTCGGTCACCCACGGGGGCACCAGGTAACGGCTGCCGCGCGGGGTGAGGAGCAGCTTCAGCGGGCTCGTGCCATCGGGCTTGACCCGAGGCGCGGGCAACACCTCCAGCCCGTCCCGCCCTGCGTCGGCACCCTGCCCGCCCACAACCTCCCGCCCGCCCGTGACACCCTGCCCACCCGCAGCACCCTGCCCGCCCGGACCGCCCGCAGCGCCCTGCGCGCCCATGGCCTCCTTGCCGCCCGAAGTCCCCTGTCCGCCCGTAAGCCCCTTGCTGCCCGTGACGCCCTGCCCGGCCGGGGTGCCGTCCGGGGTGCCGTGCCCGTCCGGGGTGCCCTGACCGGCGGGGGTGCTCTGACCGGTCGTAGCGCTCTGCGCGCCGGTGGAGCCCGTGGAGGGCTGGCCGGTGGTGGGGTTGTGGCCGATGGTGGTGAAGCGGGCGATCCGGTCGTGGCGGCGGAGCAGGACGATCCGGACCCCGTCCAGCTCGCCCGCGTAGATCAGCTGGACGGGGCCGGAGCCCCAGGCTCGCTGGGCCCGCCGTACCAGCTCGACGTCGTCGGTGAGTGAGCCGCGCGGTGGCCAGGAGGCGAGCGTGAGGTCGGTGCCCGCGCGCCAGGCACCGGCCTGCGCGCGCTCGACCCGCAGCGGCGCGGCGCTGACCGGCCCGCCGGAGCCCACGTCGGGCGCGGCCACGGCCACCGCGCCGAGCAGCAGGAGGGCGGCGAAGGCGATCCGGGCGCGGCGCAGCGGGCGGCCGTAGACGCGGGCGACGGTCGGGTCCAGGGCGAGGGTGCCGTGCGCCCGCTCCACCGCCCTCGCCTCGGCCAGCGCGCCGCCGGGGTCGGCGGCTCCGGCGCCCGCGAGGATCTCCACCACCTCGGCGGCCGGGCGGCCCTCCAGCAGGAGCATCGCGTAGGCGGCACGGCCCGCCCCGGTGAGGCCGTTGAGCTCGCGCAGGAGCGCGACGTCGGACCTGGACACCA
Source organism: Nonomuraea sp. NPDC059007 (assembly GCF_042740555.1). Taxonomy (NCBI): domain Bacteria; kingdom Bacillati; phylum Actinomycetota; class Actinomycetes; order Streptosporangiales; family Streptosporangiaceae; genus Nonomuraea; species Nonomuraea sp. NPDC059007. The sequence goes on along the minus strand of NZ_JBHYJD010000034.1, from coordinate 110,206 downwards.
CGACGGGCACCACCTCGACCGGCCCGAGCCGCCCCGACCACGGCATGAGGCGCAGCCGCAGCACCCTGCGCAGGAACACGCGGCGCAGGCCGGCCTCGTCCAGCCTGCCGTGGCGGGCGACGGCGGCGGCGGCCAGCCGGTGCGCCCAGGCCAGGCGGCGGTCCTCGCCGCCGGTCGCGGGCAGGGCGAGGTAGCCGAGCAGGACCAGGTCCCGGTAGGGCTTGGCGAGGATCCGGTTCCCCCGTATGGACCGCCGCATCACAACTTCACCGTCCGTGTCCGCATGCCTGCATATCGTGACTAGGAAGGTACGGCAGGCATTGCGGCCGTGAGGGCGTTATCAGGAAATCTCCGCCGGCGGCCTCAACGCTGAAACTTCAATCCCCCAGTAACAGCTCATGCCGCCGACCTGCCAGAACACAAGCCGTCTTCAGCGTTGAAGGCGGATTTATCAGCGTATTGGGGCGGCCGCCCCAGCGGGTGGTTGTTGCCCTGCCGCGGACTGGTGGACGGTACACGGCGAGAGACCGCCTCCGGAGTGAGAAGGAGAGCCTTCGATGAGGCACCGCCGTTTATCCACCGTTTTCGCAGTCATCGTCCTTTCCGCCGCGTCCATGGGCGCGGCGGCCCCCTCAGCCTCCCAGCCTGACCTCGACTCGACCGTCGTCCAGCTCATGACCGCCCGCAGCCAGGCCGACGGATCCCGACTCGCCGCCGCCGGCGCCGGCACCGAAGTCAACGTGCAGCGCCGCAGCCCACGGGGCGACTGGGTGTTCGGCTCCTCGGTGATCAAGGCGCCCAACGTCGAGGGCGCCTACCCCGAGGGCTGGCTGTTCGTCGCCCAGCGCACCGCCGCCGGATGGAAGGCCGGCCTGGACGGCACGCCCGAGTTCGCCGCCCTGGCGCAGCGGGCGCCCACGTCCGTGGTCAGCGACGGCGAGAAGCGTACCTTCGCCGGCAACGCCAGGGCCCAGACCCAGGCCGCCCCCACCGGCCTGTCCCTGCCCTACCAGCAGGGCGCCTCCTGGAAGATCATCGGCGGACCGCACGGCTGGTCGGGCCAGCCCAGGCCGTGGAGCTCGATCGACCTCGACAGCCGGGCCAGCGACCGCAGCGTGCTCGCCGCGCAGTCCGGCCGCGCCTACTGGGTCTGCTCCAACGGCGGGCACATCCGCATCATCCACGACAACGGCTGGACCACCGAGTACTACCACCTGCTCAACGAGATCCGCCCCAACGGCACCCAGCTCAAGATGGGCGACTACCTCGGCCTGACCAGCACCCGCATCCCCTGCGGCGGCTCGGCGGGCAGCAACCACGTGCACTTCGCGCTGAAGAGCGGCTCCTCGTGGGTCCCGCTGCAGGACAAGACCATCGGCGGCTGGACCTACTTCGAGGGCTCCGGCGCGTACGGCGGCGGCGCCCGCAGAGGCACCACCACCCGTTACGTCGGCGACTGGATCCAGAACTACGGCCCGGAGACCCCCGGCGGCCGCACGTTCGAGAACGCGGCCAACGTCGACGTCGCCGACCTGGGCCAGGGCGAGTCCCCGATCACGGTCACCGGCGTGCCGGGCAACGCGCCCGCCACGCTCAGCGTCTACGCCGACGTGCACCACGGCTGGCGCGGTGACCTGCAGCTCGACCTCGTCGGCCCGACCGGCGTGGTCTACCGGCTGCGCGATCCGGCGCCGGCCGACGACGGCACGATCATCCACGAGACGTACACGAAGAACGCCGCCGACTCGCCCGCGAACGGCACCTGGCGGCTACGGGTCAAGGACGTCGACTCCAACCACTCGGGCTACATCGACGCCTGGAGCCTGACTTTCTGACATATGCGCTGTAAATTCGGGCTGATCACTCCTGAAACAGGGGAGTTGTCCCGATGGAGCAGCATTTCGACCGCCTTCTCCGTGACGCGATCACCGCGCGCGGACTCAGCCTGGAGCGCCTGCACGCCCGCCTGTCCCAGCGCGGCATCAAGGTCAGCCTGGCCAGCCTCAGCAACTGGCAGCGCGGGAAGTGCCGCCCGGAGCGATCGCAGTCGCTCCGGGCGCTCCACGCGCTGGAGGAGATCCTCGCCCTGCCGGGTGACACCCTCATCGCCAGCCTGGGTCCGCCCAGGCCGAGGGGACGCTGGGTGAGCCATGTGCCGGGCGCGGTGCCGTACCGCGATCTGTGCCCTGAAGCGGGGAGCCTGCAGCGGCTTCTCGGCGAGATCAAGAACGTCACCGACGGACAGCTCGCGCTGCTGTCCTACCACGACCACATCACCACGGGGACGGACCGCGACGAGCGCTCGGTGCGCACCCGGGCGGTCTTCCAGGCCCGCTCGGACGGCGTGGACCGGCACGTGGCCATCCACTACAACGAGCGCTCGCACCTGCCCGAGGACTTCTCGGCGTCCTTCTGCCGGCTGGGCCGGGTCAAGAAGGACGAGCCCGCCGGGCTGACCGCGCTGGAACTGCTGTTCGACCGGCCTCTGGCGGCCGGGGAGACCTATGTGGTGGAGTACGAGTTCCGCTACAGGAAACGCGGGCCGCAGGCGCTGTTCTACAACCGCTGGTTCCGCTTCCCCGCGCACGCGTACCTGCTGACCGTGCAGTTCGCGCCGGGGACGACGCCGGTGCGCTGCTTCCGCACGCACCAGCCGACGACCGCGACCCCGCCCGCCGACGTGGGCGAGTTACGGCTGAGCGGCTGGGACTCGGTGCACATCGCCGACGTCGAGGTACGGCCCGGCGTGCACGGCGTCCGGTGGGAGTGGGCCTAGTGTTCCTCGCGGGTCATGGCGGCGCGGTAGGCGCCGACCAGGGACGCGAGGATGACCAGGTCGAAGATGATCTGCGTGGCGACCAGCGCGCGGGCCAGTTGCCCGACCGCGTGCACGTCGCCGAAGCCGACGGTGGCGATGGTGGAGACGGTGAAGTACAGGGCGTCCGTGCGTGTGCGCAGGCCGGCGAACTGGGCCGGGTCGATCGTGGCCACCATGAGGTAGCCGAGGGCGAAGAAGATCGTGACCACGTACAGCAGCAGCAGGAGCGTGCGCAGCCTGGCCTGCTTGTCGTGGTGGGCGACCGCGATCGTGTGCCGGCCGAACACCCAGACCAGCACCAGCACGCCGAGCATGAACAGCCCGGCCGCGACCCCGAGCCGCGCCACGTTGGAGCCGTCGCCCAGCGGGACCAGGTAGTAGAGGGCGACGAGTCCGGCCATGACGGCCAGGTGCTGCAGGCCGGTCAGCAACCGGCGGCGATCGGCCATGACTCACTGTGACCGCACGGTGGCTCCGGCTTCGGGCGGGACACGCCGGGGTAGTGGGAAAACGTGAAGGTGCTCCTGCTCACGATGGGCAGCCGGGGCGACGTGCAGCCGTACGTCGCGCTGGCGCGCGGGCTGCTGGCCGCCGGGCACGAGCCGGTCGTGGCGGGGCCGCGGCGTTTCGGGTCGCTGGCGGCGCCGTTCGGGATCGCCTTCCGGCCGCTGCCCGACGAGATGCTCGACCTTCAGGACCAGGTCAAGGGGCAGGGGGCGGGCGCGGCCATCACGGCGGCGCGCTCGGTGAAGCCGATGGTGCGCCGGGTGCTGGATGAGGAGGCCGCGCTGATCGAGCCGGGCCTCGACGTGATCGTCTACCACCCGAAGGCCCTCGGCGGACCCTATCTGGCGGAGAAGGCCGGGATTCCGTCGCTGGCCGGGCTGCTGCTGCCGCTGTACGTGCCGACCGCCGCCTTCGCCTCCCCCATCCTCCCGGTACGGCTGCCGCCCGCCGTCAACCGGGCCACCTGGCGGGTCGCGGCGGCGGTCGAGGCGCCCTACCGCTCGGTGGTGCGCACGTGGCGGACGGAGGTCCTGGGCCTGTGCGAGGGTTTCCGCCCGGCGGCGGAGCTGATCGCGGCCGGGCCGGTGCTGCACGCGTGGAGCCCGCGCCTGCTGCCGGCGCCGGCCGACTGGCCCCCGCGGGCGGATCCGATCGGCTTCTGGACCCTGCCCGCCGCCGGTGACTGGACCCCGCCAGAGCGGCTGGCCGCGTTCCTGGAGGAGGGACCGCCACCGGTCTACGCGGGGTTCGGCAGCATGGCGGGGCGTGATCCGCGCGGTCTCGCGGCGACCGTCGTGGAGGCGGCGCGGCTGGCCGGGCGGCGGGCGATCCTGGCGACGGGCTGGGGCGGCCTGCGCCCCGGCGAGGACGCGGAGGACGTCCTGGTGATCGAGGAGGCGCCGCACGACTGGCTGCTGCCGCGCGTGGCCCTGGCCCTGCACCACGGCGGCATCGGAACCGTCGCGGCGGCCCTGCGCGCCGGGATTCCGCAGGTCGTCCGCCCTTTCCTCGGCGACCAGCCGTTCTGGGCCGACCGCCTGCACCGGCTGGGCGTCGCGCCCCCGCCGCTGCGGGGACGGCCGCGCGCGCCGGAGGTGGCCGCCGCGTTCGCCTCAGCCCTGGAGCTCTCCGGTACGGCGGGCGCCGTCGCCGCCGACGTGGCCGCGGAGGACGGCGTGGCCGAGGCGGTCTCCCGCATCGAGGCCCTCGCGGCCCGCTAGGTTCATTCCTTCCGGAGGGCGGCGCGGCCCTCGGCGGCGCCGACGAAGCGCATCTTGCCCAGCGGCACCTCGGCCGGGCTCGGGTCGGGAGCCTGGCGGCGCTGCGGGCGGGGCCCGTCGCTGGGTAGCACGTACGGCCGCTTGAGCACCTCGTCCAGGATGAAGACGGTCTCCGTGGCCTTGACCGCGGGGATGCCGGCCAGGCGGTCGGTAACGAGCGTGTGCACCTCGGCCACGTCGGAGACCCGCACCTGGATCATGGCGTCGTGCTGCCCGGTGGTGATGGCGCAGTACTCCACCTCCGGCATCCGGGCCAGTTCCGCGCGGAACTGCTTCCACATCTGCTGGCGCACGGTCACGAAGATGAGCGCGGTGATGCCGAGCCCGGCCCTGACATGATCGATCTCGGCGGTGAAGCGCTTGATGGCGCCGTCGGCGCGCAGGGCCTCGAAGCGGGTGTAGGCGTTCGCCCGCGAGATGCCCACCCGCTCGGCCAGCGCGGCGACCGAGATGCGGCCGTTCTCGCGCAGGACCTGCAGGATCTTCAAATGGACGGCGTCCAGCTCAAGGCCGATGCCGATCCGTCCAGAGCGCAACCCACTCTCTCCACCATTTCTGGAAATTTCCGCCATCAGTACCACACTCCTCGACAAACCGTCTCACCGACGTGACACGGGCTGGACGTTCTGCCGGACAATCCACGACAACTTTCACAGAATATCTGGAGGACCCATGGCGACCCGCTCGCAGACGGCGGCTGTACTGCTCGCCGGTGCACTCGCCCTCGCCGCCTGCGGAAGCGGCGGCTCCAAGACCCCCGCTGCCGGTGGCACCGCAGCCGGCAAGACCCTCGTCATCGACACCTCCTTCGACCTCAAGACCGGCGACCCGGGCCGCACCTACGAGCCGACCGGCCTCATCATCGGCAAGGCGGCCTACGAGACGCTTCTCACCTTCGACGGCGCCGATGTGACCAAGCCCGTCCCGGCGCTGGCCGAGTCGTACGAGCTGTCGCAGGACGGCAAGACGCTCACGCTCAAGCTGAAGCAGGGCGCGGTCTTCGCCGACGGCTCCCCGGTCACCGCCGACGACGTGGTCTTCTCGCTGACCCGCGTGCGCGACATGAAGGGCACCCCGTCGTTCCTGCTGGACGGCGTGGAGGTGGCCAAGGACGGCGACTCGACGATCAAGCTGACGTCGAAGGCGGCCAACCCGGCGCTGCCGTTCATCCTGCCGAACCCGGCGCTCGGGATCATCAACAGCAAGGTCGCCCAGCAGCACGGCGCTACCGCCGACGCCAAGGACAAGGCGGAGCAGTACCTCAACTCGGCCTCGCTCGGCTCCGGCCCGTACGCGATCGAGTCCTTCAACGTCAGCAGCCAGGTCGTCCTCAAGGCCAACCCGAAGTACTACGGGACCAAGCCCGCCTACGACAAGGTCGTCATCCGCAACGTCGAGGCGGCCACGCAGAAGCTGAACGTCCAGCGCGGCGACAGCCAGGTGGCGCTCAACCTGTCCGGCGACCAGGTCACCGGCATGCCGAACACGCTGCAGGTCAAGAAGACCGCCTCGGCCAACGTCATCTTCCTGCTGGCCAACCAGAACTCCGAGATCAGCAAGACCACCACGAACGCCAAGTTCGTCGAGGCCGTGCGCAAGGGCGTCGACTACGCGGGCCTGCTGGAGCTGGCCGGCGAGGGCTCGACCCAGGCGCCGGGCGTGATCCCGTCGCAGCTGCTCGGCGCGCTGCCCGCCGACCAGGCCGCCAAGCGGGACGTCGAGGGCGCCAAGGCCGCGCTGGCCGCCAGCGGGCTGTCCAACCCGAGCGTCAAGCTGGAGTACCCGAGCGAGCTGACCGTCAACGGCCTGTCCTTCCAGCCGCTGGCCGAGCGCATCCAGGCCAACCTCAAGGAGGTCGGCATCACGGTCGAACTGGCCCCCGCGCCGGTCGCCACCGCCCTGGACAACTACCGCAACGGCAAGGAGGAGATGGGCCTGTGGTACTGGGGCCCTGACTACCCGGACCCCAGCGACTACCTGGCCTTCCTGCCCGGCAAGACGGTCGGCCTGCGCGCCGGATGGAAGCCCGGCGCGGCCAAGGAGATCGAGGCGGCCGGCGAGAAGGCGGCGGCCACCATCGGCGACGACGCCCGCAAGACCGTCTACCACGACGTCCAGACCAAGCTCAACGCGGGCGGCCCGTTCGTCCCGCTGATCCAGCCGAGCCAGAACATCGTGACCGCCGCCACGGTGACCGGCCTGGAGTACCACCCGGTCTGGACCGTCGACGTGGCCGACCTCGGCGTGAAGTGAAGGCCACCGGCACCCGGGCCAGGCACCCCCTGGCCCGGTTCCTGATCCGCCGGATCCTCATCGCCCTGCTGCTGGCCTGGGGGATCACGCTGGTCACTTTCGTCCTGACCAACATGGTGCCCGGCGACCCCGTCGCCGCCAACCTGGGCCAGCGGGCGCTCGGCGACCCGGCGATCGTCGCCCAGTGGAAGGCCGAGCACGGCCTGGACAAGCCGCTGCCGGAGCAGTACCTGCTGCACCTGCGGGGCATCCTCCAGGGCGACCTGGGCACCAGCCAGCAGAGCCACCGCCCGGTCAGCGACGACCTCGCCGAGTTCGTCCCGGCGACGCTGGAGCTGGCCGGGGCGGCGATCCTGATCTCGCTGGTGCTGGGCGTGGCGTTCGGCGTCGTGGCGGCCCTGCGCCGCGACCGGCTGCCCGACCACCTGCTGCGGGTGCTGAGCCTGATCGGCATCTCGGTGCCGACGTTCTGGCTGGCGCTGCTGGCCTTCTACGTCTTCTTCTACCGCCTGCAGCTCACCCCGGGCAGCGGCCGCATCGACCCCGGCATGACCGCGCCGGGGCCGATCACCGGCCTGCACACGCTCGATGCGGCGCTGACCGGGCAGTGGGACGTCTTCGCCAGCGCCGCCGGCCACCTCATCACCCCGGCGCTGGTGCTGGCCCTCTACACGATCGGGCTGCTGACCCGCTTCACCCGCAGCGCGGTGCTGGAGGTTCTGGGCCAGGACTACGTGCGCGCCGCGCGGGCCAAGGGGCTGCCCGGGCGGACGGTCCTGTTCCGTTACGTCCTGCGCTCGGCCCTGGTGCCCATCATCACCGTGGCCGGTCTGGCGTTCGGCTCGCTGTTGTCCGGGACCGTGCTGGTCGAGGCGATCTTCGCCTGGCCGGGGGTCGGCCAGTACGCGTACAAGAGCGCGACTTCACTCGACCTGCCCGCGGTGATGGGCGTCGGCCTGGTGGTCGGCGTCGTGTACCTGGTCATCAACCTGATCGTGGACGTCTTGTACGGGATCATCGACCCGCGAGTGAGGCTGCAATGAGGCGTGCTCTGAGGCGTGACCCGCTCGCGCCCCGCAGGCGGCGCGTGCCCGAGGCGTGGCGGCAGCCGCTGGCCGTCGCCGGGGCCGTCATCGCGGTGGCCTGGCTGGTCATCGCGCTGGCCGCGCCGTTCCTGGCCCCGCACGACCCGCTCGCGCAGGACCTGCCCCGCCTGGCCGAGCCGGGCCCCGGGCACTGGTTCGGGACCGACCAGCTCGGCCGCGACATCCTCAGCCGCGTCATGTACGGCGCCCGCGTCTCCATCCCGCTCACCCTGCTCCTGGTGGCCATGAGCGTGCTGGTCGGCGGGTTGCTCGGCGCCGCCGCCGGATATTTCGGCAGGTGGGTGGGTGAGACCATCATGCGGATCGCCGACCTGGTCTTCGCCTTCCCCACGGTCATCCTGGCCATGGTCGTGGCCGCGGCGCTCGGGGCCAGCCTGACCAACGCGGTGCTGGCCGTACTCGTGGTGGCCTGGCCCGCCTACGCCCGCGTCACCCGCGGCCTCGTGCTCGGCGTGCGCGAGCGGGAGTTCGTGCTCAGCGGGCGGCTGCTCGGCTTCTCGCCCTGGCGCTCGCTGCGCGTGGACGTGCTGCCCAACGTGACCGGCCCCGTCCTGGTGCTGGCCACGCTCGACATCGGCACCGCGCTGCTGCTCCTGTCCGGACTCAGCTTCCTGGGCCTCGGCGCGAAGCCGCCCTCGCCCGAGTGGGGCGCGATGGTCGCCTCGGGCGTGGAGGTCTTCGACTCCTGGTGGGTGGCGACCTTCCCCGGTCTCGCCATTCTGACCGTGGTGCTGGCCTTCAACTTCCTCGGCGACACCCTGCGCGACGCCCTCGACCCGCGTACGGCCCGCGCCATCAAGGAGCGCGCACTGTGAAGATCACCGACCTGAAGGTGGACATCCACGGACGGCAGATCCTCAAGGGCGTCTCCGTCACCCTGCGCGAGGGCCGCGTCCACGGCCTGGCCGGCGAGTCGGGCTCCGGCAAGACCATGACCGGCCTGGCCGCCCTCGGCCTGCTCCCGCACGGCGCGAGCGCGACGGGCTCGATCGTCCACAACGGCCGCAACCTGCTCGAACTGTCCGCCAAAGAGCTCAACAAGGTACGCGGCGGCGAGGTCGCCATGGTCTTCCAGGACCCCGCCACCAGCCTGCACCCCATGCTCACCGTCGGCAGGCAGCTCACCGAGCACATGCGCCACCACCTCGGGCTGGGCAAGGCCGAGGCGCGGGCGCGGGCCGTCGAACTGCTCGGCAAGGTCCGCATCCCCGGCGCCGACGAGGCGTACGGTCGCTACCCCCACCAGTTCTCCGGCGGCATGCGGCAGCGCATCGCCATCGCGATCGCGCTGGCCTGCTCGCCCCGGGTGCTGATCGCCGACGAGCCGACCACGGCGCTCGACGTGACCGTCCAGGCCGGCATCCTGCGGCTGCTGCGCGGGCTGTGCGACGAGCTGGGGCTGGCCGTGCTGCTGGTCACCCACGACCTCGGGGTGATGTCCGCGGTGGCCGACGAGGTCAGCGTCATGAAGGACGGCCTGATCGTGGAGAGCGGGCCCCGCTCCCACGTCCTGCGCACCCCCGACCACCCCTACACCCGCTCCCTCCTGGCCTCCCTGCCCGAGAGTCCGCTCGCCCCCGCACCCGACGAGGAGCGCTCATGAGCCTGCTCACCATCGACGACCTGGTCGTCGAGCACCGCTCCCCCGGCCGTCCCGTCGTCCGCGCGGTCGCCGGGGCCAGCCTCACGGTGCGCGCCGGTGAGGTCGTCGGCCTCGTGGGCGAGTCGGGATGCGGCAAGTCGACGCTGGCCAGAGCCGTCTGCGGGCTGAACCCGGTGACCGAGGGCGCCATCCGGTTCGAGGGGCAGCCGGTGACGCCGCTCGGGCTGCGGCGCCGTACGCTGACCGGGATTCAGATGGTCTTCCAGGACCCGTACGCCTCCCTCAACCCGCGCCGGCGCGTGGGCGACCAGATCGCCGACGGCCTGCGGGTGGCGCGCGGCAGCACCGCCACCCCGGCCGACCTGCTCGAACGCGTGGGACTGCCGAGAGAGTTCACCGATCGCCATCCGCACGAGTTCTCCGGCGGGCAGCGGCAGCGCATCGCCATCGCCCGCGCGCTGGCCGCCGAGCCCCGCCTGCTCATCGGCGACGAGCCCATCTCCGCCCTGGACGCCTCGGCGCAGTCGCAGGTGGCCCGCCTGATGCGCGACCTGGCCGTGGAGTCGGGGGCCGGGCTGCTGTTCATCAGTCACGACCTGTCCGTCGTACGCCTGATCGCCGACCGGATCGCCGTCATGTACCTGGGCAAGATCGTCGAGGTCGGCGGGACCGCCGAGGTGTGGGACAACCCCCGCCACCCCTACACCCAGGCCCTCCTGAACGCGATCCCCCTGCCCGACGGCCAGGGCACGCTGCCGGCGGAGCTGCCCGGCGACGTCCCCGACCCGGCCAGCCCGCCGGGAGGCTGCCGCTTCAACCCGCGCTGCCCGCACGTGATGGACGTCTGCCGCGACAAGGAGCCGGACTTCGGCCCGGTCGCCTGCTGGCTCCACGAGCCCACGTGACCCCCACACCCGACCCCGGCCCCTTCGGTTCCGGCCGTCCGGGGTCCGGCACCCCGGGCTTCGACCCCTCGGCCGCCACCCCGCACCCCTCCAGCTCCCCCGAGGCCACGGCCAAGCCCCGTCAGGGGGAAGGCGGTCAGGCTGCAGGCTGCCGGGCCAAGGACACGCCCGCCGAGGGTGGTTCGGCTGCTGGTGGCCTGGTCAGGGATGTGCCCGCCCCGCGCGGACTTCCCGAGGACGGCCCGCCCGGCGACGCACTTCGGGCGAGCGGACACGATCAGGACCAGCCACCCGGCGACGCGCTTCCGGCGAGCGGACACGACCAGGACCAGCCACCCGCGAGCGGGCTGAGCCAGGACCGTGGGCAGAGGCAGGACCGGCCTGTCGTGTGCGGGCCCAGGCAGGACGGGCAAGGCGCGGGGCCGGCTGAGCGGGTGGAGGCGGTGCGGGCCGCCATGACCGCGGCCGAGGTGGACGCGCTGGTGCTGCGGCCCTCGCCCGACTTCCGGTTCCTGGGCGGGCGGGGCGAGGGGTTCCTGGTGGTCACGCGGGACGACTACGCCGAGACCACCACCCCCGGTGCGCTCATCCCGGCCGCCGCCCGCCGGGTCGGGGTGGATCCGGAGATGCGGGTGCGGGAGCTGTTCGGACTGTCGGTGGACGCCGAGCTCGTGCCGGCGGGAGCCGTACTCGCGCCTCTGAGGTTGCGGAAGGACGCGGGCGAGCTCGACGCGATCGCCACGGCGGCCGCGGCGGCGGACGGGGTGGTGGCGCGGGCTCGGGAGTGGCGGTGGTTCGGGGCCACGGAACGCGCCATGGCCCGCCACCTGCGGGTCGCGATGCTGGAGAGCGGCTGCGAGGAGATCCTGGGCGTTCAGGTGGCGGCCGGGGAGCACACCGCGGTCCCCGCGCACCGCCCGACCGACCGGGTGATCAATCCGGGCGACGCGCTCCAGGTCGCCGTGCGCGGGCGGTGGGACGGCTACTGCGCCGAGGTGGCCAGGGCTCTCGCGGTGGCCGAGCCGCCGGAGGACTTCGACGCCCTGTACTCGGTGGTCCTCGCCGCTCAAAGCGCCGCCCTCGACGGTGTACGGCAGGCCCTCCCCGCCGCCTCCGTCGCCAGGTCCGCCCAGTCGATGATCGAGGAGTCCGGCTACGGCCAGTTCGCCGCCGGCCACTACGGCAGAGGCGTGGGCCTGGCCGACGACGAAGCGCCGCACCTGTCCCCCGCCGACCCCACCCCGCTGGCCCCCGGCATGGCGCTCTGCCTCGAACCGGCCGTCTACCTCCCCGACCTGTTCGGCGCCCGCCTCGCCGACGTGGCGGTCTGCACGGAGTCCGCCCCACGCCTCCTCACCACCCCGCCCCCGGCCCTCCTCGTGCTCGACCGCTGACGACCCCCAAGACCCGGGGCCGAGGTGCGCCTTTTCTCCCGGTGCCCTGTGGCACGCTGGTTGACGACGATCATCGGGGGGTGTCGTGGGCCAGTTCGTGCTGCTCATGCTCGTGCTGCTCGGGGCGCTGGTCACGGTGCCGCTCGGCGACCGGCTGGGGCTGCCGGCACCGGTGCTCATGACGTTGTACGGCATCGTGCTGGCGGTGCTGCCGTTCGTGCCGAACGTGGACATCCCGCCGGAGCTCGTGCTGCCGGCCCTGCTGCCTCCGCTGCTGTACGCGGCGGCCAGCCGTACCTCGTGGCGGCAGTTCGCGGCCAACTGGCGGCCCATCTTCCTGCTGGCCGTGGCGCTGGTGTTCGTGACCACGGCGGCGGTCGCGGGGGTGGCGCACGCGCTGGTGCCCGGCCTGTCGCTGGCCGCGGCGGCGGCGCTGGGCGCGCTGGTCGCCCCGCCGGACCCGGTCGCGGCCACCAGCGTCGCGGGCTCGCTCGGGCTGCCCAGGCGGCTGGTGTCGCTGCTGGAGGGCGAGGGGCTGTTCAACGACGTGACGGCCATCGTGCTCTACCACGTGGCGATCGCCGCGGCCCTCACCGGCAGCTTCTCGTGGCCGGTCGCGGCGGGCGAGCTGGTGTTGTCGGCGGTGGTGGCGGTCGTGGTCGGGTTCGGGGTGGGGTGGGTGGCGGCCCGGCTGGACAGCCTGCTCGGCGACCCCACGTTGCAGATCGGGCTGTCGGTGCTGGTGCCGTACGCCAGCTACGTGCTGGCCGACCAGTTGCTCGGCTCCGGCGTGCTGGCGGTGCTGACCACCGCCTTCTACCTGCGCGAGAAGACCAGCGACGCCGACGACTCGATCGGCCGGCTCACCGGCGCCGCCTTCTGGCAGGTCGTGGACACGCTGGTGACCGGGGTGGCGTTCGGGCTGATCGGGCTGGAGCTGCACAACGTGCTCGGCACCGTGACCAGCAGGTTCGGCGAGGTGATGGTGTGGAGCCTGATCGTGGTCGCCGTGGTCGTGGGGGTCCGGCTGCTGTGGCTGCTGCCGACCGCCTCGCTGGCCAGGCGGCTGCACCAGTTGCGCGGCGACGACTCCGAGACGCCGATGAGCTGGCGCGAGACGGTCGTGATGTGGTGGGCGGGCATGCGCGGCGTGGCCTCGGTGGCGCTCGCGCTGGCCATCCCGCTGGAGGTGCCGCAGCGCGACGTGCTGGTCTTCGTCGCGTTCGCGGTCATCCTCGCCACGCTGCTGGTGCAGGGCCTGACCCTGCCCTGGGTGGTACGCCTGCTCGGCGTCACCTCCGACACCGAGGCGGAACGCGCCTTCGAGCGCAGGCTCGCCAAGCAGGCCGCGGGCGCGGCGAAGCAGCGGCTGAGGGAGCTCGTCGACACCGAGCAGGTGCCCGACGACATGGTGGAGATTCTCGGCCGCCGCCTGTCCGACATCGCGGTACGGATCAGCCCCGAGCTGGCCGACGAGGAACGCCGCGAGGCGTTCGGCCAGCGCCTCGAACGTTTCAGGGTGGTGCGCCGGGTCAACGACGAGATGATGTCGGCGGCCCGGCGCGCCGTCCTGGACGCGCGCCGCGACCCGGACGCCGACCCGCAGGTCATCTCACGCGTGCTGCGCCAGCTCGACCTGCGGAATCTGGGCTAGAGCGTGATCCACTCGGTGGACGTGGTGACCTCGTCGAGTATCGCCTGGATCGGCTCGACGCCGAGCCCGGGTCCCGCGGGGACGTCCAGGTGGCCGTCGCGCAGCTCGAACGGCTCGGTGATGTCGGTCGCGTAGTAGCGGCGCGAGCCCGAGGTGTCGCCGGGCAGCGTGAAGCCGGGCAGCGCGGCGAGCGCCACGTTGGCGGCCCGGCCGAGGCCGGTCTCCAGCATGCCGCCGCACCACACCGCGACCCCGTGCGCCCGGCACAGGTCGTGGATGCGGCGGGCCTCCAGGTAGCCGCCGATGCGGCCGGGCTTGATGTTGACGATGGAGCAGGAGCCCAGCGCGATCGCGGCCGCCGCGTGCTCGGCCGACTCGATGGACTCGTCGAGGCAGATCGGGGTCCTCAGCTGCTTGGCGAGCTGGGCGTGCTGGACGAAGTCGTCGTTGGCCAGCGGCTGCTCGATGAGCAGCAGCTCGAAGTCGTCCAGTTTGGCGAGCTGGCGGGCGTCCACGAGTGTGTAGGCGGCGTTGGCGTCGACCTGCAGGAGCACGTCGTCGCCGAAGCGCTCGCGCACCGCGCGCACCGGCTCGACGTCCCAGCCGGGTTCGATCTTCAGCTTGATCCGGACGTAGCCTTCGTCCAGGTAGCCGCCGACGGCCTCCAGCAGTTCGGGGATGGAGTCCATGATGCCGACGGAGACGCCGCAGGGCACCCGGTCACGTTCGGCGCCCAGGAAGCGGCCGAACGACTCGCCGGCCGCGCGCAGCTGGGCGTCCAGCACCGCGGTCTCCACGGCCGCCTTGGCCATCCGGTGGCCCTTGATCGGCTCCAGGGCGCGGCCCACGCCGTACGCGTCGACCTCGGCGGGCAGCGACGGCAGCAGGAACCGCTTGATCACCTCGGCCGCGCCGTCGACGAACTCGGAGGAGTAGAGCGGCTCCGACATGGCCACGCACTCGCCCCACCCCTCGGCGTCCGGTGTCACCACGCGCACGAGCAGCACGTCGCGCGAGGTCTCGGTGCCGAACGAGGTGCGGAACGGCGCCACCAAGGGCATCGCGATCCTGCGCAGCTCTACTCCTGTGATTTTCACGCCTTCTCCACTACGTAGTACTTCTTGTCATGAAATCCAGTGACCTTGCGGCCTTCGGCCAGCATGCCGCCCAGCACGTCGCGTACGGCATGCCGCCACGCCTTGGCCGTTCCCGGATCAACGCCGCGCAACCCCTCCACATCGGCGGGGATCGCCACCAGCACGACCGGCGCGTCCATGTCACCGGGCACCGGCCTGCCGCCCTCGTTGCGCAGGGCGATCACCGTTCCCGTGGGGATGTCCGGCGTGTACGGCTCCCGCCGTACCGCCGCCTCGACGTGCGGCGCGGTCAGGTCCCAGACGGCGAGCACCCGATCGGACTCGTCGCCCTGGTTGATCGCATCGCCCATGACCCCGTAGAAGCTGGGCAGGTACTCGTGCGGCCTGGCCCCCAGCTTGGCGAGGTTGAAGTGCGCGTTGCGGCGCACCAGGGGGTCGTAGGTCCAGGAGATGCGCGTCAGCCCGCGCTCCAGTGCCCAGCGGCGCTGGTGCATCTTGAGCTCGAACCCTATGCCGCGCCCGACGGCCGCACCGGTGATGTGCGAGTGCAGTACGCCGCCGACCGCCATGAAGCCCACCGACGCGCCCACCAGTGTGGCTCCGTCGTATGCGCCGGTGATGTAGTTGCCGGCGTGCGAGAAGGCCCGCATCAGCTCGACCGAGATCGGCTCGCCGCCCGGGTCGAAATGCCAGATATCACCGAACAGCGCGTGGACCTCTTCCAGGTCCGCGATCTCGTGAAGCTCCCTGATCGCGATCACGCATGCCCTCCGAGTCGTCCGTTGTCACGGCGACGGTAAACCATCGTGAGGACGCGTCGATTCGTGCCAGCCCACCAAGCACCCCCGCACCCTTGGTGCGCGTGCCCAATGGCCCGATCTTCGTCGGGGCGGCGGGTACGGCGCGGTCCGTACCGCGCCGGGGCGGACGACCAGGTCGGGTCTCATAAGCGGGCGTTCCACCCTCCGGCTCGGGGCGGGCCGGAGAGCCCGCCTGGTCCGTACCAGGGATATTTCGTGACTTGTACTGGTATTGACCAGTTGCGGGGAGGATGATCCTATGGTGGCACCTTCTCGTCTAGGAGACAGTGTGCACCTGAACCGTCTTTTAGCCACCGCCCTCCTCGCGACTCCCCTGCTCATCGCCGCTCCCGCCGCGGCCGGCACCCTCCGGCTCGCCCCCGTGGCCCAGCAGCTGAAGCCCCGCTCCGACGGCTTCCCGATCCCGTCCGTCGTGGGACTGGTCCGTACCAGCGAGAGCGACCCCCACGCCGAGGCCGTCGTCAGGAAGGTCCTCGCCGACGCCGGCGTCAAGCGGGTGACCACCACCGACGGGACCGACCCCCGCACCCCCGTGACCGTCTGGCTCGGGGACGGCGACGCCCGCCTGACCAGGCTCGGCGTCAAGAACGCCGACGGCCTGCCCGCCGAGGGCTACGTCCTGGCCGCCGGGCGCGGCGACATCGTCCTGGACGGCGTGGACGCCGACGGCACCTACTACGCCGCCCTTTCGCTGCGCCAGCTCGTCCAGAGCCGCCACGGCCGCGACCGGATGCCCGGCGTGGAGGTCCGCGACTGGCCGTCGATGCGCTACCGCGGCTCCATCGAGGGCTTCTACGGCACGCCGTGGTCCCACCAGGACCGGGTGAGCCACCTGGACTACCTGGGCGCCCACAAGATGAACACCTACGAGTACGCGCCCAAGGACGACCCCTACCACCGGGACCGGTGGCGCGAGCCGTACCCACAGGACAAGCTCGCCCAGCTCGGCGAGCTCGTCACCCACGCCCGCCGGAACCACGTCGACTTCACCTTCGCCCTCTCGCCCGGCCTGTCCGTCTGCTACACCGACCAGGCGGACGTGGCCAAGCTGCTGGCCAAGTTCGAGGCGATCTACGGGCTCGGCGCGCGCGCCTTCAACGTCGCGCTCGACGACATCGACGCCGGCCGGTGGAACTGCGCCGGCGACCAGGCGAAATACGGCCCGCCCGGCGGCGCGGGCGCGGGACGGGCCCAGAGCGACCTGGTCAACGCCGCCCAGGCGTGGGCGCGCTCGAAGGGCGACGTCGCGCCGGTCCAGATGGTGCCGACCGAGTACTACGACGCCAGGGAGACGCCCTACAAGAAGGCCATCAGGGAGGTCCTCGGCAAGGACGTCGTCGTGCACTGGACCGGCCTCGGCGTCATCCCGGCCACCATCACCAAGGCCCACGCCGCCGAGGCGAGGCGTGTCTTCGGCCACGAGATCCTGATCTGGGACAACTACCCGGTCAACGACTACAACCCGGGCAGACTCCAGATCGCCGACTACGCCGGGCGCGAGCCCGGCCTGTCGGAACACCTGGCCGGCATCATCTCCAACCCGATGAACCAGGCGGCGGTCAGCGAGATCGCCCTGTACTCCTTCGCCGACTTCGGGTGGAACGACCCGGTCTACGACGCGCAGGCCTCGTGGCTGCGCGCGCTGGACGAGGTGGCGGGCGGCTCGCCGCAGGTCGTGCGGGCGCTGCGCGACTTCGCCGACCTCAACACCTACGACGGCACCGTCCACCACAGGCAGGCGCCCGCACTGGCCGCCGAGATCGCCCGCTTCTGGCCCGCCTGGCGAGCCGGCGACCGATCCTCACACAACGCCCAGACCCCCGCCAAACCCGATGAAGCCGGCGAGCGCGCGGAAGCCGCCGCGAGTGCCAGGGACGCCCTGCGGGAGCACGCGCAGCGGCTGCTGGCCGCGCCCGGCGTGATCGAGCGCGGCGTCGCCGACCGGGCCTTCCTGGAGGAGGCCGGGTCGTGGCTGGAAGCCGCCCGGCTCTGGTCGCGCGCGGTGCTCAAGGCCCTCGACGTGCTCGACGCCGTCCGCCGCGACGACGGACGTACGGCGGTGCGCGCCAGGCAGGAGGCGCTCGACCTGGTCACGCGGGCCAAGGCCATCCGCGACCCGCGCCAGCCGCACGCCGGCACCTTCCCCCGCGTCGGCGACGGCGTGATGGACCGCTTCGTCGAGGACGCGCTGAAGGAGCTCGACCGCTGGATCGGCGTGGCCGACGAGCGCCCGTCCGCCTCCAGCACCCTCGGCACCTACGCGGACAACACCCCGGACCGCATGACCGACCGCGACCCGGCCACCTTCTACTGGAGCAACAACGCCCCCGGCCCCGGCGACGCCGTCACCCTCGACCTCGGCTCCGTACGGTCCATCGGCGAGGTCGCGGTCCTCATGGGCAAGCAGGGCAGCCCTGACGACTACATCCGCGCCGGCGTCCTGGAGCACTCCCCGGACGGCGCCGCCTGGACGCCGCTGGCCACCGCTACCACGGCCGAGGTGAAGGCCACCGCCCCGGACGGCACCCGCGCCCGCTACGTCCGCTACCGCGCCACGGGCGCCAACGCCAACTGGCTGGTCGTGCGCGAGTTCCAGGTGTCGACGCCGGACGACGACCGTACCCGCATCACGGTCACCGGCACTCCGGCGGGCACCGGCCTGGCCGCCGCCGCGGACGGCAACCTCGCCACCGCCTGGACCGCCTCGGCCGCGCCCGCCGCCGGTGACGCGCTGGAGGCGGCGCTGTCGCGGCCCAGGGTGCTCGACCGGGTCGCCGTTGTGGGTACCGGGCAGGCGTCGGTGCAGGTCAGAGCAGGTGGGCAGTGGCGGACGATCGGGCGGCTGGCGGGGCCGTACACGGAGATCGATCTCGCGGACACCACCGCGGACGCGGTACGGCTGGCCTGGACGCCCGGCGGCGCGGCGCCGAGCGTCGCCGAGATCGTCCCGCGCTACGCGGACGTGCCCGGCGTGATCCTGGCGGCCGACCCGGCGGCGCTGGAGAGCGCGGCGGGTGCCGAGGCGACGACGACGCTGAGCGTCAGCGGCGAGCGGGCGGCCGACGTGGGCGGCACGCTGGCCGTCCGCGGCCCGCGGGGATGGAAGCTGCCCGCCGACCGGCGGCTGACGCTGCCGCGCGGCGGGCTGCTGACGGTGCCGGTCGTGTTCACGCCGTCGGGCTCGGGCACGCTGGAGATCTCCTTCGCCGGTGTGACGACCAAGGTCGAGGTCACCGCCCACCGGCCCGTCGGGACGGAGAACCTGGCCAGGGGCAGGACCGCCACGGCCTCCGGCGTCGAGGGCGGCACCACGTTCGAGCCGGGCAAGGCGGTCGACGGCGACCCCGCCACCCGCTGGTCGTCGCCGCCCGCGGACGGCGAGTGGCTCCAGGTGGACCTCGGTACCGCCGTGGACGCCGGCCAGGTGGTGCTGCGCTGGGAGACCGCGTACGGCGCCGCCTACCGCGTCGAGTCCTCCACCGA
This sequence comes from Nonomuraea sp. NPDC059007, assembly GCF_042740555.1. Classification (NCBI taxonomy): domain Bacteria; kingdom Bacillati; phylum Actinomycetota; class Actinomycetes; order Streptosporangiales; family Streptosporangiaceae; genus Nonomuraea; species Nonomuraea sp. NPDC059007. The sequence goes on along the minus strand of NZ_JBHYJD010000034.1, from coordinate 91,285 downwards.
CGGCGCCGCCTGGACCCCGCTGGCCGAGGTCAGCGCGGGCGACGGCGGCGTGGACACGCTCTGGATCGACCGGCCCAACGTCACCCGCCACCTGCGCGTCCAAGGGGTACGGCGGGCCACCGACTTCGGCTACTCGCTCTGGGAGGTGGAGGTCAGGGCGGCCGCCTGACCCCGATGGAACGGCCGTGGAACGGGATGTCACGCCCCTTCGCTGTGAAGCACGAAATCAGTGAGAGGAGCAGGCGTGGTGTCACGATGGAAGACCTGGGCGGCGGCGCTGGCCGTCGCCGGGGCGGCCCTGGCCGTTCCCTCCCACCGGGCCGCGGCACAGGCGGACCCGCCCGTGCACGCGGTCTCATGGGGAGACAACCACACGGGGCAGCAGGGCATCGGCTCCCTCATCCCGGACCGCAGGACCACGGCCGGCGTGGTGAACCGGATGGAGCTGCGCTTCGCCAAGGTCGCGGCGGGCTCGGCGCACGCCCTGGCCGTCGCCGGTGACGGCACCCTGTGGGCGTGGGGCCTCAACGGAAACGGCCAGCTCGGCGACGGCACCACGACCAACCGGCCGAACCCGGTCCAGGTGCCCGGCCTCACGGACGTGGTCGGCATCAGCGCGGGGTCCGGGCACAGCGTCGCGGTCACCGCCGACGGCGGCGTGTGGACGTGGGGCGACAACTTCGGCGGCCAGCTCGGCGACGGCACCACGCAGGACCGCCCGGCCCCCGCCAGGGTCGCGGGGCTGCCCAGGGCCGTCTCCGTGGCCGCCGGGATGGACCACACCCTGGCGGTGCTCGGCGACGGCACCGTGCGTTCCTGGGGCAGGAACCTGTCCGGCAAGCTCGGCGACGGCACCACGACCAACCGGCCCACCCCGGTGCCGGTGCTCGGCCTGACGCAGGTCCGCGGCGTCTCGGTCGGACCCGAGCACAACCTGGCGCTGCGCTCGGACGGCCGGGTGTTCGCCTGGGGCAACAACAACCACGGCCAGCTCGGCGACGGCACCTTCCAGACGCGGATCACCGCCCAGGAGGTGGGAGGGCTCCCGCCCATCGCGGAGGTCTCGGCCGGGTTCTTCTACGCCCTGGCCCGCGGGGTGAACGGCGCCGTCTTCGGGTGGGGCTCGAACACCAGTGGCCAGCTCGGCGACGGCACGTTCACCGACCGGCTGCTGCCGATCCGTGCCCAGGCAGGGCCGGTGTCGCAGATCTCCGCCGGTGACACGTTCGGGGCCGCGGTCCGCGCCGACGGGCGGGTGGTGGCGTGGGGCGCCAACCACAGCGGCCAGCTCGGCGACGGCACGCTGACCTCGCGGCCGGTTCCGGGACTGGTCACGGGGCTGGTCGACGTCCGCCAGGTCGCGGCGGGCGGCCAGTTCGCGCTCGCCGTCCAGAAGATCCCGCAGTTCACCCTCAAGGTGACCTCTGGCAGCGGAACCGTCGGTTCCGGCACCTCGATCACGATGACCATCGAGAACGTGCCGCGCAACGGCTTCTCCCCCACGGTCTCCCTGTCGCTGTCCGGCCTGATCGCCGGCCTGGACTTCACCCTCACGTCGGAGACGCTGGGCCCCGGTGAGATCGCCGAGCTGACCATCGCGGGCACGGGCGACGTCATCTTCACCCCGCCGCGCAAGATCCTCATCGGGATCCGGGGCAGCGCTCCCGGCGTGCCCACCGAACAGGCGGCCTTCATCCTGGTGGCCAGCGGCTGACCGGTGAAGCTCCGGCGGCGCCTGCCCGCCGCCGGAGCGGCTTCAGCGCTGCAGGCGGGGCACGGCCTCCAGCAGCGTGCGGGTGTAGTCGTGCGCGGGCCGGCCGACCACGGCCTCGGTCGGGCCGTGCTCGACGATGCGGCCCCGGTGCATGACCGCCACCGTGTCGCAGACGTAGCGGACCACCGCGAGGTTGTGCGAGATGAACAGGATCGACAACCCCAGGGTGTCGCGCAGGGAGCGGATGAGGTTGAGCACGGAGCCCTGGACGGAGACGTCCAGGGCGCTGGTGATCTCGTCGGCGACCAGCAGGTCGGGGCGGGCGCCGAGCGCGCGGGCGATGGCGACGCGCTGGCGCATCCCGCCCGACAGCTCCCGCGGGTAGCGGGAGGCGAGCTCCGCGGGCAGGGAGACGAGGCCGAGCAGGCGGGTCACCTCGTCGGGGCGGGCGGCCCTGGGCAGCTCCAGCAGGCCCTCGGCCACCGACTCGCCGACCTTCATGCGCGGGTCGAGTGAGGCGTAGGGGTCCTGGAAGACCATCTGCACCCGGGAGGCGCCGGTGATCTCCCCGGAGTACCGTACGAGGCCGCTGACCGCCTTGGCCAGCGACGACTTGCCGGAGCCCGACTCTCCCACCAGCCCGACGATGCCGCCGGGCGGCACCTCCAGGCTGACGGAGTCGACCGCGGTGAACGATCCGAATCGCACCGTCACGTCAGTAAATTTCATGAAACCTCCCAGCAGGCCACCGTGTGCGCGATGCCGTACTCGGTGACCGGCGGCAACGACGTCGAGCAGCGATCGGTCGCCAGCGCGCACCGTCCCGCGAACGCGCACCCCGCCCCCACCATTGCGGGCGCCGGCTGCGTGCCGGGGATGCTGGCCAGCGGCAGCGAGCGGTCGGTCTCCATGTCGGGCAGCGAGTCCACCAGGGCCTTGGTGTACGGATGCGCCGCCCCCTTGGCCAGCGCCGACACGGGCAGTTCCTCCACCACCCGCCCCGCGTACATGACCACGACCCGGTCGCACAGCTCCCCCACGACCGCGATGTCGTGCGAGATGAACAGCGCCGCCGCCCCGCTCTCGTCGACCACCTCGCGCAGGAGCTTGAGGATCTGCCGCTGCACGGTGACGTCCAGCGCGGTCGTCGGCTCGTCGGCGATGATCAGCTTGGGCGAGCCCATGAGCCCCATCGCGATCACCGCGCGCTGCCGCATGCCGCCCGACAGCTCGTGCGGATGCCGCCTGGCCTGCTTCTCCGGCTCCGGCAGGTGCACGTGACCGAGCCGGTCCACGGCCCGCCGGGCGGCCTCGGCGCGGGTGGCGCCCTGGTGCACGATCGCCACCTCGGCCAGCTGCCCGCCCACGCGCAGCGCCGGGTTGAGCGAGGCCATCGGGTCCTGGAAGACCATGGCCAGGCTCGTGCCGAGCTCCTTCTGGCTGAGCTCGGCGACCTCCCGGCCGTCCAGGCGCAGCGCGGCGTGCGTGACCGTGCCCGGATAGGGCACCAGGCCGCCGATCGCCGCCGCGGTCAGGCTCTTGCCGCTGCCGGACTCGCCGACGATGCCGACGATCTCGCCGGGCCGTACCGTCAGCGACAGGCTCCGCACGGGCGTGACGCCGCCGGGGAAGGTGACGGTCAGGTCCCGCACCTCCAGCACGGCCCGCGGATCGGGCGCGCCCGCCGGCTCCGGCGCGGCGAGCTCTTCCTTCCTCGCCGGTACGGCGGTGCGCGAAGCCCGCTTGGCCAGCGTGTCGCCGAGCAGGTTGAACCCGATGCCGGCCAGCGCGACCGCCACCGCGGGCCCGATCGCCACCTCCGGCGTGACGTAGATGCGGGCGAAGCCGTCGAACAGCAGCCGCCCCCAGTCGAAGTCCGGCGGCTGCACGCCGAGGCCCAGGAACGACATGCCGGCCAGCCCCAGCAGCGCGCCGCCGAGCGCCTGGGCGAGGTTGAGGATGAGCGGTTCGGCGATGTTGGGCAGCACGTGCCGGCCCAGCACGCGCCGGCGCGGGACGCCGAGCATGCGGGCGGCCAGCACGTAGTCGGCCCCGGCGACGGAGGCGGCCAGCGTCTGGGTGAGCCGGGCGAAGCTGGGCGCGATGGCCACGCCGATGCCGAGGACGGCGCCGCGCGCCCCCATGCCGGACACGACCGCGGTGAACATCGCCAGCAGCAGTCCGGGGAAGGCGACCAGCGCGTTGACGGTGCCGGTGACCAGGCGGGCGCCGCGCCGCGGCAGCACCGACGGCAGCGCGCCGAGCACGATGCCGATGACGGCCCCGATGAGCGTGGCGGCCAGGGCCAGCGCCAGCGAGTAGCGGCCGGCCACGAGCACGCGGGCCAGCAGGTCGCGGCCCAGGTTGTCGGTGCCCAGCGGATGGGCGGCCGAGGCGCCCTGCAGGATGGCGCCGGCGTCGATCTTCTCCGCGGCCTCGCCCCAGATCGGCGGGCCGATGATCGCCAGCACCACCATGAGGGTGACCAGCACCGCCGAGACGACGGCGGCGGGAGTGCGTGGCATCAGGTCTCCTTGATGGAGGAGGTCGGGTCGAGCTTGCCGAGGAGCAGGTCGACGGCGAAGTTGACGACCAGGACGATGGCGCCGTAGACGAGGATCACGCCCTGGGCCACGGGATAGTCCTTCTGGGTGATCGACTCGACGATCTTCAGGCCGAGGCCGGGCCAGGCGAAGACGTACTCCACCAGGACGCTGCCCGCGATCAGCGCGGTGAGCAGCAGGCCGCCGATGGTGAGGGTGGCGGTCAGCGTGTTCGGCAGCACGTGGCGCAGGTAGAGGCGGGCCGCGGGCAGGCGTTTGGCACGGGCCAGCCGTACGTAGTCGGTGCCGAGCTCGCGCAGCGTCTCCACGCGGGAGATGCGGGAGATCATCGCGATCGGCCCGATCGCGAGCGCGAGGATGGGCAGCACGTACGAGGCGGGCCCCGACTTGCCCGCGGGCGGGAACAGCCCGAGGCCGATGGCGAAGACGGTGACCAGGCCGATGGCGTAGAGGAACTCGGGAACGGCCACCGCGGTGCCGGTCACCGAGGTGAAGGTGGCCTCGGTGCCGCGGTTGCGGCCGTTCTCGGTCCTGATCGCCGCCCACATGCCGATCGGCACGGCCGCCAGCATCGCCACGACGGTGGCCAGCAGGGCCAGCCCGAGCGTGTTGGGCAGCCGGGTGAGGATCACCTGTCCGACGGGCTCGCCGGTCAGGAACGAGACGCCCATGTTGCCGGAGAACAGGTTCGCCACGTAGGTGGTGAACTGCTCCAGCAGGGGGCGGTCAAGCCCGAGCGCGGCCGTCCTGGCCTGAACCAGCTCGATCGGCGCGGCGGGGCCCAGCGAGGCGCGCACCGGGTCGCCGGGGATGAGGTGGATCATCGCGAACGACGCCACCAGCAGCACCCCCAGCGACACGATGAAGCGCACCAGATGCCGCAGCACTCAGCCTCCTTCGGTCAGGCGGATGGACGTGGGGATGAGGACCGTGGAGACCAGGTCGAACGTCGCGCCCTTGCCGGCCACGAGCACGGTGTTCTCGGTGACCGGGACCATGTCGGAGTTGCCGAACAGCGCGGACTCGGCCTCCAGCCAGAGCTTGCAGCCCTCCTCGCCCGGCTTGAGCTTGGCCTGGGCGATCAGCTCGGAGTAGCGGGCGTTGTCCAGATGGGCGAAGTTGGCGCCCTTGGGCGCGGCCGGGCCGGACAGGAAGCCTTCGAGCTGCGAGGGCAGGGAGACGCCGATGGGCAGCCAGACCACGTCCCAGTCCTGGGTGGCGTTGAGTGACTCCGACATCTTGGTGTCCAGCACGCCGTTGAGCTTGACCTCGGCGCCGGCGCTCTTCCAGGCAGCGGCCACGTACTCGGCGGCCGCCTGGACGCCGGCGCCCCTGGTGGTGCCGTAGAGGTAGCGCAGCGTCAGCCGCTTGCCGTCCTTGACCCGGACGCCGTCGGGACCGGGCTTCCAGCCGGCGGCGTCCAGCCCCGCGGCGGCCGCGGCGGCGTCGAAGGCGGGCACGTGGCCGGTGACGGTGTCGCCCTTGCACGGGCGGGGCTCCATGACCAGGCCGGTGGCGGGCCTGCCGGTGCCGCTGGAGGCGATCCCGGCCAGCTCCTTCAGGTTGAGCGCCTGGGTGAGGGCCTTGCGTACGGCCGGGTCCTTGGTGGGCCGGTCCTCGCCCTGGTGGTAGAAGAACTGGCCGTTGCCCGCCATCGGGGTCTTCTTGAGCAGGCCGGGCGTGGCCTCCAGGCGGGTGCGGTCGGCGCCGAAGAAGACGGCGGCGTTGAGGCCGCCGGAGATCAGCAGGTTGGCCGAGGTCTGCTCGTTCGGCACGATCTTCAGCACGACCTTGTCGGGCATACCCTCGGTGCTCGCGCCGCCGGGCGCCCATTTGTAGTCCTTGCGGCGGGTGAAGGTGTAGTGGTCGCTGGGCATCGACTCGCTCAGCACGTACGGGCCGCTGCCCGAGGTGGCGCGGGCGATGAGCGAACGGTCCTTGACCGCCTTGCCGCAGACGATGAACAGGTCACGGGCGCTCTGCAGGATGAAGGCGAACGGCTTGTCCGTCGCGAGCGTCACGGTCCCGGCCGCGTCGTCCGCGGTGGCCTTCATCCCGGACGGCAGGAGCACGCCGTAGACGGGCGACTTGGTGGCCGGGTCGGCGATGTGGTTGACGTTCTGGGCCACGTCGGCGGCGGTGAGCTTGGAGCCGTCGGAGCAGGTGACGTCCTTGCGCATCGTGAAGGTCACCGAGTCCGGCTTGACCTCCCACTTCTCGGCCAGGCCCGGGACGGTCCGCCCGTCGCGGTCGGTGCTGACCAGCGTGTCGTAGGCGAAGCCCAGCACGGTGTTGGTCACCGACAGGACGGCCGTCGCGGGGTCGAGCACACCGGGGTCGGCGGGGATGGCATAGGTGAAGGTGCCGCCGGCCACAGGCCGGCCGGAGGGCGCTTGGGCCGTTCCGCCGCCGCACGCGGAGGCGAACATGGCCAGGCAGGCGAGCGCCGCGACTTTCTTCATACGGGACTCCGTGTGAGCGGGTGGGGGGTTGGTCACCCACCTTCGTCCCTGCCCGGCGCGGGTTCTTCGTGCCCTGTGACGAAAACTACAGCCGCCCTCGTCCTAGGGCCCGAAGATCCGCATCTGGAGCATCACGGTGAGCCGGGCGTCGGGGTCGGCCAGGTCGAGACCGCTGATCTCGACCAGCCGCTTGAGCCGGTAGCGGAAGGTGTTGGCGTGCACGTGGACCTGCGCGCTGGCCAGGTTGACGTCGCCGAACGCGTCGAGATAGGCCCGCAGGGTGGCCACGAGGTCGCTGCCGTGTTCGGCGTCGTGCTCCAGCAGCCGCTGGTACGGCCCGGTGGGCGTCTGTTCCTCCGCCGTCACGACGTCGGCCACCTGCATGAGCAGCGACTCGAAGTGAACCGTGGTGTAGCCGGCGGCCTGCCCGGAGGTGCCGCGGGCACGCAGCACGCGCAGCGCCCGGTCGGCGTCGGCACGCGATCTGGCCACCTGGGCGAGGTTGGCGGCCAGCCGGCCCACGCCGATGTTGGCCTCGTAGCGCGGGCCCACCCGCGACAGGAAGCTCTGGGCGACCCGCACGGCCCGCTCCTCCTCCTCGCCGCCGGTGCTGAGCGGCAGCACGGCGTAGGCGACCGAGCCGACGAGGGCGGCGGCGGCCCGCGGGTGGATGGCGCCCACGTGCAGGGCGAAGGCGTCGCAGAAACGCTGGCGGTCGCTCTCCCCGCGCGCGGGGTCGGCGTCGGTCAGGTCGGTGAGCTGGGCGGCCAGCACGCAGAGCCGTTCGGTGGCGACGCCCAGCCGGCCCGCCGCCTCGGCGGCGTCCGCACCGCCGGCCAGCACGGTCGACAGCAGGTCGGCGCGCAGCCGCCGCTGGGTGTCGGCCCCGGCGCGCTCGCGCAGCAACTGCAGCGCGACGATCTTCGCCGCGTCGGCGAAGGCCCGCTGGCGCTGCTCGCTGAGCGGTTCGCGCACCGCAGCCCAGATCGAGCCGAGGATCTCGTCGCCCGACCGTACGGCGACCGCCGTCCTGTTGATGCTGGTGCCGTCGTGGAGTTCGATGTAGACCGGCTCGCGGCTCTGGTAGAGCTGCTTGAAGAAGCCGCGCTCGTCCAGCATGCGCTGGAAGCGCTCGGGCACCTGCAGGCCGAGCACGGTCTCGACGCGCCCGGGGTCGGCCTCGTCCTGCCGCCCTGAGTAGGCCAGCACCCGCGAGGAGCGGTCCTCGATGGTGACCGGCGCGTCCAGGAGCGCGCAGACCGCGTTGGCCAGCGCGAACAGGTCGCCCTGCGGCTCCTCGCCCGGCTCGTCGAGGTCGCCCTCGGCCAGCAGGGAACGCAGCAGCGCCGCCACCTGCGACCAGGACGCCGCCCTGGTCAGCCCGAGTACGGCGATGCCGGTCTCCAGGACGGCGGCGCGTACCTGCTCGTCCACCTCGACCGGCACCTTGACCACGATCGCCGCCGCGGTCCTGGCCCGGTAGAGCAGGTCGCGGATGTCCCCGGCGGCATGCACGCCGACGGCCAGCAGGATGCCGCCCGGCGGTACCAGCAGTTCGTCGAGCGGGTCGTAGATGTGCACGCCGGTGACCTCGGTGCCGAGGTCGCCTGGCGACGCGGCCACTCCCATCACGGTGGTGCCGAGGTCGAGCAGGATACGACCGAGGCTGGCGAGCGGGCGGTCGATCACCCGCTCACCATACGTCACCTCGGACATCAGACCCGCAACCGGTCCACCGCCACCCGCGCGGCGCGGCCGATGGCGGCGTCGGCCGCGGGGTCGCGCAGGCCGAGGCCGACGGTGCGCAGGAACACCGCGACGGCGTAGCGCCCGCCGTCGGGGAACTCCACCACGCCCACCTCGTTGCGCACGCCCCACAGCGTGCCGGTCTTGCCGGAGACCTTGACCTCGTCGCCGAAGCCGGAGCTGAGCCGGTGCGGCCACACCTGGTTGCCCATGATGCGCCGCACCTCCTCGCAGGCCTCGGCAGGGCCGGCCTCGTCGCGCCAGATCAGGCTGAGCAGCGTGGTGATCTCGCGCGGCGTGCCGGAGGTCGTGCGTTCCGGGTCGCGGATGGCCAGTGACCTGATCCGCTCCCCGGTCAGCTTCTCCAGGTCCACCGGGCCCAGCTCCTGCCTGACCTGCTCGAACAGCTCCGCGCAGCCGCCGATGAGCCGGGTGCGCGACAGGCCCAGCGACCTGAGCGTGGTGTGCACCCGGTCCAGCCCCACCCGGCGCAGCAGCACGTCGGTGGCGGCGTTGTCGCTCATCGTCATCATGAAGTGCGCCAGGTCGCGCAGCGTCAGCGAGATGTCGTCGGCGCAGCCGGAGGTGCCGATGCCGCCGTCCTTGTCGGCCGCGGTGACCATGAGGCGCTCGGTGCGCTCCAGCTCGCCGGCCGCCGCCTGCAGGGCGTACTCCAGCACGATCGGGATCTTGAACACCGAGGCCAGCACCACGGGGTCGTCGGCCCCGAAGGCCACCTCGGCGTCGCCGTCCACCTCGCGCGCGTGGACGAACCCGGCCGCGCCGGCAGCGTCGAAGATCTCACGCACGCGGGACCGCCCGGCTGTTGTGCAGGTAGGCGGCGACGCCGTCGCGCATCACGAACGTGACCGTGGCGTGCATCCCGCCGTCCGCCTGCTCGGCGACGAAGTGGTCGTCGCTCAGGTGGACGTACCGGGTGGTCCTGCGGGTCGCGCCCATACTGGCCATGAACGCGCCGGGGATCTCGGTGATGTCCAGGCCGCCGTCCGCGCCGGTGACCTCCAGCGACAGGACCGGCCCGGTGAACGTCCCGGCGTACGGCGCGGCGTCCACGGCCGAGGGCCGCTCGGGGGGAAGCGGCAGCCCCGGCACGTCGATCCCGGTCGTCTCGCGCAGCACCGGGAGCACCACGTCCTCGATGAGGCCGGCGAAGGCGCCGCCGTTCGCGCTCATCGCGAGCACGACGTCGCTGCCCGGCACGATCCGCCACAGCGTGCTCTGCCCGGGGGTGCCGCCGTCGTGGCCGAAGGCGCCCCAGTCGAACAGCTCGAAGCCCAGGCCCCAGGCGGTGGCCAGCAGTCCGGGCACGGTCGGCACCTCGGTCTGCGGCGCGCGCATGTCGGCCAGGGTCTGCTCGGCCAGCACGCGGGTGCCGTCCTCGGCCAGCCCGCCGGCCAGCGCCATGCGGCCGAAGCGGACCAGCTCGCGCGGCGCCAGGCACAGGGTGGACCCGGCGGGCCCGTTGGAGCGCGGCATCTGCCACTTGGGGTAGACGACCTGGTCGGGGCCGATGTGCCCGGCCGAGGCGCGGAACAGCACGGCCTCCTCGCCGAACAGCGCCGTCTGGGTGGCGCCGAGCGGCTTGAACAGGTGCTCGGCCATCGCCTCCTCCCAGGTGACGCCGCGTACCCTGGCCACGATCGCGCCGAGCACCGCGAACCCCGAGTTGCAGTAGGAGAACAGCGCGCCCGGCTCGTGCACCTTGGTGGTGCCGTGCAGGTAGGTCAGGTACTTGTCGAGGCAGTCGTCGCCGCGGCCGGTGTCCTCGAACAGGTCGCCGTCGAAGCCGCCCGTGTGCGTCAGCAGGTGCCGCACGGTGATCTCGGCCTCGTAGGCGAGACCGAACTCGGGCAGGTAGTCGGTGACCGGCCGGTCGAGCTCGACCTTGCCCTCCTCGACGAGCTGCATGATCAGGGCGGCGGTCCACACCTTGGTCGTGGAGCCGACCTGGAAGACGCTGTCGGGCGTGGTCTCCACGCCGGTGTTCTTGTTGACGACGCCGGTGGCGGCCTCGTGCAGCTCGCCACCCGCCCAGACCGCGATCGCGGCGCCGGGCACGCCGTGCTTGGCCGCCGCCTCGTCCAGGCGCTTCTGCAGGTCCATGGTCAGCTCACCTTCGGGGTCGCGCGGGCGCCCGCGTGCAGGTAGAGGGTTCCGTCGGGCAGCTCGAAGAAGACCGCCGACAGCCAGTCGGGGTCGCCGGGCCGGCGGCCGACGAAGGTGACGTCGTCCACGGCCACCAGCGGGATCTCCTCCGGCTGGTCCAGGCCGGCCAGTTCGCCGGTCGACTCCATGAGCAGCGACGGCCCGCCGTCCTTGAGGCCGACCGTCAGGCGGGCGCCGGCCCGCTCGTAGACGCCGAGGTAGCGGGAGAAGTCGGTCTCGACCGGCTGCGCGGGCGGCCCGAGCGTGGGCGGCACCTCCAGGCCGTCGAGCTCGGCGAACAGCTCGGTGGCCACCGCGTGGGTGAACGCGCCGCTGTGGCCGCCGTTGGCCACCACGCACACGACCGTGCCGGTGCCCGGCACCGCCCAGAGCATGGCGTGCTGGCCGATGGTGTTGCCGCCGTGGGAGATGACCCTCTGGCCGCTCCACTCGTCGAGGATCCAGCCGACGCCCCAGTGGGCGCCGAGCGTGTGCGGGTTGGGGATCGCGACCTGCGGCTCCCACATCGCCTGCGGGTTGTCCAGCAGCCCGCCTTCGAGGTGGGCGCGGCCGAAGGCGACCACGTCGGCGGGGCGGGCGCTGATGAGCCCGGCCGGGCCGCACGAGCGCATGAGGCCCCAGACCGGGGCGGGCTCGCCGCCGTCCATGTGGCCCATGGCCGCGCGGAAGCGCAGCGCCTCCTCGGGCAGCGTGACCGCGTGGGTGAGGCCGAGGGGCTCGAAGATCTGCTCGCGCAGGGCCTCGTCCCACGTCTTGCCGGTCAGCTTCTCCACGATGCGCCCGGCCACGATGAACCCGGAGTTGCAGTAGGACTGGGTGGCGCCCAGCGGGTGGTTCTGCGGCAGGTCCGCGCAGGCCGCCACGTACTTCTCCACGCAGTCGTCGCCGCGCCCGGTGTCCAGGAACAGGTCGCCGTCGATGCCGCTGGTGTGGGCGAGCAGGTGGCGTACCGTGACCGCCTTGGTCACCTCCGGGTCGGCCACCTTGAACTCGGGAAGCAACTCGGCCACCGGCGTGTCCAGCGTCAGCAGGCCGCGCTCGGCCAGCTGCATCAGCAGCGTCGCCGTCCAGACCTTCGTCACGGAGCCGATCTGGAAGAGCGAGTCGGTCGTGGTCTCGACGCCGGTGCCGCGGTGGAGCACGCCCGCGGCGTACTCGTGCAGCTCGCCGTTGTGCAGGTAGGCCAGGGCGGCGCCCGGGACCTCGTACTTCGCGATCAGTTCGGCGAGCCGCTGACCCATTGCTCCAGCCACGCGATGATCCTCTCGTTGTAGTCGTAACGGTGTGAGGGACGCCCCTGGACGATGAACAGGTGGGAGCCGCCCGGATAGCGAACCAGCCGGACCGGCACCTCCCGCTCGCGCAGGGCTTCGAACCACTGCTCGGCCTGTCCGACCGGGCAGCGTTCGTCGGCGTCGCCGTGCAGGATGAGCGTGGGCGTCGTGACCTCGCCCACGCGGGTGAGCGGCGACTGCGGCGCGGGGTCGCCCGAGCACTCCCACATCTTGAGGAAGTACCCCGCGTCGGAGGTTCCGGCCATGCTGGTCAGGTCGCTGACGAGGCCGCCGGGGATCGCCGCCCTGAACCTGCCGGTGTGCCCCGTCAGGTAGCAGGTCATGTAGCCGCCGTAGCTGTAGCCGGTGACCGCGAGCCGCTCGGGGTCGGCCGTGCCGTCGGCCACCAGCTCGTCGACGGCCGACAGGAAGTCCTGGGCGTCGGCCACGCCCCATTCGCCGAGGGCGGCGGTGTAGAAGGCCTCGCCGTACCCGTCGCTGGCGCGTGGGTTGAGGGTGAGGACGGTCCAGCCGCGGGCGGCGAGCACCTGGTGGTAGAGGTGGACCCCGTCGAAGACGGGGGCCCAGGCGTTGTGCGGGCCGCCGTGGATGTCGAGCAGCAGCGGGCCGCCCTTGCCCTCGCCGGTCAGGAAGCCCTCGACGCGGGTGCCGTCGGGCGCGGTGAACATCCGGCTGCGTGGCGGGTAGAGCTCGACGTCGGCGAGGGCGTAGGCGGTCAGCTTCTCGCCGTCGAGGTAGACCTCCCCCACCGTGTACGGCGAGGCCGCCACATAGGCCAGCAGCCCGCCGGCGACACCGGCGCCGGAGACGCTGAGCTCGCCGCCCACGATCTTCTCCGCGGCCGCGGCCCCGTCCCGGAGCCGGTACAGATGGGTGGCCCCGGCGTCGCGAGCGCAGAACAGCAGGTCGCCGCCGTCCAGCGCGGGCGGCGCGCCCGGGTAGCCGGGACCGCCGATCATCACGTTCCTGTCCAGCCCGGTGGCGATCTCCTCCTGGCCGTCCTCGCCCACGGCGAACAGCCGCGTGTGCCCGATCGGCCCGTCCTTGAACGCCGTCGCGACCAGCCTCCCGCCCAGCCACCACACGCCCGTGCAGACCACGTCCTGGGTGGTCAGGCGCTTGGGCTCGCCGCCGGTGGCGTCCACGACGTAGACGGCGCCGCTGGGGACGAGGTCGCGGTCGGGCTCCATGGACGTGGTGAACGCCAGCCGCTGGCCGTCGGGCGACCAGGCGGGCCCGGCGGCGTGGAAGTCGCCCTCGGTGACCTGGGTGAGCGCGCCGGAGGCGACGTCCGCCACGAACACGTGCGAGGTCAGCCCGCGCAGCAGCCCGGGGCCGTCGGCCTTGTAGTCGAGCCGGTCGGCGACGATGGGGGCGTTCGGATCGGGGCCGTCCGCCGAGGGCGCGAAGTGCGGCCCGCCGTACGCGATCTTGGTGCCGTCGGGCGACCAGACCGGCGCGCCGGCGCCGAGCGGAGCGGTGGTGAGCACGCGCGGCTCGCCCCCGTCCATCGGCAGCAGGTGGATCTGCGGCTTGCCGTCCACGGGGCGGACGAAGGCCAGCGTGCCGCCGTCCGGCGACCAGCGAGGGAGGTTGCCGGTCGCCAGACGGCGCGGCTCGGACCCGGGGGCGGCGAGCCAGATCTGGGTGATGTTGTCGTCGGTGTCACGCTCGGCGGTGGTGAGCGTGTAGGCCACGGCGACCCCGCCGGGACGCACCTGCGGATCAGACGGTACGGCCAGGCGGTAGAGGTCGTCCAAGGAGAGACGGGGCATGGCCGAACGCTAGGCGACCGTCGCGGGCCCATGCTTCGGCCTTTGCGACGAACCACCGCCCCTGTGTTGTGCGCCACACCAACGCGGCGGGAATATCCGTTTGCCTCCTGTTGCTCAGGTACGTCACTATGACGCTCATGTTCCGGCACGTTCACCCGATGACTCCCGCGATCGCCGCGGGTGTCTTCGAGCGTGCCTGCGACGGCCTGGAGCGCTGACCTCTCCCCGTAAGTCCTGACGGTGACCCGGCGGGGGGAGGTTGACCGGCCCGGCCACGGGTCACACATCCAAGGCTCTCGCGAACGGAACAAGATCATGGCCAAGCAGGCCTACGTGCGGAACAAGCCGCATCTCAACATCGGCACGATGGGACACGTCGACCACGGCAAGACGACGCTGACCGCCGCGATCACGAAGGTGCTCGCCGAGCGGGGCGGCGCCACGTACACGCCGTTCGAGAGGATCGACCGCACGCCCGAGGAGGCGCAGCGGGGCATCACGATCAACATCTCGCACGTCGAGTACGAGACGGCCACGCGCCACTACGCCCACGTCGACATGCCGGGCCACGCCGACTACGTGAAGAACATGATCACGGGGGCGGCGCAGCTCGACGGCGCCATCCTGGTGGTGTCCGCGCAGGACGGGATCATGCCGCAGACCCGCGAGCACGTGCTGCTCGCCAAGCGGGTCGGCGTCGAGCACCTCGTCGTCGCGCTCAACAAGGCCGACGGCGCCGACCCCGAGCTGGCCGACCTGGTCGAGCTGGAGCTGTCGGAGCTGCTGGCCGAGCACGGGTACGCGGACGTGCCCATGGTCCGGGTCTCCGGGCTGCGGGCGCTGGAGGGCGACCCCGAGTGGACGGCGTCGGTCGAGGCGCTGCTCCAGGCGGTGGACGACCACATCCCGGTGCCGGTGCGCTACGTCGACGCGCCGTTCCTGATGCCGGTGGAGAACGTGCTCACGGTCACCGGCCGTGGCACGGTCGTCACCGGGGCGATCGAGCGCGGCGTCGTGCGCGTCGGCGACACCGTCGAGGTCGTCGGCTTCGGCGAGACGTTCTCCGCCGTCGTGACGGGGGTGGAGACGTTCGGCAAGACGATGGAGCGGGGCGAGGCGGGGGACAACGCCGCGGTCCTGCTGCGCGGTGTGCGCCGCGAGCAGGTACGGCGGGGCATGGTCCTGGCCGAGCCCGGCACGCAGCAGGCGCGCAGTTCCTTCACCGCCCGCGTCTACCTCCTCACGGCCGAGGAGGGCGGCCGGCGCAAGCCGGTCGCCGACGGGTACCGGCCGCAGTTCTACCTGCGCACGACCGACGTGCCCGGCCGGATCGACCTTGCGGCCCCGGCCCAGCCGGGTGACACGGTCGAGGTCGAGGTGGAGCTCGGCAAGGCCGTCGCGCTGGAGGAAGGGCTCGGCTTCGCGATCCGCGAAGGCGGCCTGACCGTCGGCGCGGGCACGGTCGTCGCCGTGACCGGTTGAAGCACGGGACCCGTGGACGGGTCCCGTGTGCGCGAAGAAGGCTACGGCCGGGTTCTCAGGAGGGAGCCCGGCCGTAGCGCCGTGGCGAAGCGGACGGTGCGCGGCAGCACGTACACCTCCTCGGGCAGCGACGACTCCAGTGCGGCGCGCGCGGCGTTGTGCCGTTCCCGGGGGATGCTCTCCAGGGAGGCGCGGCGCGCGGCCGACCACAGCCAGTCCCAGACCTGGCCGCGCTCGACGCTGACCTCGAAGACGACCTCCTCGCATCGCACCCCGGCCAGCCCGTTGCCGGACAGCAGGTCGGCCAGCTCGCGTTCGGTGTTGAGGCGGTGGGTGAACGGCGCGCCGCCGGCCCCGGTGGTGAAGGGGGCCAGGGCGAGCGCCACCTGGCCGAGCAGGTCGGCCTCCGCGGGGCTGGGCTGGGCGAGGAGGCTGGCGGCCAGGCGGCCGCCGGGGCGGAGGAGCCCGGCCATCGCGCGTACGGCGGCCGCGGGGTCGGGCAGGAAGTACAGCATCATCCCGGCCAGCACGGTGTCGAAACGCGCGGCGGGCAGCAGGATGGACGCCTGTTCGACGTCGCCGGACAGCACGGTGGCGTTGGACAGGCCGTGCCGTTCGATCTCGGCGTTGGCGACGGCGAGCATGCCGGGCGCCAGGTCCAGCCCGACGACCAGCCCGAGCGGGCCGACGGCGCGGGCGGCGGGGATCAGGCTGGCCCCGGTGCCGCATCCGGCGTCCAGGACGCTCTCGCCTCGCCGCAGGCCCGCCTGGCGCACGAGCTCGGCGCCGACCGGCCCGAAGAAGGGCACTCCCACCCGCTCGTACGTCCCGGACGCCCGGTCGAACACCCCGGCCATATAGGTCTTGGCGTCCACGCAGCAACCCCCAACCCTGCCGATTCAACCCCGCCGATGATCCACCTAACTCGGCACTTTTCAACGCTGGAGGTGGTTTGTCAACGGCTGATTCTGGCAGAACGCGGCGCGTCCCCCTTGGGCAGGCCCGCACGGGCGAGGTGCAGGAGGCTCGCGGGATCGTCCACGCCCAGGTGAGCGGCCAGAAGCGCGCGCGTGGGCGGGCTGTCGATGATCTGGCTGAGGGGATGGGTGGTGTAGCCGCGCGTGGACAGCGTCAGCCAGAGCCGCATGAGCTCCCGCCCCATCGCGACCTCGCCCCCCGGCGGCCCGACGAGCACCAGCGCCTCGCCGTCGTAGTCGAGCAGCCCCTTACCGGCCGCCGCCAGAACCCTGGGCAGCCCGGCCCGGCGCAGAACGGGATGGACCGCCAGCGCCGCCCGCAGGCCGAGGGCCTCGGTCCTGGAGAGCGCGAGCGCCCGGTCCGTCAGCCCGTCGAGGTCGTAGCGCCGATGCCGCGGCGTGAGCCGCAGCCATTCGCGCAGCTCGGCGGTGACCGCCGCGTCCCCGAACTGGTGCAGGTCCGCCGCGTACAGCAGCGCCGCCAGATCCCGGCAGGCCACCCGCCGCACCCCCGGCACCAGGTCGGCGGGCAGCCGTCCCGGGTGGTAGGGGCCGCGGTTGGAGCCGCGCCCGCGCACGTCCGCCGTCGTGAACTCCGTCCGGTACGGCTGCGCCGTCTCGTGCAGCACCCCCACCCGCAGCGGCCCCGGATCGGCCCGGAACCCCACCCGCAGCCCCGCCGACGCGCAGACGATCAGGCAGGTCTCCACGAACGCCCCGAGCCCGAGCCGCAGGTCCCGCCCGGTGGGGTCGCTCACGGGCAGCGCCCGCTCCGGGTCCCAGCCGACGACCGCCCCGGTTTCGGTGTAGGTCAGAGTCCAGGGCTGGGTGTTGTGCGCGCTGGGAGCCCGCCAGAAGTCGGCCTCCAGCTCCCGCAACGCCTTCACAGCGCCTTCTCGTAGAACGTGTAGCCGTGCAGCGGCCGCCCGCCCATGGCCTGGAACTGGGCGGCGGAGCCGGGATTGCTCCGTTCGACGTAGGTGCTGCGCAGCGTGTGATAGCCGCCCTCGGCCAGCCCCCGGTGAAGCTCCCGCGAGAGCAGCCGCATGTAGCCGTGCCCCTGCTCGGCGGGGATCGTCCCCTTGATGATCAGGACCGCCTCGCGCCGGTACCGTCCCCGGGTGAGCAGCAGCCGGAGCTGGTTGACCAGGTGCAGATCCCCGCGAACGCGGGCCACGAACGCCGAGATGTCCGGCACGCACAGCACGAACGCCACCGGCCGGCCCGCCTTGGTCAGATACAGCAGCAGCGACTCGTCCAGCAGGAACGACAGCCCGTCGGTCTGCCGGGCGAGCTGCTCGGCGGAGATCTCCGTGTAGTACCCGAGCTGCGCGAAGGCGGCGTTGAGCATCTCCCGCAGAATCGGCAGCTGCTCCCCCAGCCGCCGCCGCTCGCCGCGATGCACCTCCAGCCCCTCGGCCGCCAGGCGGGCGTCATCGAAGCCGAAGACCGGTTCGCCCGGCACGGGACAGATCCACGTGTCGGCCTCGAACCGGCGCACGAACCCGTGCTTCTCATAGGCCGGCGGGTAGTAGGGGTGGTTCCAGGCGCTGTCGATGAACCCGCGATCCCCGAACCCGGAGGTGATCACCCCGCCGCTCTGGTTGGGCAGCAGCGAAACGGGCCCGAAGACGCTCTGCCGCCCCGCCGCCCGCCCCTCGGCCGCGATCGCCTCGAACAGCTCCCCTGCCGCATCCTCCTCGAACTCCGTCAGCCCGAACAACTGCGTCCTCCTGCCCAGCTTGGCGTCGAACGCGGCGTCGGTGTGCAGGGTCGTCCTGGCCACGACCCGGCCGCCGCGGCGCAGGACGGCCAGCCGTACCCCTTGGCGGTGCCAGGCCCGGACCTGCGCGCGCAACGGCGGCACGTACCCCGAACCCGCCGGATAGACCCGGTCGGCGAGGGCCAGGAACTCCGCCAGGTCCCGGCGCGACTCGACGGTGCGCAGACTCACGCCCGCGTCACCGCCGGCCCGTCGCCGTCCTCGCCGGACAGCGGAGTGAACGTCGCGATGTGCGCCATGGGCCCGCCCTCGGCCCGCCAGACGCCGTTGGAGTAGCCCTCGGGCTCGGCGTTGTAGAGCCGGATGTACCCGCCCGTGGCGTTCTTGGTCCCGTCGGTCACCCACCGCATGAGCTCGCGGTGGTGGCGGCTGCGCGCGAACACCAGCAGCGAGTCGCGGTCCTCGAAGAAGGCCAGGGTCCCGAGCGTGAACGGGAACTCCCAGTAGACCTTGTGCCAGCGGTATCCGCGCATGCGCTTCATGTCGCGCACCATGCGTACCCACGTGAAGGTGAGCGTGAGGATCGACAACGGCCCCCGATACCGCGTCGCGCCCACGAACATCGCCCCCGCCTGCCCTTGGGGCGGCGCCTTACTGAAGTCGGTGGTCCTCATCAGTCCTTCACCAGCTCGCCGGAATCACCCACGAGCACAATATCCAGCAAATCACCGCACGCCGGCCCCTCACTGATCGGGGGGAGAGGTCTGGTTGAGCTCGGCGAGCGTGATGAGCCCGTCGTCGAGGGCACGGCCGACGAGTTCGCTCTTGGTACGCGCCGCCCGTCCCACGTTGGCGTACTTCACCCGGACCCGCGCGATGTAGGTGTCGACGGTCTTCACGGTGATGTTGAGCTTGGCGGCGACCAGGTCCTTGGACGAGGACACGAACCACGCCCGCAGCACCTCGGACTCGCGCTGGGACAGGCGTGGCCGGCCGGGGTCCTCGTCGGCGATGAGCGCACCGGACAGCGACGGCGCGGTGTAGGACTCGCCCCGCGCGACCGCCCGGATGGCGGGTACCAGGTGCTCGGGCCCTTCGCGCTTGGTCAGGTAGGCGAGCGCGCCCAGGTCCACGCATTTGATCGCGGTCGCGTCGTCGGTGTGCTGGGAGTACACGATCACGCGCCGGCCGCTGTCGACCAGCCTGCGCAGTTCGCCGAAGTCCGGCCGGCGCGGCACCAGCTCCAGGTCGAAGATCACGACGTCGGCCTCGGCGCCGGGTCCGGTCCAGACGTCGGCGAGCCGGTCCCCGGCGTCGATGAGGGCGATCTCCGGGTCGGCCCGTGAGCACCAGGAGTGGACGCCCGCGCTAATGGCCGCGTGATCATCGACGATCACCGCGGTGATCAACTCGCCACCTGCCATCGGGCCTCCATCCAGACCGTGCCGCGCCGCCTCCCCGGCCGACCGTCACGCCCCACCGCTCGCGAACTCGCCCGCAGCCGCAGCCAGCCTAGATGATTGATTCCAAGGCTGCTGGCTATGATCAATGGTCGTAGGCGGTGAGGGATCGGGTGGTGGGCTGGCCGGTCTTGTCGTTGTGCCAGATGACTGCGGTCAGCGCCAGGATGCGGGTGATGACGCGGATGATGACGCCCGCAGGGGTTCGTCCGCCGTGTCGTTCCAGGTTGAGCTGGCCTTTGAGGGTCTGGTTGATCGACTCGATGGTCTGCCGCAGGGGTTTGAGCAACTCGCTGCCGGCCCGTGGGGGTTCGCCCTTACGGGCTTTGCGCAGCAGCCGCAGGTCGCTCTCGGTGAGGGCCTGTTCGAAGTCGCGGCCGTAGTACTGCATGTCCGCGATGATCGTCTGTTGCGGGTGGCCGGCTGCCAGGTCGGGGTCGGCCTCCAGCATGCCCAGCAGGGTGGTGCGTTCATCGGCCTTGGCGCCGGTCAGCGCGAACGCCACCGGCAGCCCGCTCAGCAGATGCAGCCGCAGCCCCCAGAAGAACCGGGAGTGCGAGGCGCAGTATCCGTACTCGGCCCAGCCCGCCAGCGCCGAGCGGCGGGCTGTCTGCCGGGACCGGCCGCACTCCACCGGGGTCGAGTCGGCCACCCACACGTCATCACTCCACAACGTGGTGTCCCGGCCCAGGATCTGGATCATGTGCAGGACCAGCCCGATCGCGGCCCGCAGTCGCTTGTTGTAGCCGGACTGACCCGGCAGGTACGGGAACATCCCGGCCAGATGCGCCCGCCCGTACCGCAGCCATCTGCGCTCGGAGGTGAACCCGAGCAGCGCCGACAGCACCGCCAGGGTCACCAGTTCCGCGTCGCTCAACTGGGGCTTGATCCCCACCGCAGGACGTTCGGGTGCCAGGTCCGGGAAAGCCCGCAACTGATCGTCGATCTTCACATACAGTGCCGTAGCGAGGGTGTTCAGTTCTGTCGTCACAAACGGATCTTGGACACCCTCGCTGCATGCCCGCAGCCGATCAACAAAACTCAGCCCTTGGAATCAATCATCTAGTGGCCGCCGCCGGCAGCGAAGCCGTGGCGTGCTCGTGGCTAGCCGGCCATGAGCCGGGCCAGCCGGTCGTAGGCCGGGGACGAGGCTCCGGGCTGGGACTGCGCGGCCAGCCGGGCGATCTCCGGGTTGTGGACGGGGCGGCTCTCGGCCCGGCTGGGGTGCCGGGCGAACCAGTCGCGGGTACGGTCCGCCAGGCCGGGCAGGCGGGGGTCGTCGGGCGACCAGTCGTAGGCGGCGTCATGGTCGAGGTAGAGAGCGCGGAACTCGGGATCGGTCATGAGCTCGCGTTTCTCCGCGATCCACACCAGGGCGTCCTCGGGCGAGGCCGTCTGCATGAGGATCCAGCCGTCGCGTTCGACCTGGACGGCGCGCTCGCTGGCGCCGAGGTCGCACAGGTCGTCGAGGTAGTCGGCGACCTCCGGGGAGACGAAGAGCCGGTCACCGCCGTGCAGCTGGGCGAGTTGTTCACGGGACCGGGTCAGCTGCGCGATGCGATCCTCGAGGTCGTGGTCGATCTCGGCGATGGCCACCGCGAGCGCCTCCGGGCCCGCGTCGAGAAGGTCCCTGACGCGGGCCAGCGGCACACCCGCGTGGGCCAGAGTCCTGATCTTGACGAGGGTGATGGCGTGCGCGGCGGTGTAGCGCCGGTAGCCGGAGGAGTCGCGGCCGGGCTCGGTGAGCAGGCCGCGCTCGTGATAGTGGCGGATGGCCTTGGTGGTCACTCCGGCGTAGTCCGCGAGCTGGCCTATCGTGAGCATGCCGGCCATCCTTCCACCTCGGCGTCAACCGGTCAGACCCGGCGGGTCAGGCGGCCGCCGCCGTTGCGGAAACGCGTCTGCCCGTCGCGGACGTCGTGGAAGGAGACGAGCAGCAGCCGCAGGTACCCGTCGAACACCTCCGTCGGGTAGCCGGCGGGCGCGAAGAGGCCGGGCCGGATCGGCACGTAGCGCTGCGGCGGGGCGGAGGTCGTGCCACCGGCGAACTCGGTGAAGATGCGCTCCTGAGAGGCGTCCGCCGGTTCGTAGGTCGTCCGCTCCTCGAGCTGGCCGTCGACGATGCTGACGTCGACGCGGAGCTGGTTGGAGCGGTAGGTGCCCACGTAGGGGGTGAGGTCGACGTCCTGCTCCCACTCGGTGATCAGCTTGGGGATCCGGACGCCGAGGTGCTCGCTCAGGAGCCACCCCAGGAGCTGGTCCTGCAGCATGATCGCCGCCGGGTTGTTGCCGTAGGCGGCGAAGACCAGGTCGTACTCGGGGATCACGCACAGGAGGGAGACGCCGCCGGGCGAGGCGCCCGACATGGCCAGGACGGTCGTGCCGCCGAACGGGTACAGCACCCAGCCCAGGCCGATCGGCGGGGTGTTGGGGCTGCCCATGTCGTGGGAGACCCGCTGCATCAGCGCGGTCGACTCGGCCGACAGGACGCGCGTACCGGAAGGCGACACGCCTCCCGCGAGGTGGGTGCGCCCGAACGCGAGCAGGTCGGCGATGGTGCCGATCGGGGTTCCGCCGGCCGGGCCCCAGGTGTCGGGCAGCGTGAACATGTTCGTGGGCCTGGGCTCCATGGTCTCCGGGTCGGGAAAGTGGCCGACGGCCGTGCTGCGCAGGATGGCCTGCTCGGCCGAGGTGCCGGAGTCCTTCATGCCGGCGGGGGCGTAGACGTCGCGTTCGAGCAGGTCGGGGAAGGACAGGCCGGTCACCACCTCCAGCAGGCGGCCCGCGACGATCATGCCGCCGTTGGAGTAGCTGAGCTGCTCGCCGGCTTCGAACAGCGTGCCGCAGCCGGCCAGGCCCTTGACGTAGGCGTCCAGGGCCCCGCGGCCCTTGTCGGCGGGGAAGTACAGGTCGGCGTCGATGCCGTTGGTGTGCCCGATCAGGTGCCGGACCAGGATCTTGTCCGCGGCCCCCGGTACGGCCAGCGCGAACTCGGGCAGGTACCTCGTCACCGGCGCGTCGAGGTCGAGCGCCCCGCGGTCGACCTGCTGGAGGACCAGGGTGGTGGTCAGGACCTTGGTGACGGAGCCGAACAGGAATCCGGTCTCGCCCAGCATGGGCGCGCCGGTGGCGACGTTGGCGGTGCCGTGGGCGACGATGATCTGCTCGCCGGCCTGGTAGACGCCGGCGACGAACCCGGGGATCCCGGCGGACTCGCAGTGGGCGGCGACCTGGTCGCGGATCTGGGCTTCGATGGTGTGCGGTGCGTTGTTGTTCATGTGGAGCATCCTCGAAGCTTGCCCCTGGGGCAAGGTCAAGCCGTGAGGTTCAATCGCCCGCGGAGGGCGCGGGCCCACGCAGCAGCCACTGCCCGAACGTCCGGCGCGGGGGCCGCACCACCACGCGGCCGTGGACCTTCTGACCGACCAGTTCCACCCGCAGGGTGACCGGCGCCTCGGGATGGCGGCGGTGCTTGACCTTGCTGTGCACCAGCTGCAGACCGTCGGTGTCGACCACGACGCCCGGCCGCGTGACCAGCGTCAGGGTCTTGCCCGCCATGCTCACGTCGATCCGCAGGGTGTCGTGCGTGATCACCGCGTCGGTGAAGTCGAGCGTCACGGCGCAGTAGGTGACGGCGAGCTCCAGCCTCCGGGGCACCACCCAGCGTCCCGTGCGCTCGATCGGCCCGCTGTGGACCTGCTCGATCCGCACCAGGTCCTTGACCTCCGCGACGGCCGCCCCGGAGGTGGCCGACACGGGCGGCAGGTCGGCGGTGAGCGGGGTCAGTTCGCTCAGGGTCCGCGCCGACAGGGCGGCCTCCACGCGCTCGTCCAGTTCGTCGGCGGTCAGCAGCCCTTCGCCCGCCGCGATGCGGAGCACGTCCACCACGCGGTCCCGGTCGGCATGAGAGGCTCGCAGCTCCGGCGACGAGCCCTTCCCGGTGGGCGGAGTCTCTCTCGGCATGCTTCCATCCTGGTCCTGTCGAGCCGGTGCGCGACGCGACCAAAGCCTAGCGCTCTCCTCAGCGGGGACGGCTGTGCGCGGCCTCGGCCAGATCCGTCCATTCCCCGGCCGAGGAGTGGGGCACGACCACCCAGTCCTTCATCTCCCTGCCCTCCCCCGAGGGGTCGAAGAGCGACGCCCCGGGCAGCTTGAGCGCGGTCGCGTGCTCGGTGGTGTCCCTGACCAGCCGGAACACCATCGCGCCGTCACGCTGCAGGCTCGCGAACACCTTCCCCGCCTGATCCTTGAGCGCCGGTCTCCCCATCATCCCGGAGATCCGCACACCCAGATCGGCCAGCTCGGCGCCGACCTGCTCGAAATCCTCTTCAGCGCTCATCGTCAGTCGATCCCCCACTCCATGGCGGGGTCGAGCGGCTCAGCCCCGTGACACGATCGCCTCGGCCCCCGCCTCCCGGCAACACGGCGATCAGGCTAGTCGTCGCGGGGACACCGATCAAGGCCGGGGTGGAGGCGCCGGTCAGCCGTCACGAGAGGTTTCGCGGCCACGGCGGTACGACCTCTGGCGGCACGCGGGCGAGCAGTACGTCCGGCGACGCCCCCGCGCGGGCTGGGTGAAGGGCTCTCCGCAGACCGCGCAGCGATCCACGGCTTTTTCGTCACGCGGTGGCGGTATTTCGTCACGTGCCGACCGGGCCGCGGCGACGAGACCCCGTACCGGGACGAGCCCGCGCGGCGTGTGGCTGACCAGTTCGCCGTCGAGATCCGGGCACTCGCCGACGATGTCGTCGTCCGGGCACAGCAGCAGGTGCACCAGATAGTCCTGCGCGCTGCGCAGATGCCTGATCCTCTCCTCGATCAGCTCGGCGTGGCGCCGCACCGTGTCCTGCCAGTGCCGGTTCCGGCTGCCCGCGGTGACGACGGACGCCTGTTCGAGCGGCATCGCCCCCGTCACGCAGCACAGGTACGCCAGCCCGATCCGGCGCAGCCCGGTCTCGGTGTAGACCCGGCGCCCGTTGACCCGCGGCGGCTCGGGCAGCACACCCTGGGACTCCCACCAGCGCAGCGTCGAGGGGGCGAGGCCGTAGAGGGCCGCCGCCTGGCCGATCGAGACGCCGAGAGGCTCATCCATGGAGCCCATTTGACATCAAGTCGCCTTCAAGTCTCAAGCTTGGACTGAGGTTAGGCATACCTAAGTCCCTGTGGTCCCAGGAGGAACGAAGACTTGAGCACGACAACAGCAGATCCCCCGGCCGCGCTCGCGAAGGCCGGGGCCCTGGCGCGGCTGCTCGCCCCGATCCGGGCCCACCTCGTGGTCTGCGCGACCCTGTCGACCTTGAGCGCGGCGGCGGGCATCGTGCCGTACATCGCCGTCGCCGAGATCGCGCGCGTCATGCTCGGCGACCCCGCCGGGGCCGGCGCCGCCATCTGGACCTGGGTGGGCATCGGCGCCGCCGGCGCCGCCCTGTGGCTCCTGCTGCTGGTGCAGTCCTCGCGCGTGGGGCACTACGCGGACGCGGCGATCCTGCACGACCTGCGGGTACGGATCGTCCGTCACCTCGGCGCGCTGCCCCTGGGCTGGTTCCGCGCCTCGGGCTCCGGCCGGGTCAAGCGGGCGATGACGGGCGACCTGGAGGAGATGCACGAGGTCATCGCGCACGCCCTGGGTCAGCTGACCGGAGCGGTCACGGTGACGGTCGTCGGCGCGGGATACCTGTTCTTCGTCGACGTCCCCATGGCGCTCATCGCGCTGGCCGTCCTGGGACTGATGGCGCTCTTCTACCGGGTCTCCATGCGTTCCATGACGACCCACATGAACCGGCTCATCGCCGCCGACGCCCGCATCAGCGCCGCCAGTGTCGAGTACGCCGACGGGATCCAGGTGGTCAAGACGTTCGGCACCGGAGGCCGCGTCCTGCGCCGGTTCGACGACGCCGTGGACGAGCACACCCAGGCGTTCGCCGCGTGGGTCGCCGAGGTGCGCTACAGCTCGGCGGTGTCACGGCTGCTCGGCTCGGAGATGGCCGTCCTCGCCGTCGTGACCGCCGCCGGGCTGGCCTTCCTCGGCCACGGGTCGCTCGCCGTCGCCGACCTCGTGGCGTTCCTGGTCGTCGCCGTCGGGCTGCCGAACTCGATCCTCCCGGCCGTGAGCGCCGCCCAGGGCGTACGCAAGGGCCGGATGGGCGCGGCCAACATCGAGCGGCTGCTGTCGCGCCCGCCGCTGCCCGAGCCCGCCCGCCCCGAAAAGCCGCGGGGGCACGGCGTGGAGTTCGACCGCGTCACGTTCTCCTACGACGGGGTGACCCACGCGCTCGAGAACGTCAGCGCCGTCTGCCCGCCAGGACAGGTGACCGCGATCGTGGGCCCGTCGGGCGCGGGCAAGACGACGCTCGCGAGCCTGCTGCCGCGCTTCTACGACGTGACGGACGGCGCGATCCGGATCGGCGGAACCGACGTGCGCTCGATCCCGTCGGCCGACCTGCTGGCGTCGATGTCGCTGGTGTTCCAGGACGTGGCGCTGCTGCGCGACAGCGTGGCGGAGAACATCCGCATCGGCCGGCCCGGCGCGAGCGACGCCGAGGTTCGCCGGGCGGCCACCGACGCGCACATCCACGAGGTGATCGAACGCCTGCCCGAGGGCTACGACACCCTGCTCGACGCGGGCGGCGGCAGCCTGTCCGGCGGCGAGCGCCAGCGGCTGACCATCGCGCGGGCGATCCTGTCCGGGGCGCCGATCGTCGTGCTGGACGAGGCGACGGCCGCGCTCGACGCCGACAGCGAGGCGGCGGTCCAGGACGCGCTGGCCACCCTGGCGATCGGCAAGACGGTGATCGTCATCGCCCACCGGCTGCACACGATCGCCGGCGCCGGCCAGATTCTCGTGCTCGACAGGGGGCGGCTGGCCGAGCGCGGCAACCACGACGACCTGCTCGCGAGCGGCGGCCTGTACGCCAGGATGTGGGCCGCGCAGGAAGGGGCGCTCGCATGATCCGGCGGCTGTACCGGCTCTGGCCGGAGCCGAAACTGCTGGCCCGGCTGTGGCTGCTCACCGCCGCGCAGGCCGTTCTGCAAGGTCTGCTGCTCGGCCTGCTGGTCCCGATCCTGGACGCCGTCGTACGGCCGGAGCCCGACCTCGCCGCGGCCACCCCCTGGCTCGTGCTCGGCGCGGTCGGCGCGCTCGCGTACGCGGTGCTGAGCGTCATCGCCACCCCCGTCGGGTTCGCGGCGTCGGGCGCGCTGGCGGCGCAACTGCGGCGGGGCCTGATGCGGCAGGTGAGCGCGCTGCCGCTGGGGTGGTTCACCGCCGAGCACAAGGCGCGGCTCGCCCGGGGCGTGACCGCGGACGTCGGCGACTCCGCGCACCTGGCCGTGACCGTCGCCGGTCCCGCGATCACCTCGACGTTGCTGCCCGCGACGATCGTCGCCGTGACGTTCGCCGTCGACTGGCGGATGGCGTTGCTGCTGTGCGCGATCGCGCTGATCGCCTTCTGGGCGCTACGGCGGGCCGCGCGCATCGCCGAGATCGCCGAGATCGAGCTGGAACGGGCCTCGGCCGGGGTCGCCGGCCGGGCGATCGAGTTCGGCCAGGCCCAGCCGGTCCTGCGCGCGGCCGGATACGCCGACGGCACGCCCAGGATGCGCGCCGCGCTCGTGGACCACCGCGAGACCTACCGCGACGGCATGCGCCGCGCGCGCCGGCCGTTCTTCGTCTACACCGGCGTGATCATGGGCGGCTTCGTCGCGGTGCTCGCGCTGGCGGCCGGGCTCGTGCTCGGCGAGCACGTCCCGGTTCCCGAGGCGATCGCGCTGCTCGTGCTCGCCGCCCGCTTCCTGGAGCCGCTCGGCAACCTCATCGACCTCATCGGGGCGCTGCGCGCGATGACGAACAAGATCACCCGCATCGAGGAACTGCTGGCCACGCCCACGCTGCCCGTGCCGGCCGACCCGGTGCGCGGCATCGAGGCGGCCGACGTCGAGTTCTCGCGCGTCAGCTTCACCTACCCGGGCGGCCGGGCCCCCGCGCTGCGCGAGGTGTCGCTGCGCTGCCGGCCGGGCACCACCACCGCGCTGGTCGGGCCCTCCGGCTCCGGGAAGACGACGGTGACCAGGCTCGTCGCCCGGTTCTTCGACGTCGGCTCCGGGCACGTGCGCGTCGGCGGCGTCGACGTCCGCGACCTCGATCCGGGCGCCCTGCTCGACGAGATCGCCATCGTCTTCCAGGACGTCTACCTGTTCGACGACACCATCGAGAACAACCTGCGCCTGGCCCACCCGGAGGCGAGCTGGCACGAGCTCGAGGAGGCGGCCGCCGCCGCCCGGCTCGACGAGGTGGTCGAACGGCTGCCCGACGGCTGGCGTACCCGCGTGGGCGAGGCCGGCGCCCAGTTGTCGGGCGGCGAACGCCAGCGCGTCGCGATCGCGCGGGCGATACTCAAGCGGGCGCGCATCGTGCTCGTCGACGAGGCCAGCTCCGCGCTCGACCCCGAGAACGAGGCCGCGATCACGCAGGCCATCGCCAACCTCGGCGACGACCCCTCCCGGACGGTGATCGTGATCGCCCACCGCCCCGCCACCCTGGCCGCGGCCGACCACGTGGTCTCGCTCGACGAGGGCCGCGTCACCGAGACCGGCACACCCTCGGAACTGCTGCGCACGGGCGGGGCGTTCGCGCGGCTGTCCCGGCAGTACGAGCGGGCACGGCACTGGCGCATCGCCGAGAAGGGACACCCGTCGTGAAGCCGCGCCTCCTGGCGATCGTGCTCGCGGTGGCGCTCTCGCTCGCCGCGTGCGGCACCGCGTCGCCGTCCGCGCCGGAACCAGGCGGTGGAACGGTGACCGTGACGTCAGCAAGCGGCGAGGTCACCGTGCCCGTCACCGACTCCGGGATCTGGGCGCTGGACTACCAGACCGCCCTCAACCTCCTGGCGCTGGGCGTCGTCCCCGGGCACGCCGGGAAGTACGGCTACGACACCGACCCGTTCGTGTCCGCCGCCTACACGATCCTGGAGAAGGCCGGGGTCGAGCTGGTCGAGCCCGGCAAGGCCGAACTCGTCGCCGCCGCCGGGCCGGAGCTCGTCGTCGGCCTGCCGAACACCGGCAGCGACACGATCGTTCCGCAACTGCGCGAGATCGCGCCGGTCGTGATCCTGCCCGGCCTGCCCGTGCTGGAGGACACCCTCGGCACCCTCGGCGCGATCACGGGACACCAGGCCCAGGCCGCGGCCGTGGCTGGGCGTCTCAAAACGGCACGCACCGACCTGGCGCGCCGCGTCAAGGGCTCGAAGTTCGCGGGCGCCGCCGTGTCGGCGCTGTCCGCGTGCGGCGAGGACACCTTCTGCGTGTACGGCAACGCGCGCGGCTTCGGCCCGATCCTTACCGAACTCGGCCTGAGGCGGCCCGCCGGGCAGGCGCTCAAGGGCAACGAGTGGGGATACGAGAACCTCTCGCCGGAGAAGCTCGGCGAGCACAAGGCCGAGATCATCATCGCGTTCGCCGGCTCGGTCACCTTCGGGGCTCCGTCTCCGCTCGAGAACCGGCTGCTCGACACCTCGGGATCGCGGACCGGCGAGGTGGACTTCTCCGCGTGGTTCGGGGTCGGCCCGCTGAACCAGCTCTGGGTGCTCCACGACCTCGACGCGCTGCTCTTCGGCGACGGCCGGGCCGCCGGGGCGGCGGACGGTCCCGCGCTGTGGTCGCAGGTCACCGCAGCCTCATGAGCGCGCGGCCGTTTCGCCTGGTCGTGGCCGCGCTCGCCCTGGTGGTGGCGGCGATCCTGAGTGTCGCCGTCGGGGCCAAGCCGATCGACCTCGCGGCGATCGCCGGGTCACTCACCGGCTTCGACGGGTCGGGCGACCACCACATCGTGCGTGACCTCCGTCTTCCGCGTACGGCCGCCGGGCTGCTGGCCGGGGCCGCGCTCGGCGCGTCGGGCACGCTGATCCAGGCGCTGACCCGCAATCCGCTCGCCGACCCGGGACTGCTCGGGGTGAACGCCGGGGCGGCGCTGGCCGTCGCGATCGGGATCGCCGTGTTCGGGGCCGGGTCGGCCGGCGGGTACCTGTGGTTCGCGTTCGCCGGCGCGCTGGCCGCGACGCTCGGCGTCTACCTGATCGGGTCGGCGGGGAAGGGAGCCGCCGACCCGATCAGGCTCACGCTCGCCGGTGTCGCGATGGGCGCGGTGCTGATGGGCGTCACCTCGGCGATGATGCTGCTCCAGCCCCGCGTCTTCGACCACATGCGCGGCTGGAACGCCGGCACGCTCGCGGGCCGCGGCCCGGACGTGCTGCTGCCCGCGCTGCCCTTCGTGGCCGCGGGCCTGCTGCTGGCCCTCGTGGCCGCGCGATCGCTGAACGGCGTCGCCCTCGGCGACGAGGTCGCCGCCTCCCTCGGCGTGCGGGTCGGCCGTACGCGGGCCCTCGTGGTCGTCGCGGTGACGTTGCTGGCCGGTTCGGCGACCGCGATCGCGGGCCCGGTCGCGTTCGCCGGTCTGATGACGCCCCACGTCGCGCGGTGGATCACCGGTCCCGACCAGCGATGGATCCTCCTCCAGACGATCGTCCTCACGCCGGTCCTGCTCCTGCTGGCCGACGTGATCGGCCGGGTCGTGACCGCACCCGGTGAGGTGCCCGTCGGCATCGTCACCGCCTTCGTCGGCGCGCCCGTGCTCATCGTCCTGGCCAGGCGCGCGCGGGCGAGCCGGCTGTGACCGGGGTCCGCGCCATGGTCGTGAGCCTGTCGCTCCTGCTGCTGTGCGGCGCGGTCGTCCTGTGGTCGCTGACCACCGGCGATCTCCGGCTCGGCATCGGCGAGGTCGCCGCCGCCCTGACCGGCGGGGAGGACCGCGTCACCCGCATGGTCGTGCTCACGTGGCGCCTGCCGCGCGCGGTGGCGGCCGTGGTCTTCGGCGCCGGGCTGGGCGTGGCGGGCGCGATCTTCCAGTCGCTGACCGGGAACCCGCTGGGCAGCCCGGATGTCATCGGGTTCTCCAGCGGCGCGTACACCGGCGCGCTGATCGTGATCATCGGCGTCGGCGGCGGCTACCTCGACGTGGCCGCGGGCGCGCTGATCGGGGGCCTGGCCACCGCCGCCGTGGTCTATCTGCTCGCCTTCCGTCGCGGCGTCCAAGGGTTCCGGCTCATCGTCGTCGGCATCGGCGTCTCCGCGATCCTCACCGCGGCCAACACCTGGATGCTCCTGCGCGCGCAGCTGGAGACCGCCATCACGGCGGCGGTCTGGGGCGCCGGAACGCTCAACGGCATCGGCTGGGATCGCGCCGCTCCGGCCTGCCTCGCGACCCTCTCCCTCTTGATCGCCCTCAGGCGGTTCCAGCCGTCCCTGCGCGTCCTGGAGATGGGCGCCGACACCGCGCGGGCCCTCGGCGTCCGCGTCGAAGGCAGCCGCCTCATCCTGCTGTTCACCGCCGTCGTGATCACCGCCGCCGTCACCGCCGCGGCCGGGCCGATCGCCTTCGTCGCCCTGGCCGCGCCACAGATCGCCCGCCGCCTCACCCGCGCTCCCGGAGTCACGTTGACCGCCTCGGCGCTGACGGGAGCGCTGCTGCTGGCGAGCGCCGACCACGCGGCCCAGCACCTGATGCCGCGGGTCCTCCCCGTAGGTGTCGTCACGGTGATCGCCGGCGGCGGCTACCTGGTCTGGCTGCTCATCCACGAACAGCGCCGCCGCTGACGAATTCCCGATGGGGTCCGAACCTTTGTCGCGCCGGTGCCATCCAACCCTACGAAAGATCCACATACGACCGGGGGCTGATATACATGCGGATCGCCATGGTGATGACCGGAGTAGCGGTGGCGGGAATGCTCACGAGCCAGGCGGCCGCGGCCGAAAGCCGGTCGATTCCGAAAAACTTCCTGCTTTACGAGAAGCAGGCGCGCCAGGACGTCAAGAACAAGCACTGGTATGTCAACGAGGGCGAGGGGCGCGATCTGGCCGAGGTCAACAACATTCAGTGTTCCGACGCCAGGCTCAAGGGCTGGATCGACCGGCGTGACGTCACCTTCAACCCGAAGAACGACGGCAACGAGAAAACCCACTCCTCCCGCGGCGAACAGGTCTTCCTCTTCGCCAGCACTCCGGGGGCCGAGAAGATGATCAAGCAAATACGCGAGCGCATGGCACGATGCGAAGGCGTCAAGGTCGTCCGGCCGGCGATCGGCGACGGCGCGGTGGGCGGATCGCGCACGGTCCGGCAGGCGGGTGCGGCCGCGCAGGTCCAGAAGTTCGTGGCGGTCCGCAAGGGTGCCGCGGTCGCGCTCTACTGGGACCTGCGCAACGACGCCGAGGCACTGCGCACCCTCGCCCAGCACGGCAAGGACGCCGAGCGGATGGCCGCCAAGCTCTGCCGGATCGGCGGCTGCTGAAACGCCTCCGGCTCCTATCGCGTCAGCGGCCTTCTTTCTTCCGGCCTGAAGTGCCATGAAGCTGCCGCGAGAATGAGAAGAAAGAGCGCCGGAAGCAGCTGATACCAGGCGTCGCCCGTGGCGATGTGCGAGAACATCCCTCCGGTGAACAGAAAGAACATGCCCGCGTACGCCCATTCCTTGAGCAGCGGATACTTGGGAAGCAGAATCGCCAGCGCCCCCAGGAGCTTCCACCCGCCCAGAATGGTGAGAATGTAGACGGGGTAACCCAGTTCCGCGATACCCCACGCATAGGGCGGCGCCAATGCCTCCTTTCCCTCGATCCTCAGAATTTGCTGAACTCCAGAACCGACCAGCCCCGATGCGAGCCCAATGGTGGAAACCCAGTAGACGATCCTCCGTGTCTTCGCCATATCGCATCGACTCCTCGCTGATTTCGTTCCGTGACTACCCAGGTCACGTTATTGCGAGGCGATCGGCCGACGCTTCTCGATTCCTGATCGATGCTTCGGTAGAGGCGCGTACCACCCATCGGTGTGCCTGCGGCGGCCGCCCCCCCTGAAGGTGAAGCTCAGACGAGGTAGACGTTCTTCATCTTGGTGAAGGTGGCGAAGGGGCCCTCGCCTTGGTCGAAGAGTTTGACGCGGAGGTCGGCCGCCGTCGGGTCCTCCTTGAGGGATTCGGCGAAGTCGCGGGAGACGTGGCTCAGGTGGGCGACGACGCCCTTGCGGCAGATGTCGGTCAGCGCCTCGCGGTCGGTGGTGGCGCCCTCGCGGAGTTCGATGTTGATGACGGGGCGGTATTCCAGGCCGGGAAGTTCTTCCAGTGACAGGCAGAAGCGGGCGATCGAGGCGGCGTAGGGGTTGCCTTGGTAGAGGCCGTATTCGACGTCCTGCGGGTACAGGTTGGCGCCCATGTAGGAGATGGTCGAGTCCTTGCGGCCGAACAGGAACAGCAGCGGCAGGTTCATGCGCTCGTCGGTCCACATGCCCGCGTAGTCGGCGCCCAGGGCGCGCTTCACCTCGGGGAGCGTTCTCAGCAGGGCCTCGTCGCCCACGTTGTAGCGGAGTTTGGGCTGCAGGCAGCTCTTGGTGTTGATCGTGCACAGGAGTTCGCCGGAGTCGTTGACCTCCAGGAACGTCTCCAGCGGGTTGTAGTGGAAGATCATGGGGAGGCGTTGCTCGTCCGGGCCCAGCAGGGTCTCGCGCAGGTGGCGGTCGGTGGCCAGGCGTTTGCGGAGCCGTACCGTGAAGCCGGTCTCCGCGCCCATCCCGATGGTGAGGTCGCTGGCGCCGTAACCCGAGCGGACCTCCTCGAAGCGCTCCTCCAGGTAGTCGCGCAGCGCCTCGGTCATGCCCTCGCCGCCGACCATGCCGCGGATGCGGTAGTCCGTCCAGGGGAAGCCGCTCGTGTCCAGGCGGTCGCGCAGATGTTTCAGGAACGGCGGGTACGCGGCCACCACGTAGTCGTAGCCGGGGCCGAAGTGTTCGAGGGTGTCGGCGATCTTCTCCAGGTCGGGGCCGGTGTTCTTGACCATGGCGATGCGGGCCATGGCGGTGCCCGTGGTGGTGCCGGTGGCCCAGGCGCCCATCGAGTACGCGTTGATCACGAACAGGCGGCGGCCGGGAAAGACCAGCTCGATGTAGCCGGCGGCGTTGCGGTAGATGCCCTTCAGCTCACGCGGGCCGCGCACCCAGTTGTACGGCTTGCCGCTCGAACCCGATGACTCGTCCACGATCACGCCCGGCCGGTGCAGGCGGCCCTCCTGGCAGCGGCTGCGCTCGTCGTAGGCGCCGGCGTAGTTCTGCTTGGTGGTCTCGGGGAAGTCGGCCAGGCGCCTGGCCTGCCCGGCACCGCGTTCGCGCAGGAAGTCGCGGTAGGCGGGCACGTCCACGGCGGCGAACTGGCAGGCCACGCGGGCGTGCCGGGCGGCCAGCCGGTCGAGCGCGGGGTGGTAGGAGCGGGCCACGAACTTCCACACCGCCGGGTGCATGGCGCCGAGCCGGTAGGCGCCGGTCAGCAGCCACGAGTAGGCCTGGAGCCGGGCTCTGCGCCAGTGCTGGCGGGGGGTGAGCGGTCCCAGACGCGGACTCAGTCGGGTCATGGCCGGTTAACCTAGCGAATCGCGATTGATGATCGCTTGATACGCACTGTCACGAAACAGCGGAGAACGCCCGGCGGCTGCGGCCACCGGGCGTTCTTGACGCCGTCAAGATCGGGGTGAGAGGTCAGGGGTGAGGGGTCAGGCGGCGGCTCTGGCGGTCAGGGCGATCGTGGCCTCGCGCTTGACGCCGTTGACCGTCACCGCCACCACGATCGAGCCTTCCCGCAGCGCGGTCAGGGTGCCGGTCTCGGGGTCGAGCACGGCCTTGTGCCACGGCCGGACGCCGGAGCGGGCGCCGATGTGCAGCGCGGGCGAGCCGCTCCACGACGCCGAGACCGGGTAGGCCACGGGCACCTGGCGCGCCCCCTGCTTGACGGCGGCGGTGACCGCCGCCGGACGGCCCACGGCCACGGTGGCGGGCGCGGTCAGCGTGAGCTCGTCCACGTGCGGGCGTACCTGGGTGCCGATCCACGCGGGCGCGTCCACGAACCAGTTGCGCCGCACGTGCTCGGCCTCGCGCGGGGTGACGGGGTCGACGCCCCACAGCGACCAGCCGGTGAAGCCGCCGTCGCCGGGCGCGGTGGCCGGGTTCTTGCCGGAGTTCCCGTTGATGAAGTACGGCACCGCGTCCACCCGGGAGGCGTGGAAGGTCCCGACGTGGGCCCCGATGTAGGCGGCGCCCTTGCCGGTCTCCCGCTGGAAGTCGGCCAGCCACTGCTCCACCAGCGCCGCTTCCTTGCGGTCGCCGAGCTGGCTGCCCTTGCCCGGCGTGGGGTCGCGCGGCGGCACGTGGAACAGCACCGCCACCGACCCGATCGCCGGGTCCTTCGCGGCGGCGTCGAGCCGTTCGCGCAGGAGGGCGACCTGGTCGAACCCGCCGCCGCGCACGTTCAGCCGCGAGGTGTCGAGGGTGACGAACCGGGTGCCCTTGTGGTCGAAGCTGCGGTAGGTGTCGCCGAAGACCGCCCGGAAGTTGTCGATTTTGCCGCCCATCACCTCATGGTTGCCGGGGATGTACTGATATTTCAGCTCACCGCCCAGCTCCTCATCGAGGATCTTCTTGGCCAGCGCGAAGTCCGCCGGCGACGCCTCGTCCACGAGGTCGCCGTTGATCAGCAGGAAGTCCGGCTTCGCCGCCTTGATCTCCCGCAGCGTACGGCGGGCGTTGCGCACGATGTCGCTGTCCGGGTCGCGCGCCACGAACTGGGCGTCCGACATGACCGCGAACCGCCACGGCATCGCCTCGACCGACGCCTTCACCACCGGGTCGGCGATCTTCTCCGCCGGCGGCGCCTGCACCGGCGGCGGCACCTTGGCCACGAGCCCGTCGATGAGGATCTCGTTGGTGTACGAGGCGTCCGCCTTCGTCTCGGCCACGTAGAACCGGCGCAGCTTGAGCGGGTAGGACACCCCGGGCGGCACCTGGAACTCCACGTACTTCCACCCGGTCCAGGTCAGGAACGGCCCGCGAAGGATCTGCGACTGCCCCTGGGCGTCGTAGAACTCCAGCGAGGGCCACTCCCCCTTGCCGGTGGAGTTGATCCAGAGCCCGAACGCCTGCGGCTGGCCGGGCACCACGATCTGCTGCGGCGGGCTGGCGTACGCCGCCCGGGTGGCCGTCGACTGGGTGAAGTCGTAGGCCAGCTTGAGCCCGCCGCCGCTCTGGCCGGGCGCGGCCGACAGCGAGCCGGTGGCCCGCGCGGCGGCGAAGGCCCAGGAGCCGGCGTCGTCGAAGGTGGCGACGCTCTGCTCCTCGGTGCCCACGGTCACGGGCACGGCGGTGGTGACGCGGCCGACCTTGGCGGTGATGAGCCCGGCGCCCTTGTCCTGCTTGGCCTTCACGGTGAAGAAGCCGTTGGGGCTGGGCGTGACCTCGAACAGCGCGCGGTCGTAGTCGAGCGACAGGTCGCCCGGCTCGATGGGCGCTGAGTTGCCGTTGCGGTCGTAGCCGACCAGGCCGAACGTGCCGGTGGCCTGCGCCGTGGCCAGGCCGACCCGGTCGGTGGTGGCGCCGAGGCGGGCCAGCGGCTGGAGCACGGTCAGCTCCAGCGTGCCCTTGGCCTCGCCGCGGGCGGCGGTGACGGTGGTCTGGCCGGGGACGAGGGCGCGGAAGACGCCCTTGTGGTCGACGACTCCGTGCACGACCGGCTTGGAGCGCCAGCTCGGGGTGCCGGCGGCGGGGCCGTACGTCTCGTCGAAACCGGCGGCGCTCAGCCGCCGCGAGAGCCCGGGGAAGACGCGGTCGGGGCGGCCACCGGCGACGGGGCCGACGCCGGGCGCCTTGGCGGGGTCGCTCGCGGTCTCCAGCCAGAAGCCCTTGAGCTTGCCGCTGCCCTCCGGGGCGTAGAGAGCCAGGCCGTTGGGGACGGGGCGCTCGCCGCCGTCGGAGGGGCTGTTCTCGACCTGGGGCTCGGCGGCGCCGGGCTCGCGGGCGAGCATCGTGGAGGAGCCGCCGCCGTCGAGGTTGAGCGCGTTGTGGGCGCCGAGCTCGATCATCATGGCGGCCAGCTCGTTCAGCGTGACGCCGCGGCTGTCGGCCTGGCGGCCGTCGACGGTGAGCAGGTACATCTTCCTGCCGTCGGCGGAGAAGCCGACCGCGGTGCGCGGGTGCGCCGCCTGGTCGGTGGAGTGCTGGACGGCCCCGTCCTTGACCAGGACGTAGTTGCCGCCGATGGCGGTCTCGACCTGGCCGCCGTCGGAGGGCTTGGGCGTGTACCTGACGTCGATCTTGTCACCGGGCTTGAGCGCGGCGAGGGCGACGGCCCCGGCGTCCCTGCCGAGCAGGATCGTGGTGCCGGCCGGGATCGGGCCGCTGCCCGCGGTGGTGCGGACCTCGGTGACGGCGCCGGCGGTGAGGACGACCTCGGTGACCTTGGCCGCGCCCTCGACCGCGCGGGCCCGGGTGTGGCTGCCCCACAGCGGGGTGAACAGGCCCACGCCGTCGTTCTGGATGAGCTGGTTGAACTGGGTGAGGGCGATCGGGGAGCCGGAGCTCGCGCCCTGCGGGGTGGCGCTGCCCTCGAAGTACATCTTGAGCACGCGGCCGACGCCCTCGCCGGTGAGGGCGACCGCGTTGTTCCAGCCGCTGGTGGGCGACTGGACGAGCGTGCCCTTCTGGACGCCGATGCCGAGCGCGGCGCCCGAGCGGTTGATGTCGAAGAAGTCGCCGTTGACCGCCGCGACCGCGCGGGCGCGCTTGGCGGGGCCGGACAGCGGCTCGGTCTTGGAGACCTCGCCCGAGTTCAGGTAGCCGGCCTTGACGCCGCCGGACAGGTCCGCCGACAGCGCGTCGGCGCGCAGCCAGCCCGCCGCGTCGTAGCGGTCGAAGGCGGTGAAGGTGATGCCGGGCGCCACCGGCCGGCTCTTCTTGGCCGTCTGCAGGTGCTTCGGGGCGGGGGCCGCGAGGAGGGTGGAGGCGGGCGGGTAGGACGACGCGGGGGGCGCGTCCTCGATGGGGGCTTGGGGGTCCACCGCCGCTGTTAACACCAAGGCCGCGGCGGCCACGACTTTGAGGGTGATCACGCCCCGAACTCAATCGCTCGCGGATATAACTTTCAAGACCCAGGGGTGAACTAAAAGAAAATTTCATCGTCCGAGATGGGTAGGTCTGGGCGAAGATGGGCCCTGTGGATCTCCAGGCCTTGTACCGCGACCCGTTCCCCACCTACGAAGCCGCCCGGCGCGAACCGGGCCTCACCTTCGTCCCGGAACTGCAGGCATGGCTCGTCTCCCGGTACGAGGACGTGCGCGAGGTGCTCGGCCGCCCCGAGGACTTCTCCTCCGAGGGCGCGCTCCGGCCCGACCACCTGCCGCGCCGCGCCGCGCTGAGCGAGCTGGTCAAGGGCTTCGGCGGGCGGCCCGCGGTGCTGAGCAGGGACGGCGAGGAACACCGCCGCCTGCGCAAGCCGCTGGTGCGCGGCCTGTCGCCCGCGCGGGTCGCCACCGCCGTGCCGTTCATCGCCCGCCGCGCCGCCGAGCTCGTCGACGCCTTCGCCGCCGACGGCCGCGTGGAGTGGATGTCGGCGTACGCGCGGCCGCTCGCCGCCGACGTCATCGGCCACCTCATGGGCCTCGACCCCGCCGACGTACGGCCGGCCGTCGAAGCCGGGAACCGGGCCGAGGACCTGCTGTTCCAGCCCATGACCGACGACGAGCAGGCCGCGGCGGCCCGCGACATCGTCCGGCTCCAGCACCTGCTCGACGACTACGCCCGTGCCCGCAGGAAGGAACCGCGCGACGACCTGACGACCGAGATGGTGCGGGCGCTGGCCCCCGGCACCGCCCTGCTGACCACCGAGGAACGCAACGAGATCGTCTCCAACCTGCAGAACCTCCTGCTGGCCGGGCACCTGACCACGACCGCGCTGATCGGCTCCGCCGTACACCATCTGCTGCGTGACCGCGCGCAGTGGGAGACGTTGTGCGCGCGCCCGGAGCTCATCCCGGCCGCGATCGAGGAGACCGCCCGCTTCGAGGCGCCCGTGCAGGGCTTCCGTCGTACGGTCACCCGCCCGCTCACCTTCGCCGGAACCGAGCTGAAGGCCGGAGACGCGGTCTTCGTCTCCTACGGCTCCGCGGGCCGCGACGGCGCCGGAGGGTTCGACATCACCCGGCCGCCCGCCCGCCACCTCGGCTTCGGCCACGGCGTGCACGGCTGCCCCGGCTCGCAGCTTGCCCGCGAGCAGCTGCGGATCACGCTGGAGGAGCTGATCCGCAGGCTGCCCGGGATCCGGCTGGAGAGCCCCGAGGTCACGATGGCGCCGACGTTGATCCACCGCGCCCCGGAGGCGCTCCATCTGGTCTGGTGATCAGCGGGTGCCGGTCACCTTCCAGACCTTGCCGTTGGCCTTGGACAGCACGAACAGGTCTCCCGCGCGGTCCATGCCGAAGCGCAGGTCCACGCGGGAGTTGCCGGCGAGCGTCTGCATGGTGACCTGGCTGCCCGCGGCGTTGTAGATCTTGAGCTGGTGCAGCGGCGCGAGGTCGGTGCCGCCGCGGGTCATCTCGGTCTCGTTGGTCGCGAAGATCCAGCCCTGCACGAGGTCGCCGAACAGGTACTTGCCCTGCAGGGCGGGCAGCGCGGCGGCGCGGTAGACGAAACCGCCGGCGATGGCGCGGCCGAGGTCGCCGGTGCAGCCGGGCGGGCCGTTGTGGTCGTAGGCGGCGACCGGGTAGGTGTAGCCGAACCGGCTGTCGTCGGCGGGCAGCGGGTAGAGGTAGCAGGGTTCGTTCCGGTCGAAGCGGAAGGCGCCCTCACGCTCGCTCCAGCCGAAGTTGTCGCCGGCCCGCACGTCGTAGACGGCCTCGATGTCGTGCTCGCCGATGTGGCCGAGGAACATCCGGCCGCTGCCGCCGCGGTCCCAGCTGAAGCGGTGCGGGTCGCGCATGCCCAGGGCGTAGATCTCGCCGAGCGTGCCCTGCTGGCCGGTGAACGGGTTGCCGGGCGGGATGCCGTACCGGCCGTTGGCGCTGTCGCTCCCGCGCGGGTCGATGCGCAGGATCTTGCCGAACGGCTGGTTGCGGGCCTGCGGGACGGTGCCGCTCGTGCCCCTGCCGCCGTCGCCGGCGGCCACGTAGAGCAGGCCGCGGTCGGGGCTGCCCGGCGCGGCGTTGGGGTTGAAGTCGATCTGCTGGATCCCGTGGATGTAGGTGCCGAAGCCGAGGCGGAGCAGTTGCCTGCGGGTGCCGCTGAAGACGGGCGCCGCCGGGTCGCTCGCGGTCCACTCCGTGACCACGCCCTGCACGACCGCTCCGGACTGCGTCCAGTCGGCGCGCTGGGTGTTCAACGCCTGGAACGCCTCGCTGTGCGCGGTGTAGAAGCGGCCGTTGGCCGCGAAGTCCGGATGGAAGGCGACGAAGCCGAACCCGCTGCCGAGGCCGCGGCCGGAGAAGAAGTTGCCGCCCACCGCGGCCCGGAGGTCGAGGTAGACGCTGGGTGCGCCGCCGCCCGCGGGCAGGGTGTAGAGCCTGCCGTTGAGATCGGGGACGTACCTGCGGCCGTCGGCGAGCTGGCCCAGGTGGTTGATCCGGGCGTGGCGGCGCAGGCGGGAGTCGGTGGGCGAGGGTACGGGGTCGGTCTTGGGGAACTGGGCGTACTCGGTGAGGACCAGGCCGAGGCTGGACTGGATGGGGTTCTGCGGGATCGGGTCGGCGATGGGACCGGTGCCGCCCCCGTCCTGCGCGCCCTCGGTCAGGGCGTCGACGTTGGGCAGGCCCGCCGCGGTGGTGGCGGTGAGGCGGACGCTGTTGGCGCCCTGGGCGAGGCCGGCGGCGACGGTCTCGTTGTTCCACGTCGTCCACGCGCCGGTGCCCGCGAACCGCAGGGTCTCGATGGCTGATCCGTTGATCGTGAGCGTGGCCGGACGGTCGGTGGCCGTTCCGTTGGCGTACCTGAAGGCCAGGTTGGTGTCACCGGCGCCGGTCACGGTGAACTCCACGTACGCGCCCGCCGCGTTGGCGCTGTTGACGAAGCCGGTGCCGGAGAAACCCGCGTGGTTGCTCTCCACCACGCCGTTGCCGATGGCCGCGCTCTCGGCCTCGTAGACGACCGAGGCCGCGGATGCCGTCTGGCCGGGCCAGACGAGCAGGCCGGCCACTAAGATCATGGCCAGCGTGGTTCTGTGCATGGGGGCCCTTTCCCGCGAAAGATGGGATCTCTTATGAGAGATCGCTTCCCACTCCTCCGATGTTTCGAGGGGCCGGAGGCGAGTGCCTCCGGCCCCTCCCGTCACTCAGGTCAGCGGGTGGACGCGTTCGAGTTGCCCGCCAGCTTGGTCGAAGCCAGGTCGCGGGCCAGGATCGCGCTCTCCACCGCCGCCACCGACGAGCCGGAGGTCACGCCCGGCAACGTCGCGGTGTCCAGCGCGTAGAGCGTGAACTCGTACTTGTGGGTCGAGCCACCGGGGCAGGGCCCGAAGTACTGCAGCGACTTGTTGCCGCTGCTCATCGCCTTCTGCTTGGCCGGAGCCTGGTTCGGCACCTCGAACCCGAGCCCGAGCCCCTCCGGCAGCGACGACTTGGCGGCGGGGATGTCCCAGATCGCCCAGTGCTTGCCGCCGTTGGCCGTGTCGATGAAGGTGATCGCGTAGCTCTGCGTACCGGCCGGCGGGCTGGACCAGGCCAGCTGCGGCGAGATGTCGTTGCCCGACACCCCGTCCTGCGCGCAGGTGAACCGCGCCGGGATGTTGCCGTTGTTCGCGAAGGCCGTGCTGGTCAGCGCGAACGGCGGGCCGGCGAACTTCAGCCTGACGATGTCGTTGTCGATGGTGCTGGGGGTGCCCCCGTTCTTGTCGTTGTTGGTCGAGGTCAGCCAGAGGCCGCCGTCGGGGGTCTTGACCACGGTGCGCAGCCGGCCCCAGTTGCCGTTGAAGAAGGCGCGGGGGGTGTCGGTCGTGTTGCCGGTGATCTTCATGACCCACAGGCGCGAGCCGCGTACGGCCGCCATGTAGATCCAGTCGCCCACGATCTCCAGGCCGCTCGGGGAGGCGCTGGAGACGCTCCACGTCCTGACCGGGTTGACGTACCGGCTGTCGCTACAGGTGCCCTCGCAGGTCGGCCAGCCGTAGTTCTTGCCCGCCTGGATGATGTTGAGCTCGTCCCAGGTGCCGTCGCCGAACTCCGACTCCCACAGCCTGCCCTGGGAGTCCCAGGCGATGCCCTGCGGGTTACGGTGGCCGAGGCTGTAGACGCGCGGGGCGTTCGGGAACGGGTTGCCGGGAGCGCCGGCGCCGGTCGGCGTGACCCTGAGGATCTTGCCGTTGAGCGAGTTGAGGTCCTGCGCCCTGCTGCTC
Source organism: Nonomuraea sp. NPDC059007 (assembly GCF_042740555.1). Taxonomy (NCBI): domain Bacteria; kingdom Bacillati; phylum Actinomycetota; class Actinomycetes; order Streptosporangiales; family Streptosporangiaceae; genus Nonomuraea; species Nonomuraea sp. NPDC059007. The sequence continues at coordinate 49,668 of NZ_JBHYJD010000034.1, read as the reverse complement.
GTCTGGGCGTCGCCGGTGGTGATGTAGAGCATCCCGTCCGGGCCGAACTTGATCCGGCCGCCGTTGTGGAACTTGGCCTTGCTGATGCCGGTCACGACCGGCTCGCGGGCGCCGATGGCGTTGTTCTCGTACTTAAAGCGGACGACCCGGTTGTCGCCCGAGGCGGTGTGGTAGGCGTAGACGTAGTGGTCGGTGGCGAAGTTCGGCGACAGCGCGAGCCCGAGCAGGCCGCCCTCGCCGACGGTGCCGACCGCCTCGGTGATCTTGCCGACCACGGTCTTCTGGCCGGCGGCCGTGACCCGGACGATCTCGAACCGGTCGCGCTCGGCGACCAGCGCGCTGCCATCCGGCAGGAACGCGATGCCCCACGGCAGGTCGAGCTGGGTGACGTCACGGTCGAAGACCGGGTCGCCGCCGGTCGCCTGCGTCGAGGTCCTGACGTTCAGCGCGGGGCTCTTGGCCGAGATGTTGCCGTTGGCGTCGAAGGCCTCGACCTGGAAGGAGTACTGCGTGTTCTGCGTGAGCCCGTCCGCGGTGGCGGTCAGGTCGGGCACGGTCGCGAACTTCGTCCCGTCGCGGTAGACGTTGTAGCCGGTGACCTCGACGTTGTCGGTGGAGGCGTTCCAGGCCAGCGTGATGCTGGTGGCGGCCACGTTGGTGGCGCGCAGGTTGCCCGGCACCGTCGGCGCCTGGTGGTCGTCGCTCGGCGGGGTGGTGAAGGGGACGTTGTCGCTGGCGGGCGAGCCGTTCCCGGCCGCGTCGTAGGCCAGCACGCTCAGCACGTAGCCGGTGTTCGGCGTCAGGCCGGTGACCGTGGCCGTGGTCTGGTTGCCGCCCACGGTCTTGATCACGTTGCCGCCGTTGTAGATGACGTAGCTGGAGACGCCCACGTTGTCGGTGGAGGCGTCCCAGGCCAGGTCCACGGCGTTCGGCCGGACCTCGCCGACGAGGCGGAAGTTGCCCGGCGCGGTCGGCGGCTCCGGGTCGGGCGGCACGGTGGTGCTGATCCGGTCGAGGTTCGGCCCGCCGTTCGCGGTGGTGGCGGTGGCCCTGATCTTGTTGGCGCCCGCGATCAGCGAGGCGGTCACGGACTTCTCCACCCACGTGGTCCAGGCCCCGGTACCGGGGAAGCTCACGTTCTGGGCGGCGCCGCCGTTGGCGGTGATGGCCATGGCCCGGTCGGCGGTGGTGCCGTTGGCGAAGCGGAACTTCACCTCGTAGTTGCCCGCGGTGGGCGCGTTGACCGTGAACTCCACGTAGGAGCCGACGACGTTGTCGTAGTTGACGAAGCCCGTGCCGGTGAACCCGGCGTGGTTCGACTCCACCACGCCCTGGACGATCGTGGCGTCCTCGGCCTGCAGGTCGGAGCTGGGCGCGGCCACCTCGACGTCGACGTAGTCCAGGTTGGGGTTGCCGTTGGCCGTGGTGGAGGTGATCCGGATCTTGTTGGCGCCCGCGGTCACGGGTGCGGTGAGCGTGGAGGTCGCCCACGTGGACCACGCGCCGGTGCCGTTGAACGCGCGGGCCGCGGAGACCACGGTGCCGTTCACGGCGATGTCGGCGGCCCGGTTGACGGCGGTGCCGTTGGCGTAGCGGATGGCGATCTCGGCCTGGCCCGCCGCCGCGGCGTTGACGGTGAACTCGGTGTAGCTTCCGGCCACGTTGTCGCCGTTGACGAACCCGGCACCGGAGTAACCCGCGTGGTTGGATTCCACGAGGCCCTGAGAGATGGTGGCGTTCTCCGCTTCGTGGCGGGTCGGCGCGGCCGAGGCCGGCACGGCCGTCACCACGCTCATCAGTAACGCCGCCACAAGCGCGCCGGCTAACACGCGCATGGATCCTCCTTGATGGGGGGTGATAGTTAGGAAAACTTCCTAACTCGTATTGATGGGATCACTCCCCACCATCACTGTCAAGCGAGTTGACTCCGTTCCCAAGACCTCCCACCACTGGCTTCTCGCGCGACAGGAGCGCAGACTGGAAAGACAGGCGAACGTGGAGTAGTGGAGCATCCGTGGACAACCACCTCGACCACATGCCGGTTCTGTCGCGAGGCAGGCACCGCAATCCGAAACGCGGCGCGTGCTTCATGGAGCTGGCTTCCTACCTGGCAGGAGAGCGCTGGAGCGACCATCCGGCCTGCACGCACCCGCTGCTGGCCGCGCTCGCCCGGCTCGTCAACGACAACACCGGCGACGAGAACCGCAACGGCCTGGCCGAACTCGTCCCGTCCATCATCGGGCTGTCCAGCGACGACCTGCGGGTCGACGCCACGATCGCCCTGCGCTGCGCGACCACCGCCCTGCCCGTGGCCGCCGCGGAACGCCAGCTCGCGCTGGCCGTCTCCGTACTGGCCGCCGAGGAGATCCTCGCCCGGCTCGACGGGCGACCGGCCGGGCAGTTGTCGGCCGTGAGCCGGCGGGCCATGGACCAGGTCCCGCAGACGGCGCGCGAGGCACGCAGGTTCAGCCGGGCGGCGCGGATCACCGAGAAGGGCTTCCGCCGGTACGCGGCGCCGAACGCGGTGCAGTTGTCGGTGGTGGGGATCGTGCAGGCGTGCATCCCCCATCCCGACCAGGTGCTGCGGACGTTGCTGGAGTCGGCCATAGCGGACTGCCGCCGCCTCATCCCCACCCCCGACCCCCACCCCCACGCCCTCCCCACCCCGGTCTGACCACCCCCCACACCCCCGGGCCCGCCCTTCGACACGCCCTTGCCCTCATCCGCGTCCGCGCGATGGGGGCAAGCTCGCTTTCGGGCCAGGCAGCTCCGCGACTGCCTCCCTTCGCACCGCGCCCCCTGCGGATCGCACCCGGCCTCGCGGGCTCGCGGTCCTCCCCTTGCCATGCGCCGCGTTCGCCTCCGAACCTTCGCCGGTTTTCGGGAAGATGTTCGCGTCATGGTGTCACCATCGGGTCTTCCCGCAGGTCAGGCTAGCCTCCCCTTCGTTGCGGATCTTCCTGAAATATGCCTAGATTTGGCGACAAGGTGTCATCATGTGGAGGAAGTCATGACTGTCGAGCTGGCCGCGCCGTACTCACCTGAGAGACATCGCCATCACCGCGATGTCACCGGCGGGTGGTTGCGACCGGCGGTGTTCGGGGCGATGGACGGGCTGGTGTCCAACTTCGCGTTGATCGCCGGGGTGGTCGGTGCGGCGGGGGCCGAGCGTGGGGCGGTGCTGGCCGGGTTCGCGGGTCTGGTCGCGGGGGCGTGCTCGATGGCGGCGGGCGAGTACACGTCGGTGAAGTCCCAGACCGAGCTGATGCGTGCCGAGATCGCCGTGGAGCGCCGTGAGCTGGCCCGCGACCCGGAAGGCGAGCAGGCCGAGCTCGCCGCCCTCTACCGTGCCCGCGGGCTCGAACCCGATCTGGCCGCCAAGGTGGCCGCCGGGCTGTCGGTCAACCCGGAGCAGGCCCTGCGCGTCCATGTTCGTGAGGAACTCGGCGTGGATCCTGACGACCTTCCCTCGCCGTACCTGGCCGCGGCCTCGTCGTTCGGCGCGTTCGCGGTGGGGGCGCTGGTGCCGTTGGCGCCGTTCCTGTTCGGGGCTTCCGGAATGGTGGTGGCGGTGGTGCTGAGCTTGCTGGGGTTGTTCGGGTTCGGGGCGGTGGTGGCGCGGATGACGGCTCGTCCGTGGTGGCTGGGCGGCCTGCGCCAGCTCGCCCTGGGCGTCGTGGCCGCGTCGGTCACGTTCGGCCTCGGACATCTGCTCGGCGTCACGATCTCCTAGCCGGTACGGCTCCCGCCCAGCTCCCCCGGGGCATGGTGACCCCCATGCACCGTGTCCCGGGGATCACCACCACGGGCCACCCCGCTCCATGCCGGCGGCCGAGTTCAGCGCGAGCGGTCGCCGAGGTGGCGCGGACCGCACCGCTGCCGACGCGCATGGGGAGGGCCGCTCCCCCGGAATGCGTGCATGAGTGATGGAGCGCCCCGTGTTACCCGGGGCACGTGGGCAGGGCAACGGGGCAGGACATATGGGCAGGGATCTGACGCGACGGCGGCGGACGGGGTGGGGCCGGTGGTTTTCGGTGCGGGTTGGAGGTCGCGGTCCAGGAGCCGACGGCAAGGTCGTGGCGGCGTGGGGTGGTTACTCGGCCATGGCCGGGGTGCGGCGGAGGGTTGGGGAAAGGGTGGCGATGGCGCAGCAGACGGCCAGGTAGCCGCAGATCACGAGGATGGCGACGACCGGCCCGCCGTACTGGGTGAGGACTCCCCCGACCAGCGGGGCCAGCGGCGTGATGCCCATGGTGGCGACGTTGAGCAGCGACTGGACGCGGCCCTGCATGTGGTCGGGGACGGACCTGGCCACCTCGACCACCAGCGCGATGTTCAGGGCGGGCGCGACCAGGCCGGTGACGAACAGGACGCTCGCGGGCCAGTACCAGCCGAGCGGCAGCACCATCAACGGCAGCGCGATCGTGAGGAACCAGCACCCGGCCAGCATGAGCGCGCCGATGGGCAGCAGCCTGATGAGCCGGCCGGAGATCGCGGCGCCGATCAGGCCGCCGACGCCCAGGGCGGCCATGACGAGGCCGACCTGTTCCGGGGCGCCGACCAGGACGATCAGCGGGATCGTGGTCGCGTTGAACGCCAGGTTGACCGCCAGGACGAGACCGCAGACGGCGCGCAGCAGGCGGCGGCCCCACATCCAGCGGACGGCTTCGGCGATCCCCTGGTACATGCTCTGGCGCGGGGCCGGCTCCTCCGGCCGGCGGGGTACGCGCACGAGTGCCACGCAGACGAAGGAGACCAGGTAGGTGAGCGCGTCGACGACGAACGGTAAGGCCCGCCCGATGGCGAACAGGAGGCCGCCGAGGGGTGGCCCGGCCAGTTCGGCGGCGTGCTGGCGGGTCTGTTCCTGGGCGTAGGCACTGGGCAGCTGCTCTTCGTGCACCAGTGTGCGCAGGGAGGCGGCGTGGGCGGGTTCGAAGATGGCGCCGGCGGCGCCGTTCACGATGGCCACTACCACCAGGTGCGGCAGGACCAGGCTGTCGCTCACGGCGGCCAGCGCGACGCTCGCCATCGTGGCGGCGCGGACGAGGTCGGCGCCCAGCAGGACGCGGCGGCGGTCCCAGCGGTCCACCAGCACGCCGGCGGGCAGCGCGAAGAGCATCCCGCTCGCCAGGCTGACCGCGCTGATCAGCCCGGCCTGGCCCGGTGAGCCGGTCAGCGCCAGGACCAGCAGCGGATAGGCCAGCAGGGTGAGGGTCGAGCCCAGTCCCGAGGCGGCCGAGCCCAGCCAGAACAGCTGGAAGCGGAGGTTCTTTCTCAACGGCTGCACGATCGACGACAATAGTTGTACAAGAATCCTTGTACAACCTTTCCAGTAGGGTGACGGCATGGAACAGGCTCGCCGCCACCTAGGCCCCAAGGACGCCGGCACGCTCAAGGCGCTCAGCCACCCCGTGCGGATGCGGCTGCTCCTGCTGGTGCACGAGGCCGGCCCGGCCACGGTGGGCATGCTCGCCGAGCGGCTGGCGCAGCCCGTGGGCGTGGTCAGCTACCACATGCGCCAGCTCGCGCTGCACGGGCTGGTGACGGAGGTTCCCGAGCTGGCCCGCGATCGGCGCGAGCGCTGGTGGCGGCTGGTGCCGACCGAGAGCGTGTCGATGACGCCCTCGGAGTTCGTCGGCGACCCGGTCGGCCGCGTCGCCTCGCGGGCCACGATGCTCCAGCTGATCGACGCCACGGCCGAGCGGATGCGGGACTGGGTGAACGGCATGCACACCTGGCCCCCCGAGTGGCAGGACGCCTCGACCCTCGCCCGCAAGGGCCCGATGCGGCTGACCGCACAAGAGCTGAGCCGCTTCGACGAGGAGCTCGACGACCTGGTGATGCGCTACCAGACGCTCGGCGAGAACGCCGGGGACGACCCGGCCGAGCGCCGTCCGGTCATCTTCTTCTGCTACACCGAGCCGATCGGCCCGCCGGTCAGCGAGTGACCCGTACGGCCAGCGGCGTGCAGGCGTAGCCGTTGGTCGGCCAGTTGTCCACCGAGCACGAGGTGAGGACGAACCACAGGTCCCGCAGCGCGCGGAAGGTGATGCCGTCCCCCGCCTTCGAGGCCGCCGTGCCGACGGGCAGGGTGCCGTCGGGCCGTGGCGGGGAGTTCTGGAAGAGGTTGACCGGATCGGGCACGACCGGCAGCGACAGGCCGGCCGCCGACACCGCGCCCAGGAAGTTGTCGTGGCAGTTGGGGTGCCCGAACAGGCCCTCGGCCTCGTACAACGGGGCGTTGCACGGCGGGTAGAGCATGTCGTGCGGGCCGGGCGAGGTGTCGGCGACCAGTTCGAGCATGGGCTCGCCGGCCTGATCCCTGAACGCCTCGCCGGTTGTCGGGAACAGGCGCTCCAGCCGGTCGCGGGTGTGCGCCGTGGACAGCCAGCGCTCCGGAGCGGCGCTGTCGATGGCCCACATGTCACCGACCTGACGGCCTTCCAGGTCGACGACCTCGATCAGGCTGCCGCGCGCCACCTCAAGCGCCCGGCCGGTCTGCGGTTCAATGATCACGTTTTCCATGGGGACCAGCCTACGGTAATTTGTTGTACGCACGTTCAATTAGCAGGGGAGGACGGCATTGAACGAGGCCGTGGCCGGCACGGACGGGCGTAAGGCCAGAGGAGAACGACGCCGGCGGGAGATCATCGAGGCCACGCTCAGGGTGATCGAGCGGGAGGGCGTCGCCGGGGTGACGCATCGCTCGGTCGCGGCCGAGGCGGGCGCGCCGCCGAGCCTGGCGCTCTACTATTTCGCCACGCTCGACGACCTGCTGGTCGCGGCGCTGACCGCGGCCTCCGGCGAGTACGCCCGCCAACTGCGCGCCATCATCGACGAGGGCCGCGACGGCGTGGACGGCCTGGCCCAGCTCATTTCCGACGCGGCGGGACCCGGCCGCGCCCGTGCGCTGGCCGAACGCGAGCTGACCATGCTGGCGACCCGCCGCCCGGCGCTGCGCCCCATCGCCGGGCACTGGCGCGCCACGGTCGCCGAGATGGCCCGCCAGTACACCGACGACCCGATCCTCATCCGCTCCCTGGTCGCGGCGTCGGACGGTGTCTGCGCCGGGGTCCTGCTCGACGACAACCCGATCCCCTACTCCGAGATCCGCGCCCTCCTCCGCCACGCGCTGGGGCTCCACGGCTCAGGCGCGGACCAGCACCCGTCCCTCGGGCATGAAGGCTGACAGCTGCCACGTCCACGTACCCACCGTGACGATCTCCGCGTCCCCCGGCAGCGGCACCGGAGCGTCCCGCAGCCACGACAGCGGCGACAGTGCCAGCCCGCCCGGCGGGATGACCACGCTCTCCAGCGGCGTCCGCGTCGTGGGCCCGTCGGCCTCGTCCAGCAGGCTCGGCACCCACGTGGGCGGGCCGGCGAAGTGGGCCAGCGCCACGGCGCCGTCCGGGGCGGCGGAGTCGTGGCGGAGCGTGCCGGCGGGCAGCCAGGCGTGGTGGCCGGGCAGGTAGGTGACGCCGGAGACGTGAAGGGCGCCGGCCAGGATGACGAACTCCTCCCCCGCCAGATAGTGGCCGCGCCCGCGGCGTTCCCACCCGGCGGGGAAGCGGACCACGGACGTGGCGCCGTGCAGACGGGCCAGGCGGACCGGCAGCGTGGAGCCGGGAATGTGGAACTCGGGCCCCGGCGCGGCCGTCAGCAGGTCGATCATCACCCCAGTGTCTCGTACGCGCCGTCCTCGTCGTTGAGCAGCACCTACCCGGGCCGCCCGCTCGCCTCCAGCAGCCGGGCCAGCACCTCGCCCACCGGCGGAACGGCCGGCGCGAGCATCCAGGACACCACCGAGCGGCCACCGCCGAGGTCGTACTCGCTCTCCAGCCCGGGGACTGCCGCCTCCATCTCCGCCACTCCCCCGAGGCCCAGGCAGTCGGCCCAGTAGGGCACCCGCACGACGAGCCGCAGCGCGGCGGTCAGGTCGCCCGCGGCCGCTCGAGGGGGTCGCCCGAGGCCGGCCGTACCGCTTCGACATGCTCGGTGCGCGTGACGTCGAACCCGAAGGGCCAGGCGAGCAGCCGGGCGGCCTCGGGGGTGCGGCGGACGAGGTCGAGGAGGGGTTCCGTCATGGCGGGCAAGCTCTCTCACCCCTCCCGTGGTACGGCGGGCCGCGCCCGCAGGGCGGCGGGCAGAAACGCCGCGCAGGCGATCAGCAGCACGACCCCGGAGGCGACCAGCGACCCGGCCACCCCGAACGCGCTCGCGGCGGGCCCGCCCAGCGCCACCCCGCCCAGCGTGAAGTTGACCATGACGGTGTTGAGCAGCCCCACGCCTCTGCCCCGCAGCTCCTCGGGCAGGTCGCTGAGCATGGTGTTGGCCAGCGGCACCTGGAAGAGGCTGGCGAAGAGGCCGACGACCAGGCACCAGCCGACGATCACGGCCAGCCCGGGGCTGCCGCCGAGGAGGGCGGGGGTGAGCAGGGCCAGGCCGAACAGGGTGACGGTGGCCACCAGCATCCGGGGCGTCGAGCCGTAGCGGCGGATCAGGGCGGGGCCGAGGAGGGCTCCGGCGATCGAGCCGCCGGCGAACAGGGCCTGGGCGGTGCCGTACTCCATGGCTCGGAGGTCGAAGACGGTCAGGAGCTGGGCGTTGAAGCCGGTGGTGAACAGGCCGGTCACGAGCGTGACGGGGACGAGGAAGGCGAGCAGGAAGCGCAGGGACGGGATGGCGAGCACGCCGCTGACCCCGGCCCGCAGCGCCTGCCAGTACGGCTGCGCCGCGGCCCGCGCGATCGGCCCGTCGCGCAGCACGCCGAGGCTGCCCAGCAGCACGGCCGAGACCACGAAGGTCGCGGCGTTGAGTCCCAGCACGACCGGCACGCTGCCCAGGGCGACGAGCAGGCCGCCGAGCGCGGGACCGATCATGTTGACCGTCTGGTTGGTGCTCTGGAACAACGCCACCGCCGAGGCGATGTCGTGACCGCCGACGACCCTCGGGATGGCGGTGATCCTGGCGGTCTCGAAGAACGCCTTGCCCACGCCTTCGAGCAGGATGAGCGCGAGCAGCAGCCCCATCGAGTCGAGCGCGGGGATCATGGCGAGCACGACGGGGACCCGGGCCAGGTCGGCGCCGATGAGCAGCGTCCGGGTGGGCAGCCGGTCGGCCAGCGGGCCGACGAACGCGCCGAGCACCCCGGAGGGCAGCAGTTGTGACAGCACGACCAGCGAGATGACGACCGGGCTGTCGGTCAGCCGGCCGGCCAGGAAGATCAGCGTGACGCGGGTCATCGCGTCACCGAGGAAGGAGATGACCACCGCCAGCCAGTAGCGCAGGTAGGTGCCGTCCTTGAGGAGCTCGATCATGATGCGCTCGACGCTACTGGCGGGGCGGACGGCCGGGACAGGCGTTACGCCGGGCGCGGATCCGCCGTGAGCGTAGTGATGACGGTCAGCGTGAACAGGTCGAGCGCCAGGTCCTCGGTGGTCCGGGCGAGCACGGTCAGTCCGAACGGGCGCTCGGAGGAGGTCGCGGTGGGATCGGCCGTGAGCGTGAGCTCGGCGGACTCGCCCGCCACCACGGCCGGCGGGTCGAAGGTGGCGCCGACCCGCGGCGGCAGCCCGGTCACCGCCAGGTGCACGGGCCCGGTGAAGCCGGCGACGGGCTCGGTCCGCACCCGCACGGTGATGGAGCCGCCGGGCGGCAGCTTGCCGTCGGCGGGGTCGAGGGCGATCACGATGCCGGGCTTGGCCGGGGGCACGGGCGTGCCGAGGTCGCGCAGGGCCAGGACGTGGCGCGAGGTCGCGGAGGCGGCGAAGGAGGTGAAGCCGGGCTGCGCGATCGCCTTCGGCAGCGTGCGCGTGGTGAGTGTGGCGTCGCCCGCCTCGCCCAGGCCGTTGGCGCCCCAGGCGAACGTGGTTCCCGCCGCGCTCTGGGCATAGCCCGACTGGCTGCCGGCGGCGATGCGCGCGATCCCGGTCAGGCCGGGCACCTGCTGCCTGACCAGGCGCTTCTGCTGGGTACCGTCACCGAGCTGGCCGGCCTCGTTGGCGCCCCACGCCCACACCCGGCCGAGGTTGTCGCGGGCCATGCTGTGCGCGCCGCCCGCGTCGACCGAGGTCACGCCGGTCATGCCGAGGCTGACCGGGGTCGTCCGCTTGACCAGGGTGCCGTCGCCGATCTGGCCGTTGTTGTTGTGGCCCCACGTGATCACGTTGCCGTTGGACAGCGCCGCCATGCCGTGGACGCCGCCGGCCGCGATGTCGGTGACGCCGCCGACGTTCGGCATCTGGATCGGCAGGGGGCGCGCCAGGATGGTGCCGTCGCCGAGCTGGCCCAGGCCGTTGGCGCCCCAGCCGTAGGCGTTGCCGGTGGCGCCCCTGGCCAGGCTGAAGGCGGCGCCGGCCTCCAGTTCCACGATGTCCTGCGGCGCGGCGACGCGGCGCGGGCTGAGCCGTTCCGTGGTGGTGCCGTCGCCGAGCTGGAAGGAGGAGTTGAGTCCCCACGCCCAGACCAGGCCGCCGGTGTCGACGGCGAGGCTGAAGCGCTGGCCGGCGGCGACGTCCACGATGTTCGCCAGCCCCGGCACCTGGGCCGGAGTCAGGCTGGGTGAGCGGGTGCCGGTGCCGAGCTGGCCGTTGGAGTTGTCTCCCCAGGCCCACACGGTGCCGTCGTCGGCGATGGCCAGGCTGTGCGTGAAGCCCGGCTCGACCTGCTTGAAGCGCGAGTCGCCGGCGGCGGCGACGGGCTGGTTGACCGCGACGCGGGCGTCGCCGAGGCCGAGCTGGCCGAACTGGTTCCACCCCCAGCCCCAGGTCTGGGCGGGCGCGAAGACCGCCGACGGAGCGAATGCGGTGACGGCGGCGGTGAGCGCCGCTGCGATGGTGTGCACGGGTCTGCCTCCCGGGTCTGGTCCCTCACGTAGAGGCGTTCCACCCCGTTCCAGCCCGTTCCGGCGGCGTCAGCGCGCGCCGGACGCGCCCCATCCCGGCACCCTGAAGTCGGCCGTCAGCGAGCCCGGCGCCACGCTCTCCCCGCAGCCGCGGCAGGTCACGACCGGGTCGAGCTCCTGTCCGCAGGCGTGTGAGAAGACGACCGGCGGGTCGCCGGGCAGGTGCCGGTCGCCCCACTGGCGCAGCAGGTGCAGCACGCCCTGCAGCTCCACCCCGGCCGCCGTCGGCCGGTACTCGAAGCGCGGCGGGCGCTCGCTGTAGGCGACCTTCTCCAGCAGCCCGGCCTCGACCAGGCGCTTGAGCCGCGCGGTCAGGATGTCGCGGGGCGCGCCGATGTTGCGGGCCATCGCGTCGAAGCGGCGCACGCCGAAGAAGACCTCGCGCAGGATGAGCAGGGAGTACTTCTCGCCGACCACCGCGAGGGTGTCGGCGATCGTGCAGGGCCGTGCCGTCGTCATCATCCCAGGGTACGGCAGTGCGTTGGAAAACCGGACGAACTCGGTCTACAGTAGGTCCAGTTTTCCAACTAACAGCAGGAGGGCTCATGCGTGACGCCGTCATCGTGCAGGCCGTGCGCACCCCCATCGGCAAGGGCAAGCCGGGCGGTGCCCTGGCCGGGGTCCATCCGGTCGAGTTGCTCGCCCACACGCTGCGTACCCTGGTGGAGCGTTCGGGAGTGGACCCCGCGCTGGTCGACGACGTGATCGGCGGGACCGTCGACCAGGTCGGCGAGCAGGCCATGAACACCACCCATTACGCGTGGCTGTCGGCCGGTTTCCCCGACTCGGTTCCCGCGGTGACCGTGGACCGCCAGTGCGGCTCGTCCCAGCAGGCCGTGCACTTCGCCGCCCAGGGCGTCATCGCCGGCGCCTACGACCTGGTGGTGGCCTGCGGCGTGGAGTCGATGAGCCGGGTGCCGATGTGGTCGAACGTGCCGCCGGGCAAGGACCCGTTCGGGCCCGGCGTGGCCGGGCGTTTCCCCGGCGGCCTGGTGCCCCAGGGCGTCAGCGCCGAGCTGATCGCCGCCAAGTGGTCGCTCGGCCGCGAGCAGATGGACGCCTTCTCCGCCGCCTCCCACGCCAAGGCCGCCGCCGCCGACTTCACCGGGGAACTCGCCCCGATCGCCGGTCTCGCCCACGACGAGTCGGTACGGCCCGCCACCACGCCCGAGATCCTGGCCGGGCTGAAGCCCGCCTTCGCCGACCCCGGCTACGCCGAGCGCTTCCCGCAGATCGACTGGTCGGTCACCGCGGGCAACTCCAGCCCGATCAACGACGGCGCCGCCGCCCTGCTCGTCACCACGAGCGAGAACGCCGCCCGCCTGGGCCTGCGCCCGCTGGCCAGGCTGCACTCCTTCGCCGTGACCGGCTCCGACCCGCTGCTCATGCTCACGGGCGTCATCCCGGCCACCGACAAGGTGCTGCGCAGGGCCGGGCTGCGCCTGGACGACATCGACCTGTTCGAGGTCAACGAGGCGTTCGCGAGCGTGGTGCTGGCCTGGCAGCAGGAGACCGGCGCCGACCCGGCCAAGGTCAACGTGAAGGGCGGCGCGATCGCGCTGGGCCATCCCCTCGGTGCCAGCGGCGCCCGCATCATGACCACCCTGGTCGGGGCCATGCGCGAGCGCGGCGCCCGCTACGCCCTGCAGACGATGTGCGAGGCGGGCGGGCTGGCCAACGCGACGATCCTGGAGGCGCTCTAATAGTCGTACTCGACCGGCTCCAGGTACGGGCCGTAGGCCCAGCCCTCGGAGTCGCCGGTCCACACGCGCATCCAGGCGCGGCCGCCTCCGCAGGAGCCCTCGACGGTCTCGCCGTAGCCCACCGCGCCCACGCGCTCGTACTGCGTGCCCGGCCCCGACCTGATCCACAGATTGGCCGGGTACGGCGGCGCCACCTCGTACACGCACGGCGAGGCGGCGGACGCGGGCGTGAGGGCGAACAACGACAGCGGTGCGGCGGCGGCCAGCGAGGCCACGAACAGGATGAACCGGCGCATCACATACCTCCCCTTAAGGGGGGATATGTCTTATATATCCCGATCAAGAGGACGCTAAGCTGCCGAGATGCCTCTCCGCAGTGCTCAGTGGTACGCAGGCGACGACAGAAACTCCTACATCCATCGCGCCTGGATGCGCCGCGGCACCCCGGCCGACGCCTTCGAGCGCCCCCAGATCGCCATCGCCAACACCGCCTCCGACCTCACCCCCTGCAACGCCCACTTCGACGAGGTGGCCAAGAGCGTCGCCGCCGGCGTCTGGGCGGCCGGAGGCGTACCGCTGAACCTGCCCGTCGTCTCGCTCGGCGAGACCAACGTCCGCCCGACGGCCATGCTCTGGCGCAACCTCGCCGCCATGGCCACCGAGGAGATGCTGCGCGCCAACCCCGTGGACGGCGTCGTGCTGCTCGGCGGCTGTGACAAGACGATCCCCTCGCTGCTCATGGCCGCCGCCTCCGTGGACCTGCCCGCGCTGGTCGTGCCCGGCGGGCCGATGCTGACCGGCCACTTCCAGGGCATGCCGCTGGGCTGCGGCACCGACGTGTGGCGGCTCAGCGAGGAGGTGCGGGCCGGCACGCTGACCCGCGCGTCGTTCCTGGAGTCCGAGTCCTCCATGATCCGCAGCCGCGGGCACTGCAACACCATGGGCACCGCCTCGACGATGGCCTGCGTGGCCGAGGCGCTCGGCATGACCATCTCCGGCACCGCGGGCACTCCAGCGGCCGACAGCCGCCTGCTCGAACGCGCGCACGCGAGCGGCGCGCTCGCGGTCGAGCTGGTCCGGGAGGACCGGCGGCCCAGCGCGGTCATGACCCGCCCCTCCTTCCTCAACGCGATCGTCACGCTGGCCGCGATCGGCGGCTCCACCAACGCGGTCGTGCACCTGCTGGCCATCGCCGGGCGGCTCGGCGTGGAACTGGACCTGGACGACTTCGACCGGACCGGCGCCGGGGTGCCGCTGCTGGCCGACCTGCAGCCGGCCGGGCGGCACCTCATGGACGACCTGTTCAGGGCGGGCGGGCTGCGGGCCGTACTCCATCAGGTGGAGGACCTTCTCGACCCCGCGGCGCGCACCGTCACCGGACGCCCGCTCACCGGCTACCTCCGCGACGCGCCGATCTGGGACGCGGGCGTGATCCGGCCGCGCGCCGACCCGCTGCTGCCCGACGCGGGCATCGCCGTGCTGCGCGGCAACCTGGCCCCGGACGGCGCGGTGATCAAGCCCGCCGCCGCCTCGCCGGAACTGCTGCGCCACCGCGGCCGGGCGATCGTCTTCGACAGCGTCGAGGACCTGCACGCGCGCCTGGACACCGTGGACGCCGACGAGAGCTCCGTGCTGGTGCTGCGCGGCTGCGGCCCCAAGGGCTACCCGGGCATGCCGGAGGTCGGCAACCTGCCGCTGCCCGCCAAGCTGCTGGCCAAGGGGGTGCGCGACATGGTGCGCATCAGCGACGCGCGGATGAGCGGCACCGCCTACGGCACCGTCGTCCTGCACGTCGCGCCCGAGGCCGCCGCGGGCGGGCCGCTGGCCAGGGTCAGGACCGGCGACCCGATCGTGCTCGACGTGCCGGGCAGGACGTTGCGGGTGGACGTGCCCGACGCCGCCCTGGCCGCCCGCGAGCCGGTCACGGCCGGTTTCGCCCGCCCGGCCAGAGGCTGGGAGAAGCTCTACGTGGAGCACGTCCTGCAGGCCGACCGGGGCTGCGACCTGGACTTCCTCACCGGTTCGAGCGGCTCGTCCGTGGCCAGGGAGTCGCACTGAGCACGGCAAAGAGTCTTCTGCGCCATGCGCGGAAATGGTCAGGCTGGGTACGGCGTTACGGGACGATGTGATCGGTTTGACGGCCCGAGGAGGACACATGAACAGCGGCGACATCACCCAGAGCCAGGAGTGGACGGCACTGGCCAAGCACCACGAGGAGATCGCGGGCACCACCCTGCGCGAGCTGTTCGCGGCCGACCCGGGCCGGGCGGAGCGGCTGAGCGTGCGCGCCGGCGACCTCTACCTCGACTACTCCAAGCACCGCGCCACCGCCGAGACCTTCGACCTCCTGCTACGGCTGGCCGAGCGCGCCGGGCTGAGCGACCGCATCGAGGCGATGTTCCGCGGCGACCACATCAACGTGAGCGAGGACCGGGCGGTGCTGCACACGGCGCTGCGCCTGCCCGCGCACGCGGAGCTGGTGGTCGACGGCCAGGACGTGGTGGCCGACGTGCACGCCGTCCTGGACAAGATGAGCGCCTTCGCCGACCGGGTACGCGCGAAGGAGTGGCGCGGCGCGACCGGCGAGCCCATCGCCACCGTGGTCAACATCGGCATCGGCGGCTCCGACCTGGGCCCGGCGATGGCCTACGAGGCGCTGAAGGACTACGCCGACGCCGGGATCACGGCCCGGTTCGTCTCCAACATCGACCCGGCCGACATCCACGGCAACCTGCGCGGCCTGGACCCGGCCACGACGCTGTTCGTGATCAGCTCGAAGACGTTCACGACGCTGGAGACGCTGACCAACGCCCGTGTGGCGCGCGACTGGCTGGTCTCGGCACTGGGCGAGGACGCGGTCGGAAAGCACTTCGTGGCCGTCTCCACCAACGCGGAGAAGGTGGCCGGGTTCGGCATCGACACCGCCAACATGTTCGGCTTCTGGGACTGGGTCGGCGGCCGCTACTCCTTCGACGGCGCCATCGGCCTGTCGCTGATGATCGCGGTCGGGCCCGCGCGCTTCCGCGAGATGCTGGCCGGCTTCCACGCGATCGACGAGCACTTCCGCACCACGCCGTTCGAGCGGAACATGCCGGTGCTGATGGGGCTGCTCGGCATCTGGTACAACGACTTCTTCGGCGCACAGACCCGGGCGGTGCTGCCCTACAGCCAGCGGCTGCACCGCTTCCCCGCCTACCTGCAGCAGCTCACGATGGAGTCCAACGGC
The DNA here is from genome assembly GCF_042740555.1 of Nonomuraea sp. NPDC059007. Classification (NCBI taxonomy): domain Bacteria; kingdom Bacillati; phylum Actinomycetota; class Actinomycetes; order Streptosporangiales; family Streptosporangiaceae; genus Nonomuraea; species Nonomuraea sp. NPDC059007. The sequence goes on along the minus strand of NZ_JBHYJD010000034.1, from coordinate 33,836 downwards.
AAGTCCGTGCGCGCCGACGGCACGCCGGTCACCACCGACACCGGCGAGATCTTCTGGGGCGAGCCGGGCACCAACGGCCAGCACGCCTTCTACCAGCTCCTGCACCAGGGCACCCGGCTCGTGCCCGCCGACTTCATCGGCTTCGCCGAGCCGTACGAGGACGCCGCGGGCATGCACGACATCCTCACGGCCAACCTCCTGGCCCAGACCACCTCGCTGGCCTTCGGCAAGACCGCCGAGGAGATCGCCGCGGAGGGCACCGCGGCCGAGGTCGTGCCGCACAAGGTGATGCCGGGCAACCGGCCCACCTCGACGATCCTGGCGCCGAAGCTCACCCCGTACACCCTCGGCCAGCTCGTCGCCCTCTATGAGCACATCGTCTTCGTCGAGGGCGTCATCTGGGGCGTCGACTCCTTCGACCAGTGGGGCGTCGAGCTGGGCAAGAAGATGGCGCTCGGCCTGGAGCCCCTGCTGACCTCGGAAGAGCCGCCTGTGGCGTTCCCCGACGCTTCCACCGCCCAGCTGGTAAAGAAGTACCGGGAACTCAGAGGAAGGCGCATTTGACATGACGCGTGCGGGCGCGATGGTCCTGTTCGGGATCACCGGTGATCTGGCCTACAAGATGTTGCTGCCCGCGCTCTACCGGCTGACCGCCGACGGGGTGCTCGACCTGCCCATCGTCGGTGTCGCCAAGACCGACCTCGACCTGGCGGGCCTGCGCGAGCGGGCCCGCCAGGCCTGCGGCGGGGCGAGCGACGCGGCCTTCGAGAAGTTCGCGGGCAACCTGCGGCTGGTGGCGGGCGACTACCGCGAGGAGTCCACGTTCGCCGCCATCCGCGACGAGGTGGACGGCGCGGGCTTCCTCGTGCACTACCTGGCGGTGCCGCCGGCGCTGTTCGGCGCCGTCGCGCAGGGCCTGGCCGGCGTCGGGCTCCACCGCGACGCGCGGCTCGTGGTGGAGAAGCCGTTCGGCCACGACCAGGCCTCGGCCCGCGAGCTCAACGCCGAGCTGCTCAAGTACTTCGACGAGGACCACCTGCGCCGCGTCGACCACTTCCTCGGCAAGGAGCCGGTGGAGGACCTGCTCGTCTTCCGGCTCGGCAACATGCTGCTGGAGCCCATCTGGAATCGCAACTACGTGCGCAACGTCCAGATCACGATGGCCGAGAGCTTCGACGTCTCCGACCGCGGCGCCTTCTACGACGCCAACGGCACCATCCGCGACGTCGTCCAGAACCACCTGATGCAGCTGCTGGCCATCCTCGCGATGGACGCGCCGCCCTCGAAGGACGCCCGCGCGCTCATCGACGAGAAGTGGCGCGTGCTGCGCGCCGTGCAGGACATCCAGCCCGCCGACGTCGTACGCGGCCAGTACACCGGCTACCTCGGCACCGCAGGCGTGCGGCCCGGCTCCACCACCGAGACGTTCGTGGCCATGCGTGCCGCCATCGACAACTGGCGCTGGGCCGGCGTGCCCTTCTACATCCGCTCCGGCAAGGCGTTGCCCACCACCGACCTGGAGATCGTCGCCGAGCTGCGGATGCCGCCGGTCACGCTGTTCCACGGCGAGGTCAAGCCCAACCTGATCAGGTTCCGGCTGCAGCCCGACGCGGGCGTCACCTTCGACCTGCTGGCCAAGGAGCCGGGCCGCGACGCCACCCGGCAGGTGCCGGTGAGCGTCGACTTCACCAAGGTGCTCGGGCCCATGGAGGCCGCCTACCAGCGCATCCTCACCGACGCGGTGTCGGGTGACCCGCGGCGCTTCGTCCGCTTCGACCTGGCCGAGGAGTCGTGGCGGATCGTGCAGCCGGTGCTCGACCTGCCGCAGGCGCCGCTGCCGTATGAGAAGGGCACGTGGGGTCCCGCGGCGGCGGCCGGCATGGTGCGCTGGCACGAGATCTCCACCACCTTCGACTGACCCCCTCCGCGGTGGGAGTGTGGAGGCATGGACATCATGGAACTGGTGGAGAAGACCAAGGACGCGGCGACCGTCAAGCGGGTCTTCGGCGAGCCGATCCGGCACGGCGACGTCACCGTCATCCCCGTCGCCAAGATCGGCCAGGGCGGGGGCGGCGGATCCGGCACCTCCGAGGGCGGCGAGCACCCCGGCCAGGGCGCCGGCGGCGGGTTCGGCTTCGGGGCCGCCCCGGCGGGCGTCTTCGTGATCAAGGACGGCGAGGTGCGCTGGCAGCCGGTCGTCGACGTCAACCGCATCGTGCTCGGCGGCCAGATCGTGGCGGTCGTGCTGCTGCTGACCATCCGGGCCATCGTGAAGCGCCGCCGTAAGCGCTGAGATCTCCCGCGCCTTCCCCAGGCGCCTGTCCGGGGAAGGCGCATCGGACGTCAGTGGCGGCCCCAGGCGCCGCGGTGCACCACCTCGCCGGTGGGCTTGCGGCCGCGCTTCAGGGACGGCGAGGCCTTGTCCTGCGCCCGGTAGCCCACGCTGATCACGCCGATCGGGGTGTAGGGGCCGGGCACGCCGAACGACTCCTTCAGCAGCGCCGTCCGCTCACCCGGCGGGACCCCGAAGAAGCACGCGCCGAGCCCCTCGTCCACCGCGGTGAGGAGCATGAGCAGGGAGGCCATGCCGGTGTCGATGTCCCAGTACGGCACCGGCCAGCGGCTCTCGTCCTTGTCCGTCCAGCCCTTGTCGGGGGCGGCGTAGCGGTCGAGGTAGGCCTGCTTGTGCGAGAGCGGGATGATCAGGAGCGGGGCGCGGCGCAGCCCTTTGCCCCAGTCGTCGGCCTCGTCGCCGGACACCTTCCAGAACCGCTCGATGTCCTGCGGCTCCTCCAGCACCAGGAACGCCCAGCCCTGGCTGAACCCTGCGGAGGGCGCGTGCAGCGCGTTGCCGAGGATGCGCTCGCGGATCTCGGCCGGAACGGGGCGGTCGGGGTCATAATTGCGGACCATGCGCCGGCGCCGTACCACTTCCTGAAATTCCGTCATGCGCCCAGCTTCCCAGACCCGGCCCCGCGGCACCCGTGGCGTGGGCGGCTGCGACGATGACGGGGTGAAGGTCTTGACGATCGCCCCCGCCGCCTGGTCGCCCGACGGGCACGACAACTTCGACGCCGCGGACGAGCTGCTGGAGGAGAGCGATCTGGTTCTGCTGCCGGAGCTGGCCGGGTCGCGGTTACCGAGGGCGGAGTATCTGGAGCGGGTGTCCGGGCTGGCGCGGCGGGCGGGGGCGTACGTGGTGGGCGGGTCGCACTACGACGCGGTCGACGGCGGGAGCGTCAACCGGGGCGTGGTGGCCGATCCGGCCGGGCGGGTCGTGGCCGAGTACGAGAAGGCGCATCCCTACGGGGTCGAGCATCGGGCGGGGGTGCTGCCGGGGCGGCCGTCGCAGACGTTCGAGCTGGCGGGGCGGCGGGTGCGGGTGCTGGTGTGCGCGGACCTGTGGTACTCGGCCCGGCTGGCCGCGCCGGTGGACGCGGTGCTGGTGCCGGCCTTCTCGGTGACGCAGTGGGACTCGCCTGATCCCTCGCGGGCGCTGTGGCAGCACATGAGCGTGGCCAGGGCGTACGAGTTCATGACGTACGTGGCGGTGAGCGACTGGCAGCACGGCGCCAGCTACCACGGGGCGCCGTGCGCGGGGGTGACGGGGTTCGCCGACCCGTATCCGGCGCGGCCGGCGGAGTACTACGTCCGGGGCGCCGGTGTGCGGGTCATGGACTTCGACCGGCTGGACGCGCTGCGGGCCGACCGGGCGGGGCGCGGGTTCGTGTCTTGACCGGACGACTTGGGGAAGTAAAGCTTACTAACCATTAACCGGGAGCATCCGCGGAGGACCGCCATGGGCCGTTCCAGGATCGGCACGCTCGCCACTCGCACCCTGCTGGCGGGGGTGCTGCTGGCCGCGCTGGGGACGTTGCCCACCGGGGCCGCCGGCGCGGGCGGCCTGGTCGCCTCGGCCGGCGCGGCCCAGGCGGTCGGGGACGTGATCCCGGCGCCGGTGTCGGTTCAGGCGGCGGCCACGCCGTATACGCTGGCCGCGGACGCGACGATCGCCAGCGACGACGCGGGCGTGGGCGGCTACCTCGCGGGGCTGCTGCGCCCTTCTACGGGGTACGCGCTGCCGCTGCGCAGCGGCGGCCAGGGCAGCGTGTCGCTGCTGCTGTCCGGCGCTGACCCGAGCGTCGGCGACCAGGGCTACCAGCTCGACGTCGCCACGAGCGGCGTCACGATCCGGGCGCGGACGGCGGCGGGACTGTTCAACGGCGTGCAGACGCTGCGCCAGCTCCTGCCGCCCCGGGTGGAGAGCGCGAGCGTGCAGCCGGGGCCGTGGACGGTGCCGGGCGGGCGCATCGTGGACCATCCCCGCTTCGCCTACCGGGGCACCATGCTCGACGTCGCCCGGCACTTCCACCCGGTCGCCACCGTCAAGCGGCACATCGACAGGATCGCGCTCTACAAGATCAACTATCTGCACCTGCACCTGTCCGACGACCAGGGCTGGCGCATCGTCGTCGACTCCTGGCCGCGCCTGGCCACGTACGGCGGCAGCACCCAGGTCGGCGGCGGGCCCGGCGGCTATTACACCAAGGCCCAGTACCAGGAGATCGTCGCCTACGCCGCCCAGCGCCACATCACGGTCGTGCCGGAGATCGACGTCCCCGGCCACACCAACGCCGCGCTGGCCTCCTACGCCGAGCTCAACTGCAACGGCGTGGCGCCGCCGCTGTACACCGGGACGGGCGTGGGCTTCAGCTCGCTGTGCGCCACGAAGGAGGTCACCTACACGTTCGTGGCCGACGTCGTCAGGGAACTGGCCGAGCTGACGCCGGGGCCGTACCTGCACATCGGGGGTGACGAGGCGGACGCGACACCCGACGCGCAGTACGCGACGTTCATGAACCGGGTGCAGCCGATGGTGGCCGGGCGCGGCAAGGCGGTCGTGGGCTGGCACCAGATCGGCGCGCCGGCGGTGCGGCACTCGCCCGGCCGGGTGGCCCAGTTCTGGGGGACGACGACGTCGGACTCGCTGATCACGAACGCCGTGTCCAAGGGCGCCAAGGTGATCATGTCTCCGGCCAACAAGGCGTACCTGGACATGAAGTACACCGCCTCGACGCCGCTCGGGCAGGACTGGGCGGCGCTCATCGAGGTGAAGACCGCCTACGAGTGGAACCCCGGCAGCCACCTCAGCGGCGTGCCCGCCTCCGCCGTGCTCGGCGTCGAGGCGCCGCTGTGGACCGAGACGCTGGTCACCGAGGAGCACATCGAGTTCATGGCCTTCCCGCGCCTGCCCGCCATCGCCGAGCTGGGCTGGTCGCCCTGGTCGACGCACAACTGGACCGCCTTCCGCGCCCGCCTGGGCGCGCAGGCGCCGCGCTGGGCGGTCATGGGCATCGGCTTCTACCGCTCGCCGCAGGTCTCGTGGGCGGTGACCCCGCCGCAGGGCCGCCATGAGGCCGAGAACGCGGTGATCTCGCGTGGCGTGGTCGAGTCCAACCACGCCGGATACTCGGGCACCGGGTTCGTCAACTACGACAACGCCACGGGTGGCTATGTCGAGTTCACCGTCACCGCCGCCACGACGGGCCCGGCCACGGTCCGCCTGCGCTACGCCAACGGCACCACCGCCAACCGCCGCATGAACGTGGCCGGCACGGTGCACGACTTCCCCGGCACCGGCGCGTGGACCACCTGGCAGACGAAGACGCTCACGCTGCCCCTGAACGCGGGTTCCAACGTCATCCGGGCCACCGCCACCACGCCCGACGGCGGCCCCAACCTCGACTACCTGGAAGTGGCGCCCTAGCTCTCCCGTGTGTGCTACCCCGCGTGCGTGGTCGTCTCCAGGGACATCAGCCGCCAGGGCAGGCTGGGCAGGGGGTCGCCGCCGGTCACCGGCAGCAGCGAGCCGGACGGGCGGCGCGGGGAGTTGGCGGCCACGACGCGGCCCTCCGCGTTGACCAGCGCCACCTCGGCCGAGCAGGCGCTCAGCACGCCGAGCAGCAGTTCCTCGAAGCGGGCCGCGCGCACGTCGGCGCCGACCACGCCGAGGAAACGGCGCTCGACCTCGACGGGCGTGGTGAGCGTGAGCATGTAGGTGTCGGTGCCGCCGTAGTCGACGTACGGGCCGACGACGTGGCGGCGGCGGGTGCGCTCGGGCACCGCGAACCACTCGGCGGCGGTGTAGTCGTAGAAGTCGAGGCTGTCGGGGTTGAGGTCGACGTCGAGGAAGGTCGGGTCGGGCGCCTGCCACCACTCCAGCCAGCGCGGCCGGTCGGCCAGCACGCCGGGGGCCAGGATGAGCCCGGCTCCGGCCAGCACGTCCGGCGAACGGCGCAGGCAGCCGAAGATCTGCGGCCGGATCGCCACCAGGTCGGAGGTGGACAGCTCCGGCCGGTAGCAGGCGACGGCGGCCGTCCTGATCTCCTCAAGGGAGCTGAAGATGTCTTCGATGATCGTGTGAACCCGGTCGGCCACCCGGTCAACGCGTGGATCCTCCATCGTCACCTCCCGCTGTCGCGACGAGCCGCCAATGGAACTCCATCAGACGCTGGACGCCCTTGTCGATGTGCGCTTCGGTGAGGCGTCTGGCGCTCTCTGCGTCGCGGGCGGCCACGGCGTCGATGACCGCGGTGTGGCTGTGCACGACCTCGGCGGGGTCGACGGCCTCGCCGTACGGGAGCCAGAGCAGTTCGCCCGCCTCGGCCTGGATGTCGATCTCGGCGCGGGTGAGCCGGACGGACTGGGCGGCGGCGGCGAGTTCGATGTGGAAGCGGCCGTCGGCGCGGCGGCGCTCACCCATCGTGGTGGCCTTCTCCAGCTTGGCGACGACCTGGCGCAGGCGCTGGACGTTCTCCCCCGAGGCGCGCAGCGCGGCCAGGCGGGCGGCGGTTCCGGCGATGGCGGCGCGGTAGTCGCCGATCTCGCGGAGTTCGGAGCTGCTCAGCTCGCGCAGGCGCTGGCGCAGGCGGGCGGCGGACGGGTCGGCGGGGCCGCGGACGAACGTGCCGCCGCCCCTGCCCCGCCGCGTCTCGACCAGTCCGCGCTCGCGCAGGGCGGCCAGGGCGGCGCGCAGGGTGACGGTGGAGACGTTGAGCGCTCCGGCCAGCTCCAGCTCCGAGGGGAGCTGGTCGCCGTCGGCGACGAGGCCGAGGGCGATGGCCTCGGCCAGGCGGCGCACGACGACCTCCACGCGGCCCGATCCGTCGTCGAGCGGGGCGAAGACGGCCGACACCGGCAGCTGGGTCACGGGCACCAGCATATTGCCTTTTGAAATATGAACTCATAGTTTTAAGCGCAACCCTGAAACGTTGGGAGGCCCCCCGTGCCCGACGCCGATAAAAGGTTCGCCGAGGAGTGGCGCGACGCCGCCTACAACTGCTTCTCCTCCGGCCACAAGTTCTGCCGCGAGGTCTGCCCGGTCATGCAGGTCACGCGGAACGAGTCCTGGAGCCCCACCGCCTTCCACGCCAACGTGGTCGCGATGGAGAAGGGCGAGCTGGAGATCTCCGAGGTGGCGGCGGACTACGTCAACTGCACCGGCTGCGGAGCCTGCGAGCTGCGCTGCCCCAACTCCCTGTTCACCGGCGACTTCTACCGCTTCCGCACCCGGACCGTCGACCTGGTCAAGGCGGCGCGGGCGCTGGCCGTCTCGCAGGACGTCCACCAGGACGCCTGGCGGCGCTGGAACACCGAGACCGACCAGCGCTCCCACGAGCCCGTCACCGAGGCCGCCGGGCAGGAGCGCGTGCGCGACTGGGCCGAGGGCCTGGAGCTGGCCATCGGCGGGGAGACGATCCTGTTCGTCGACTGCGAGGCCGCCTTCCACCGCACGAGCGTGCCGCGCGCCGTGGCCCGCATGCTCAACCTGGCCGGATACAAGTTCGGGCTGATGAACGAGCAGTGGTGCTGCGGCGGACCGGCCGCCGAGATGGGCTACGAGGAGCAGGCCAGGCGCTTCGCCCGGCACAACCTCGACGACTGGCGGGCCTCGGGCGTGCGGCGGGTGCTGGTGCTCGACCCGCACGACTACATCACCTTCACCGAGGACTACCCCAAGTACTTCGGCGACGACTACGACATCGAGATCGTGCTGGTCGTGGAGCTGCTCGCGGAACTGGTCCGGGAGGGACGGCTCACGCCGCACGTCCCCGTCGAGCGCAGCGTCACCTACCACGACCCCTGCCGCCTCAACAAGCGCAAGGGTGTCTGGCGGGAGCCGCGCGAACTGCTGCGCGCGATCCCCGGGCTGACCTTCACCGACGTGGACCGGGTCACCCAGTGGTCGTACTGCTCGGGCGGGGGCGGCGGGCTGCCGATCGAGAAGCCGGAGCTGACCGCGCGGATCAGCGCGAGCCGCATCGACAGGGCCGCCGAGCTGGGGGTGGACACGCTGGTGAGCGCCTGCCCGTGGTCGGAGCGGCCGCTGTCGGAGGCGGGCAGGGCCCGCTCGATCGACGTGGTGGACCTGTTCGAGCTGCTGGCGCTCTCCCTGGGGGTGGCGCCGTGACCGTCACCGCGCTCAGCGACCCCGTGCTCGGCGAGCTGCGCCAGATCCTCGGCGACGGGCAGGTGCTCACCGGCAGGGCCGACCGGCTGAATCGGGCCCGCGTGCCCGCGCCGTTCCCCGTGCACCGCTGGGCGGAGCGGCTGCCCGACCTGGTCGTCCTGCCCGGCAGCACCGAGGAGGTGGCCGAGGTGCTCAAGCTGGCCAACCGCCTGCGGATCCCGGTGGTGCCGCGCGACGGCGGCACCGGGCTGACCGACGGGGCGGTGCCGCTGCGGGGCGGCATTCTCGTGGACGTGAAGCGGATCAACCACATCAAGGATCTTGATCTGGACAACCGCACCTGCACGGTCGGCACCGGCATCAACGCCCTCAAGCTCAACGAACGGCTGGCCGTACACGATCTGATCTATCCGGACGATCCGGCCTCCTACCCGTGCTCGCTGGTCGGCGGCCGGATCGGCACGAGCGGCTGGTCGCTCATCGGCTCCCGCTACGGGCACACGCGCGACCTGGTCCTGAGCTTCGACCACGTGCTGCCGAGCGGGCAGGTCATCCACGTAGGGGATGGCATAGGCCGGAAAATCACGAAGTCGTCGAGCGGCTACCAGCTCAAACACCTTTTCATGGGCCATCAGGGCACACTCGGCATCGCCACCGAGGCCACGCTCAAGCTCTTCCCCAAGCCGGAGGCCGAGTTCTCCCCCTTCTGGGCCTTCGCGGACTACGCCGACGCCTACCGCTGCGTCGGCCTGCTGGCCCGCGCGGGGGTGGCCACGTTCGCCGGGGCGGTGCTGTTCGACGAGTGGAAGGTCGCCTACCTGCGCCGCGACGACGAGGCCTACATCCCGCAGCCGTCGTCGGTGAAGGCCCTGGTCTGCGCCGCCCTGTACGGCTACGCCGACGAGGTCGAGGCGGGCGGCAGGCGGCTCATGCGCATCGCCCGCGACGCCGGCGCCCGCTACCTGGGCGACGAGATCTCCCAGGGCGACTGGGCGGCCCGCCACGACCGCTACGCCACCCCGCTGCACGGGCGCACGAAGTCCGGCCAGGTGGCGCCGATGAGCTGGCACTGCGAGGACGCCTCGATCAACTACACCAACCTCCCCTCGGTCCGCCTGGCCTGGCACGAGATCGCCGACCGGCTGCGCCGCGAGAGCGACGTCTTCGACGACTGGGGCATGTTCGCCTACACCAACGGCGCGACCGGCGCCGACTACCTGACCGAGATCGACATCGGCATCTGGGAGCAGCGCCTGGACGACCGGGCGTGGGCGGCCTGGGTACGCGCCAAGCGGGACCTGGCGGCGGTGGCCCTGGCCCACGGCGGGTCGATCAGCGCCTGCCACGGCTCGTGCCGCGAGGGCGAGGTGGACCTGGTGCCGCAGGAGCTCGGCGGCGGCTTCGAGGTGATGCTCCAGATCAAGCGGGCGCTGGACCCCAACAACATCATGAACCCAGGCAAGTACCTGCTCGACCAGGCATACGGAGCACCATCATGAAATATCGCCGGTCGGATGAAATGTCGCCACCGCCTGCCGTACCTGTGACCGAGGTGGCGATCACCCGGTTCGAGCACGTCTACGAGGTCGCGCCGGAGCTGATGACCGAGCACGTCCTCCAGCAGGAGTTCCCCAACTGGGACACCCTGCGGCTGGTCCACTCCCGGGCCGGCCACCTGGCCTGGATGCACCGCCACTTCGCGCACACGGTGGTCTCGGGCGAGGAGCTGCTCCATGAGCTCGACGGATGACCGGCGCCTGGCCGACCTCGGCTACACCTCGGAGTTCCGCAGGGAGATGAGCCTGTGGGCGAACTTCTCGCTCGGGTTCACCTATCTCTCCCCCGTCGTCGGGATCTACACGCTCTTCGCCACCTCGCTGGCGGCGGGCGGGCCGCCGATGATCTGGAGCCTGGTGCTCGTGGGCGCCGGGCAGTTCCTCGTGGCGCTGGTCTTCGGGGAGATCGTCTCGCAGTACCCGCTGACCGGCGGCATCTACCCGTGGGCACGACGGCTGTGGGGACGGCGGTGGGCGTGGATGACCGGGTGGGTCTACCTCGTGGCGCTCCTGGTGACGATCGCCAGCGTGGCCTACGGGGCGGGGCCGTACCTGTCGGCCTTCCTCGGCATCGGGGTGAGCACCTGGAACACGATCCTGGGCGCGGTCGTGATCATCGGGGTGGCGCTGGCGATCAACCTGGCCGGGACGCGGGCGCTGGCGGTCGCGGCCATCGTCGGATTCGCGGCGGAGCTGGCCGGGGCGCTGGCCGTGGGCGGCTGGCTGCTGCTGACGCAGCGCCATCACGGGCTGGGGGTGCTGTTCGACACGTTCGGCGCGGGCAGCGGGTCCGGATACTTCACCGCCTTCCTGGCGGCCGGGCTGATCGGGATCTTCCAGTACTACGGGTTCGAGGCGTGCGGCGACGTCGCGGAGGAGGTGCCCGACCCCACCCGGCGCATCCCCAAGGCCATGCGCATGACCATCTACGTCGGCGGCGCCGCGGCCACCTTCGTCTGCCTGGCGCTGCTGCTGGCCGTGCCGGACTTCGCCGCGGTGATCGGCGGCACGAGCACCGACCCGGTGACCGGCGTGCTCACCGCCGCGTTCGGCGAGGGCGGGCTGCGGGTGGTGCTCGGCGTGGTGCTGCTGTCGTTCCTGTCGTGCGCGCTCAGCCTGCAGGCCGCCGCCGGCCGCCTGCTCTACTCCTACGCCCGCGACGACATGATCGCCGGCAGCCGGATCTTCAAGCGCTTCTCCCCCGTGCGCCACATCCCGCCCTACGCGCTGCTGGTGGCGGCCGTCGTGCCTGCGCTCGTGGTGCTCGGCTCCGTCATCTCCGCGGACGCGCTGGTGAAGATCATTTCGTTCGCGGTCCTCGGCATCTACCTGGGCTTCCAGATGGTCGTCCTCGCCGCGCTGCGGGCGCGGCTGCGCGGCTGGCGTCCGTCCGGGCCCTTCACGCTGGGCGCCGCCGGGCTCGCGGTCAACATCGCGGCCCTGGTGTACGGCGTGCTGGCCATCCTCAACATGGTCTGGCCACGCACACCCGACGCGCCCTGGTACGACGACTACCTCGTGCTGCTGTCCGGCGTGGCGGTCGTCGCCGCCGGGCTGGTCTATCTGGTGGCCGCCCGGCCGTACGAGCACGGCGCCGCCCCCGCCGGCGACGCCATCCCCCAGAAGGCAGGTTCCCCATGAAGTTCAGCTACGTGATGCTCCCCGACTACCCGCTGACCGACTCCCTGCGTTCGATCAAGCTCGCCGACGACCTGGGCTTCCACGCCTGCTACGCGGCCGACGAGACCTGGCACAAGGACCTGTGGCTGCTGTTCGCCGCCGCCTCGCTCCAGACCTCGCGCATCCGGTTCGGCCCGAGCGTCTCCTCGGTCGTGCTACGCGAGCCGTCCCTCATCGCCCAGGCCGCCGCCACGCTCGACGAGCTCAGCGGCGGGCGCGCCGAAGTGGTGCTGAGCTGCGGCAACTTCGGGCTCCTCGCCCAGTACGGCATCGACTGGACCGTCTCCAAGCCCCTGTCGCGGGTCAAGGAGGCGGCCCACGTGGTCCGCACCCTGCTCGACACCGGCGCCATCACCCACCAGGGCGAGTTCTTCACCTACAACGGCCTGTTCACCTTCGCCCGGCCGGTGCAGGAGCGGGTGCCGGTCAAGTTCGGCGCCATGCGCGGCCCGCGCTCCTTCCAGGCGGCCGGCGAACTGTCCGACGGCGTCCACCACGCCCTCAGCTACACCCGCGAGGCCTACGACTACCTGGTCGAGCAGTTCGGCGCCGGCGCGGCGAAGGCGGGCAAGGACCCGTCCACGCTGGACATCGGCGCCTGGGTCGTCTTCGCCACCGGCCCGGACTCGGCCGTCGCCAAGGAGGCCGCCCGCAGCATGGTCGGCCTGTACGCCTCCTCGATGCCCGCCGAGCAACTGGAGCGCAACGGCGTCAACCCCAACGCGATGAAGCCCGTGGTGGAGGCGCTCGGCGCCGGGGACCTGGCCCGCGCCATCGAGCTCACCACCCCGGAGATCGGCGAGCGCCTGTCCATCGCCGGCACGCCCGAGGAGTGCGTGGCCAAGATCAAGCGAGAGATCGAGCCGGCGGGGGTCAACCACATGATCCTGGCGGTGACCGACGCGACGCTGGTCAAGCAGTTCATGGGCCGCGACCTGCCGGACGTGGCCGACGTGGACACCCAGCTCCGGCTGATCCACGACCGGATCATGCCCGCCTTCGCGGGCTGAGGGCGCCGCCCCGCCGTACCGTGGAGGGCAGGGTACGGCGGGGCCTACAAGGAGTCCAGCCAGGCCAGCAGGCGCGCGCCCTCGCGGTCCATGACGCCGGGTTCGCGCAGGGCGTTGGCCAGGAGCGACATGCCCTGGTAGGCGCCGACGAGCGTGAGGGCGAGGCCGTCAGGGCCGGGCAGGCCGAGCTCGCGGAACTGGCGTTCGGCCCAGTCGAGCAGCAGCCGGATCACCCGCCCCGCCTCGGCGTCGAGCCCGCCTTCGGCGCGCTTGTCGAGTTCGGCGGCGAGGGTGCCGGTGGGGCAGCCGTAGCGGGCGGCGAGTTCGCGCTGGCTCACCCAGGCCTCGACCAGCCCCTTGAGCCGGGCCCGCGGATCGGGCAGCTCGTCCAGGCGGCCGGTGAGCTCGCCCAGCCGTCTGGCGTGCTCCGACAGCGCGGCGGCGACGAGTTCGTCCTTGGTCTTGAAGTAGTAGTACACGTTGCCCACGGGGACGTCGGCGGCGCGGGCGATGTCGGCGATCGTGGTCCGCTCGGCGCCCTGCCGGTGAACGACCTCGGCGGCGGCGCTCATGAGCCGCTGCCGCTTGGCGCCGGCCGCCCGCACCCGCGTGGAACCCTTCGAGTCAGTCACCTGACTCACTATAGCGGCGAACCTGTGCTACGGTTCTTTTCAGTCAGCCAACTAACTAACTGGAGAACCTCATGTTCGTTGTCACGGGAGCCACCGGGAACGTCGGCCGCGCGCTGGTGCGCACGCTGCACGAGGCGGGCGAGCAGGTCACCGCCGTCGCCCGCCGGATCACCGCCGCCGACGCGCCCCAGGGCGTCCGCACGGTCGCCGCCGACCTGACCGACCCGGCCACGCTCGGCCCGGCGCTACGGGGCGCGCGGGCGGCGTTCCTCATGGTGCCGCCGGTGCTGGCGCCGGAGACCGACGCCGCGGTGATGGCGGCGGTCAAGGCGGCGGGCGTCCGCCGGCTCGTGGTCCTGACCTCGCAGTCGGCCGCCACCCGGCCCGAGTCACCCGGCCACGGCCTGCGGGTGCGGCACTTCGAGGACCAGGCCAAGGCCGGCGGCCTCGGCTGGACGGTGATCAGGCCCGGCGGCTTCGCCTCCAACGCCTACGCCTGGGCCGAGACGGTGCGCGCGCGGCGGGAGGTCTTCGCGCCGTTCGCCGACGTGCCGCTGCCGGTCGTCCATCCGGACGACATCGCCGAGGTGGGAGCCGCCGCGCTGCGGGACACGGCCCACGACGGACGAACGTACGTGCTGACCGGGCCGGAGCTGATCACGCCCCGTCAGATGGCCGCGGCCCTGGGCGACGCGCTGGGCGAGGAACTGGCCTTCACCGAGCTGACCCGCGCCGAGGCCAGGGCCCGCATGCTCGCGTACATGCCCGAGGCGGTGGCCGACGGCACGCTGGACATCCTCGGCGAGCCGACGGCCGAGGAGCAGAAGATCAGCCCGGACGTCGAACGGGTGCTCGGCCGGGCGCCGCGCTCCTTCGCCACCTGGGCCCGGCAGAACGCCGCCGCGTTCGGGCTCAGCGCAGTTCGCCCTCCAGCAGCCCCATGACGATCTGGTCGTGCCACTGTCCGTCGCGCCGGAACGACTCGCGCTGGCAGCCCTCTTCGACGAAGCCCACCTTCTCGTAGACGCGCCGGGCCGCGGCGTTCTCGGCGACGACGGTCAGGCCGATCCGGTGCAGGCGCATCTTCTGGAAGCCGTAGCGGCAGATCACCCGCATCGCGTCGGTCGCGTAGCCCTGCCCCCAGGTGTCCTTCTCGCCCAGGTAGATGTCCAGGGTGGCGTTGCCGGTCTCGGGTTCGGCGCCGCGCAGCGCGCAGATGCCGATCGTCCGCCCGTCCAGGTCGTCGATCATCAGGGTGAGGCTCTCGTAGGAGTCGGGCTTGCGCTCCTCGAGCTGCCGGGTCAGCGCGGCCAGCGAGGGCGGGTACGGGTCCTCCAGCCAGCGCATCACCTCGGGATCGGTGTGCCAGCGCAGCAGGAAGACGGCATCCGACGGTTCGATGGCGCGCATGCGCACGCGGTCTCCGGTAAGCACGTGCGCATTCCTAGCAGAAGGGCGGACAGGCGTGATAATCAAGCCATGAGGCAGGCGCGGGAGGCCATGGTCCGGCAGTTGCTGCAGCATGCGGAGATCAGCGAGCGGGTGGCCGGGGTCCTGCGCACGGTGCCGCGGCACCTGTTCCTGCCGGAGGTGGACCCGCGCGAGGCCTACCGCGACGAGCCCATCGTCACCAAGCGCGACGAGGACGGCCTGCCGATCAGCTCCTCCTCCCAGCCCGCCATCATGGCCACGATGCTCGACCAGCTCGGCGTGGAGCCCGGCCACCGGGTGCTGGAGATCGGCGCGGGCACCGGCTACAACGCCGCCCTGCTGTGGTCGCTGACCGCGCCCGGCGGCCGGGTGATCACCGTCGACATCGACGGCGATCTGGTACGGCGGGCTCGCGACCACCTGGCCGGTGCCGGATTCCCCGAGGTCCGCGTGGAGTGCGCGGACGGGGCGGCCGGTTTCCCCGGCGGCGCGCCGTACGACCGGATCATCGCGACCGTCGGCGTCTGGGACCTCGCGCCCGCGTGGGCGGCGCAGCTCGCGCCGGGCGGACGGCTGGTCGCCCCGCTCGACCTGCGCGGGGTGCAGGTCTCCGCGGCGTTCGAGCGCGCGCCGGGCCGCTGGAGCAGCGTCTCGGTGGTGCCGGCCGGCTTCATGCGGATGCGCGGCGCCGCGGCGGGACCGGAGCGGCTGTGGCAGGCGGCCGACGGGCTCACGTTGTTCCTGCCCCAGCCGCGCGAGGTGGGCGACGTGGCGCGCGCCCTGGCGCAGGAGCCCGTCGCCGAGGTGCGCACCGGCGTGCGCGCCGGGATGGGCGAGGTCAGCGTCGGGCTGAGCCTCTGGCTGGCGATCCACGATCCCCGCTGGTGCACGCTCTACGGCGACTCCAAGCTGCTGCCGCCCGCGCCGGTCGCCCATGGTGGCGTCAGGATGACCTCGGGCCTGGCCGTGGACGGCGGGCTGGCGGTGCTCACCGGCGAGCTGGCCGCGCTCGGCTTCGGCCCGCGCGGGCCTGAGCTCGCCGACGGCCTGGCCGCGCACGTGACCGCCTGGCAGGAGGCGGGCCGCCCCGCCGCGGACGGCCTGCGCGTCGAGGCGTGGGACCTGCCCGCGTCCGTCACGCCGCCCGCCGACTGCCTGGTGATCGACAAGCGCGACACCCGGCTCCTGATCTCCTACGGGGCCGCTGAGCGGCCGTGATCCCGGAAGTCACCACCGGCAAAGAATTTTCGTCAGGATGATTGGGGCGCGCGATAACGGGAAGGGCAGGCAACTCATGCACGCCGAGAACGAGGAGGAGCCCTAGTGCTCACCCTGACACCTACCGCAGCCCAGGCCATCCGGGATCTCACCGCGACCACGCCGGAGCCGGCGCAGAGCGGCGTCCGCATCTCGTCGAAGGGCGAGAGCGCGGGATCGCTGACCCTGACACTGGCCTCGGCGCCCGAGCCGCTGGACGAGGTGGTCGAGACCGAGGGCGCCCGCGTCTACCTCGACCCGGTGGCCGCGAGCGTCCTGGAGGACAAGTCCCTGGACGCGGGCGCCGACGACCAGGGCGGCGTCTCCTTCGTCGTGATGGAGAAGCCCGCCTGATCCGCGGGCGGGGCCCCGCGCGCCGGGGCCCCGCCCGTCCTCAGGACGTGAAGAGCCTCAGGACGTGAAGAGCCTCAGGACGTGAAGAGCCTCAGGACGTGAAGAGCTTGGACAGGTAGCGCACCTGCTCCTCGCGCTGGAAGCCGCCGCCGCCCTCGTGCTGGTTCCAGGGCCAGACGGTGATCTCCTTGGGGCCCTGCCAGTGGTTGTAGGCGGCGAAGACGGTGGACGGCGGGCAGACGTCGTCCATGAGCGCCACCGAGTACAGAGCCGGAGCGTTCCCGCGGGCGGCGAAGTTGAGCCCGTCGAAGTAGGACAGCGTACGGAAGACCTGGTCGGCGTTGCCGCGCAGGCTGGCCAGATAGCGGACGATCTCCTGGTACGGGTCGCGGCCGGTGATCTCCAGGGCGCGCCGGAAGTGGGTCAGGAACGGCACGTCGATCAGGGCCCCGGCCACGTCGTCGCGCAGCCCGGTGACCGCCTGCGCGATGCCGCCGCCCTGGCTGCCGCCGGAGGCCACGACGCGCGAGCCGTCCACGAGAGGGTGGGCGAGGGCCACGTCGACGGCGCGGACGGCGTCGGTGAAGACGCGGCGGTAGTAGTAGTCGTCCGGGTCGAGGATGCCACGGGTCATCATGCCGGGCGCCTGGGCGGAGGCGCCGCCACGCGGGTCGGGGGTGGCTCCCGGGCTGCCCACGCTGGCGCCGCCCTGTCCGCGTGTCTCCACGACGAACACCGCGTAGCCCGCGTTCGGCCACAGGAGGTGGTCGTGGGGGAAGCCGCGCCCGCCGCTGTAGCCGATGTAGTGCATGACGCACGGCAGCGGCCCCTCGGCGCCGCGCGGCGCGATGAACCAGCCGTTGATCCGGTCCCCGCCCCAGCCGGAGAACTGGACGTCGAACACCTCCACCCCGGCGAGCGGGAGGTCATAGGGCGTGTAGACGGGGTCGGCGGGGAAGGCGCGGGCCTCCTCCAGGGTCCGGGTCCAGAAGGCGGCGAAGTCGGCGGGCTCGTCGCGCTCGGGGCGGTAGCCGCGCAGGCGTTCCAGCGGCAGGTCGAACAGCGGCATGGGGGGATCTCCAAACCTCTCGTAGAGTTCCCCGATATTTCACCGCATTCACCCCGGAAACCGCTATCCCACCCACCACGGGAGCCGCGAGTCGGTAGTTTCGGCCGGTGTGAGGCGCTTCTTCCGCGTAGCGGGTCGGCTGGTCTGCGGGCTGGCCGTGCTGCTGCTGTCACCGGTCCTCGGCCTGGCCACGCTGGCCGGGATGGCGACGGTGATGGCCGGGCCGCAGGTGTTCAGCGTCGCTGGCCTGGCCGTCTTCGCCTCGGTGTTCTACCTCGGGCTGCTGCTGTGCGTGCCGCGGCCGGCGGCCAGATGGGCGCGGTGGGTGCGGGCGGTGGCGCTGCTCGGGGTGGAGGCGGTGGTCGTCTGGCACGTCTGCGCGCAGGTGCTGACCGAGCCGCCGGGCACGCCGCCGCCCGCCGCCCGGGTGGAGGGCCAGCGGGAGTGGGAGCTGCCGACCGGCTCGCGGCTGGCGTACGTGCGGGTGGCCGACGGCAAGGCGGACGCGGCGCCGGTGGTCGTGCTGCAGGGACGCGGCGACCTGGCCGGGGACGCCGCGTTCTTCGGGCAACTGGCGGGCGGCGGGCGCGAGGTCTACGTCTACGACGCGCTCGGCACCGGGCGCTCGGAGCGCCTGCGCGACCCTCGCGGGTACGGCCTGCCGCGCGACGTCTCCGACCTGGAGGCGATCCGCGACGAGCTGGGCGCCGAGCGCCTCGTACTGGTGGGCCACGGCGAGGGCGCCCGGCTGGCGGCGGCCTACCTGGGCGCCTTCCCCGGCCGGGTGGAGCGCGTGGTCTTCTCCTCCCCCGCCCCGCTGCGTCCCCCGCCGACCGTGCTGGGCTTCCCCGCCCCCGGCGAGTCGCTGCGGATGGCGGACGTCGACGCCCGCATGCTGGTCACCCACGCGCTGCTGCGCGTGGAGCCCACGGCCGCGCTCTCGTTCGCGGGTGACGGCGAGCTGGACGCCCGCCTGGACCGCGCCCGCGCGCTGGCCGCCGCCTCCCACCACTGCCCCGGGGCCAAACCCGCGCCGCATCCGCGCGGGTCGGGCGGGTACGCGAGCCTGGCGCCGCGCGACGTCGAGCCGCCGGGCGCGAGCGGGGTGCCGGTGCTGGTGGTCAAGGGGTCGTGCGACTTCCAGCCGTGGTCGTCGATCCGTGACTATCCGCCGGGCGCGCTGGTCTACGTCGAGGGCGCCGGGCACGCGGTCTACGCCGATCGGCCGGGGCCGTACCTGAAGGCGCTGCGTTCCTTCCTGGCCGGGCGCCAGACGGGTACGCCCGCCGGTGACCGCCCGCCGCCCGGCTACCTCGGCCCGGCTTGAACTCAACCGCACTTGAGGTTGCAGGATGCCGTCATGAAACTTGAGATCTACGCCGACATCCTTTGCCCCTGGTGCTACATCGGCAAGCGCCGCCTGTCCCGGGCGCTGGAAGGGCTGGCCGATCCGCCGGAGATCGTGTGGCGTAGCTTCGAGCTCGACCCGGGGGCGGGCCGTACTCCCGGGCCCACGGCCGAGGAGGCGTTGCGGGAGTGGTGGGGCGAGCGCGCTCCGGCCCGCGCCGAGCTGATCAGGACGACCGGCGCGGCCGACGGGCTGGAGCTCAACCTGCATCTGGCCAGGCCGGTGAGCACCTTCGACGCCCACCGGCTCTGGAAGCTCGGCCGGGATCACGGCAAGGGCGAGGAGATGGTGGAGCGGCTGCTGCGCGCGTACCACACCGAGGGCGCGAACATCGCCGACCCCGGGGTACTGGACGCGCTGCGTGAGGAGGTGCTGCCCGGTGTGCCCCTGCCCGGCGACGCCTACGCCGAGGAGGTGCGCGACGACGAGCGGCGGGCCGCGGCCCAGGGGGTGAGCGGCGTGCCGTCCCTGGTGATCGACGGCGCCCGGCCGGTCTCCGGCGTGCAGCCGCCCGAGGCGATCAGGCGGCTGCTGACCGGCTGAACGGCAAAGGTGCCCGTCGCGGCGAAAGCCCACGGGCCCTGCCGGTCGAGCCGACGTGGATCGGCGACCGGGCAGCCATCGGACGGCGACGAGACACGGTTCCGTCCGGTTCATGTGGTAGGTGGGGAGGTGATCGACGGTACGCGGCGGGCGGGCGCGGCGCCACCGAATAAACCCGTCTATATAAGCATTGACTAATATAAGCGGGCACTGCGATAGTGGGGCCGTGCACGCATTCGACGTCCTCGGCGACCCGGTCAGGCGCCGGATCCTGGAACTGCTCGCCGGCGGCGAGCAGACCTCCGGCTCGCTGACCACCGCCATCCAGGCGGAGTTCGGCATCTCGCAGCCGGCCGTGTCCCAGCATCTCCGGGTCCTGCGGGAGTCGG
Source organism: Nonomuraea sp. NPDC059007 (assembly GCF_042740555.1). NCBI lineage: Bacteria > Bacillati > Actinomycetota > Actinomycetes > Streptosporangiales > Streptosporangiaceae > Nonomuraea > Nonomuraea sp. NPDC059007. The sequence goes on along the minus strand of NZ_JBHYJD010000034.1, from coordinate 14,037 downwards.
GGTTCGCGACCGTGCGGGCAGAAGGCGTGCGGCGGCTCTACGCCGTCAACGCCGCCCCCCTGCAGGAGGTCGACGTGTGGTTGCAGCCGTTTCGCAGGTTCTGGGCCCAGCACCTCGACGCCCTGGCCACCGAACTCGCCCGCGGCAAGCGCGAGCGCCGCAAGACCGCCGAAGAAGAAACCGACGAGAAGAGAGAATCATGATCGACATCGCCGCCCACATCAACGCCACCCGCCGCGACGTCACGCGCGACGAGGAGAGCGTGTCCGTCGTCATGAGCCGCACCTACGACGCCGCCGTGGACGACGTCTGGGAGGCCCTGACCGACCCCGACCGCATCAAGCGCTGGCTCATGCCGATCAGCGGCGACCTGCGCGTCGGCGGAACGTTCCAGCTGGAGGGCAACGCGGGGGGCGAGATCCTGGAGTGCGAGCCGCCCGCCCGCTACAAGGTCACCTTCGGCGACGCCACCAGCGTCATCGAGGTACGGCTCAGCCAGGCGGGCGACGAGCGCACCGACTTCGTCCTGGAGCACACCGTCCCGCTGGCCATGGCCCAGAGCGGCGCCGGCGCGTTCACCGTCGGCCCCGGCTGGGACGGCGCCCTGCTCGGCCTCGCCCTGTTCCTGGCCGGGGAGGTCAAGGAGGGCGACGACCCGGTCGAGGCGGCGAACTCCGAGGAGGCCCAGCGCTACTCCCTCGCGTCGGTGCTGGCCTGGGAGACGGCCATCACGGCGTCGGGCACGGCCACCCCCGAAGAGGTCGCGGCGGGCAAGGAGATGTCGATGGGGTTCTTCGCGCCCGGCGTCGACTGACCAGGCGGCCTTCACCGGCGTCAAGGGCCTTTGTGATGGGTCACAGGAAACCCGCCCCAGGTTTGCCGCCCCACCCAATTCACAGATCCGCGAGCCCGCCTCATGGTGTGTGCCATGCAGCGACGCACGTTCCTCCTCGCCGTCTCCGCCGCCGCCTTCTCCGGTTCACTCTGGCAACAAGCCGCCCACGCCTCCGCAGGGCTGAGTCCTTACGGCCCGCTGGGCCCGCCCGACGCCAACGGCATGGCGCTGCCCGCCGGGTTCACCGGCCGGATCATCGCCCGCTCCGGCCAGACCGTCGGCGGCGCCCGATGGCATCCCGCCCCCGACGGCGGCGCCTGCTTCCCCGACGCCACCGGCTGGATCTACGTCTCCAACTCCGAGATCCCGCTCGCCGGCGGCGCCTCGGCCATCAAGTTCAGGGCCGACGGGTCGGTGGAGCGCGCCTACCGCATCCTGTCCGGCACCAACCTCAACTGCGCCGGCGGGGCCACGCCGTGGAACACGTGGCTGTCGTGTGAGGAGATCTTCCGCGGCAGGGTCTACGAGACCGACCCGTACGGCGTGCGCTCCGCCCAGCCGCGCAACGCCATGGGCCGCTTCAAGCACGAGGCGGCCGCCTGCGACCCCGACCACGGGGTCATCTACCTGACCGAAGACGAGTCGGACGGCTGTTTCTACCGGTTCGTCCCCAACACCTGGGGCGACCTGTCGAGCGGCCGTCTCGACGTGCTCTGCGCCGGGCCGGCCTGGAAGCGGGTGCCCGATCCCGGCCCCGCCGTACTGGAGCGTCAGACCAGGCACCAGGTGAGCGACGCCCTGCACTTCAACGGCGGCGAGGGCTGCCACTACGCGGGCGGCGTCTGCTACTTCACCGCCAAGGGCGACCGCAAGGTCTGGTTCTACGACGCCGGCCGCAACGTGCTCGGCACCGTCTACGAAGGCGGCGGCTCGCTCGACGGCGTCGACAACATCACCGGCAGCAGCGCCGGAGACCTGTACGTCGCCGAGGACGGCGGCAACATGGAGATCAACGTCATCACGCCCGACCGGGTCGTGGCCCCGATCATGCGCCTGGACGGCCAGTCGCGCTCGGAGATCACCGGCCCCGCCTTCTCCCCCGACGGCAGCCGCCTGTACTTCTCCTCCCAGCGCGGCACCAGCGGCGAGACGGCGGGCACGGGCGGCATCACCTACGAAGTCACCGGTCCGTTCCGACGCTAGGGAGCGCACGATGATCCGTCGATTACTCACCCTGTGCACAGCCGCCGCCCTCGTCCTCACCGTGGCGCCGCCCGCGCACGCGGCCGCCGAGGTGTACGTGGCGCTCGGCGACTCGGCCGCCTCCGGCCCGCTCATCCCGAACCAGATCCTGCCCCAGCTCGGCTGTTTCCGCTCTGACCGCAACTACGCCCACCTGTCGTCGCGCGATCTCGGCGGCTCCCTGCGTGACGTCACGTGCTCCGGCGCCGATATCCAGGACATGTACGAGTCGCAGCGCACCGACCTGGGCAGCGTGCCGCCCCAGCTCGACGCCGTCGGCCCGGACGCCACCCTGGTCACGGTCCAGATCGGCGCCAACGACCTCGACCTGACCGGCTTCATCGAGGACTGCCTGAGCCTGCTGCCCGGCGACCCCTGCCACGACGAGTACCAGGACAACGGCCGCGACCGCTTCCGCGACGGCACCGACGCCCTGCGCCCCCGCCTCGACCAGCTGATCCGCGACATCCGCTCCCGCGCTCCCCAAGCCCGGATCTTCGTCGTAGGCTACGGCACCTACGCCCCCAGGAACGGCTGCTGGCCCCGGGTCCCGGTGCTCGCCGTCGACGCCAACTACATCCGCGCCACCATCGCCTACTTCAACCAGGCCCTCCGGGAGCAGGCGGCGGCACAGGGAGTCGGTTTCGTCGACTTCCAGACACCGAGCGAGGGCCACGATCCCTGCAAGTCCTCCAGCGTCCGCTGGATCGAGCCCTACGTCCCCGCGTCGGCGGCCACGCCGTTCCATCCGAACGCCCTCGGCATGCGGAACTTCGCGGCCATCGTCACCCGTACAGTCAGGACCCCGCTTCTATGAGCCTTGCCAGCGTCCTCCTGCCCATCGCCCTGGCCATCATCATGCTCGGCCTGGGGCTCGGCCTGACCGTGGCGGACTTCCGCCGCGTGCTGGCCTATCCGAAGGCGAGCGTGATCGCGCTCGTGTGCCAGATCCTCCTGCTCCCCGCACTGTGCCTCGGCCTGGTGCTGCTGTTCGACCTGCCGCCCGTGCTGGCGGTGGGCATGATGCTGCTGGCCGCTTCCCCCGGCGGGACGACCGCCAATCTCTACAGCCATCTGTTCGGCGGCGACGTCGCGCTCAACGTGACGCTGACCGCCATCAACTCGCTGCTCGCGGTGTTCACGATGCCGCTGGTGACGAACCTGGCCATCAACTACTTCGGCGCGGAGTCGGGCGCGCTGGGCCTGCAGTTCGACAAGAGCCTGCAGGTCTTCGCGCTCGTGCTGGTGCCGGTGGCGATCGGCATGCTCGTGCGGGCGCGGTTCGGCGCGTTCGCCGAGCGCATGCACAAGCCCGTCAAGATCGCCTCGGCGATCATCCTCTTCCTGGTCGTCGTCGGCGTGGTCCTGCAGGAGCGCGCCAACATCGGCGGCTACATCCGCGACGTCGGGCTGATCACCCTGGTCTTCAGCGTGCTCAGCCTGGCGATCGGCTACTGGGCGCCGCGCCTGTTCAAGGTGGGGCGCGAGCAGGCGATCGCGTCCTGCATGGAGATCGGCATCCACAACGCCACCCTGTCGATCACGGTGGCGATGGGGCTGCTGGCCATCCCGCAGATGGCCGTGCCCTCGGCCACCTACGGCGTGATCATGTTCTTCACCGCGGCCGCGGCGGGCTTCCTGCTCAGGCGGCGGAGTCCGGCAGAGGTCCCGGCCGGTTCGTGACGCGCCGGGCGGCCAGCGCCGCCCCGATGCTCTGCAGCTGCGCCGGGTCCACCGGGTCGAGACCGGTCAGGGTGACCGCCCGGCGCAGCCGGTAGTCGACGGTGTTGGGGTGCACGTGCAGCCGTTCGGCGGTGCGCCTGCGGTCCAGGCCGGTCTCCAGGTAGACGGTGAGCGTCTGCAGGAGGTCGGGGTTGTCGGTGAGCGGGTCGAGCAGGGTGGCCAGCCCGCTCATCGCCTCGCTCGGCCGGGTCAGCTGGTATTCCAGCAGCACGTCGGCCAGCCGGTAGAGCCCGGCCGGGTGGTGGAAGAGGTGGACCACGTCGAGCACCTCCTGGGCCAGCCGCGCCGCCGCGGCCACGCCCTCGGGCGCGGCGACCTCCGCCGCCGCCCGCACCTCGACCCCGGCCGCCTCCGCCATCGAAGCGACCAGCGCCGCCGCGGCGCACCAGTCGAGGTCGGGCACCAGGATGAGCCCGCCGGCGGGTTCGAGCAGCGACAGCACCGGCTCGGCGGCGTGCTTCTGGACGGCGTCGCGCACGCGGTGCAGCTTGCGCCGCCCGGCGACCGCGCCGAAGCGCTCGTCGGGATGGACGCCGAGCGTCACCGCCAGCACCAGGTAGCGGGCGGCCAGCCGGATGCCGGCACCGGCCTGGGTCTCGCCGCTGAGCAGCGCGGTGATGGCGGCGTGCCGGGCGTGCTGGTCCTGGCTCACCATGCTCTCGCGTTCCTGCTGGTAGGCGGCGCAGACGGCGGTGGTCACGGCCTCGGTGTAGCCGAGCATGATCCGGCCGGCGGCCAGCGCGTCGGACACCTCCTCCGGCCGCGCGTCCGTCGTCACCAGGTTCCAGATGCGGCCGGCGCCCAGGTGGTAGGCGGCCAGGATGGCCTCCAGCGGCACCCCTTCCTGGGCCCGGCGGGCGGCCGAGGCGCAGGACGGCTCCAGTTCCTCCGGCCTGGGCAGGCGCCGCTCGCGAAACAGCCGGGACACCAGGCGCAGGTTCTCCTCGGTGATGCGGAAGATGTCGTCGCTGAGCTCTTCCGCGGGTAACTCGCGGTAGAAGGGGATCTCGGCCACGAAGCCGGAGACGAGCTCGCGCGCCAGCCGTACCTTCTGCTTGTCCAGGAGCTCGTGCACGGCCCGTCCGGCCACGCGCAGCGGCTCGCCCATCGGTCAGCTCCCGCGACTCAGCGACACATCCCCCTCTAGTAAGTCAGATCCGGGCATTCCTCAGCCACACTTCCCGGCTTTCACCCCGGCCACCTGCCAGTCCGCGCCCGGGAACGGCGACATGAAGTGGGTGAGCAGGTCCACCGCGTAGTCGGGCGCGCGGCCGCCGGGGTCGAGCAGGGAGACCATCTGCGGGCCGTCGGCGCCGCGCAGCGTGATGGCGTTGGCGCCGCCCGCGGCGAAGCCCGGCTTGGCGTCCAGGGTCAGGCAGGCCAGTTGCAGCCCGGCGGTGCTGATGCGCTGCTTGGCGCCGATGCGGCGCATGCGCTGGTCGTAGCGGCGCAGCGCCAGGTCACCGGTCGGGACGAGGCGCACGCTCTCCTTGAACAGGTCCTCGCCGATCTTCCTGCTCAGCTTCACGTCCAGCCGTACGTCCGGGCGCAGGTCGACGCCGTCGGCTCGCAGGTCCAGGCGGGTGTACTGGCCCTCGAAGCCGGGCGTCACGTACCCGAGCGCGGGCGGCGCCTTGAGCCCGAACGGGACCTTCCCCGGCCGGATCTTCAGCCACGACAGGCCCCTGATGCCCAGCGACAGGTCATCGACCGTGCTGCGCCCCAGCCCGAAGGCGCCGCCGACGTGGTAGCTGAGGAACCCGGCCGCGTGCGGCACCTCCTTGCTGACGGCGATCCGCTGCGGCGCCATGGCCTCGACGGTGAGCCCGGCGCGCACCTTCAGCAGCCCGGTCGGCTTCGGCCGCGACACCAGGTCCAGCGACTGGTCCGGGTTCAGCCGGACGGTCGTCTCCGCCGCCAGATCCTTGACGGCCAGCGACACGTCACCCAGCCTCCCGCTCGGATCGGCCAGCCCGCGTTCCACCCCGATGAACCCGTCCAGCGTCCCCGCGTCCGCCTTGTAGGTGACCGCGGGAACCTTGAGCCCGGCGGCGGAGGCGTCGGCGTCCACGGAGAAGGTCTTGGGCACGTCGCCCAGCCGCAGTTCGCCGCTGCCCTTGCCCTTGACCGTCACCTTGGCCGCGAGCCGCCGCACGGCCGCGGAGTTCCGCACGCGGACGCGGGTCTGCGCCCCATAGCTCCCCTGTACGGCCACCGCCGCGGGCACCGGATCGATCGACAGGCTCCCCCTGATGTCACCCGTCTCGGCCCGCAGGTCGAGCGAGCCCAGCGTGGCCGCGGGCTCGATCCGGTAGGCGGCGTTGCCCGCCTCGAACGGGCCCAGGTCCAGCTTCGTGATCCGCTCCGGCAGGCCGCGCAGGGTGGCCGACGCCGTGACCTGGGCCAGGACGGTGCTGTGGAGGTAGAGGCGCAGGGTGCGGCTCTTGGGACGGTAGCCGGAGAACGTGAACGTCTTGGCGGCGGTGTCCACGGTGACCTGCTCGGGCAGCCCGGTCAGGTCCAGATGCGCCCGCACCCCGAAGCACCCCTTCCCCGCCACGCAGAACGCCCCGTCCCCGGTGGCTCCGGCGGCGGTCAGGGAGAGTCCGTTCTTGAGTACGGGGGCGGGGCGGAGGGCGCGCAGCGCGGCGGACTTGCCGAGCCAGACCTGGCCCTTCACGTCCAGGCGGGTGCCCGCATAGGTGATCTTGCCGCCGCCCGCCGAGACCGCCAGCCGGCCGGGGAACGGACCCACGGTGCCCAGGGCGCCGTAGCGGAGGTCGGCCACGGACAGGTCGGCGTCCAGGGCCAGGGTCTGGGGGGCGCCGCGTACCTCGGCGGCGAAGCCCTCGCCCGAGGGGGCGAACGTGGCCGTCCGCAGTCCCTTGATCCGCACGCTGGCGTCCAGGTCGCCGGTGGCCTGGTCGTAGTGGGCGGCCAGGTGGGGGCCCGCGGGCGCCTGGGCGCCGTCGTGGTTGGTGACCGCCAGGGCGGCCTCGCCGACGGGGCCGCCGGTGCCGTCGAAGCGGTAGCCGTCCGGGCCCCAGGACGCCTCGAACCGGGCGGGCATGCCCTTGACCTCGGCGGCGGCGCGGAAGTCCCGTCCGCCCACCGCGGCCCTGGCGCTGGCGGAGACGGATCGGACGGAGGCGTCGGCGTCCCAGGTGAGGGAGGTGGGGCCGGTCGTCAGCGTCACCCGCTTGCGCAGCCCGGCGACCTCCGCGCGCAGTTCGGCGCCGCCCTTCGCGCTCTGGTCCGGGGACAGGGTCTTGGTGACGTGTGCCCGGTTGGCGTACAGGGTGATGTCGCGCAGCCGGGAGGCGGTGCTGACCTCGACCGTCGAGCGCTCGCCCAGTTCCCACGTGGCCTTCACGCGGTCCCGGATGCCGCGCACGGTCCCCTCGACGGTCGGGCCGGTCTTCACGTTCGTGTACGCGGCCCGCAGCGTGTCGATGACGCCTTTGGCGGTGTATTCGGCGGTCCGTGCGGCGGGGTCGAGGGCGACGTCCACCTCGGCGGGCGTGTTGGAGATCTCCAGGCGGGCCAGGTGCGTGCCGTCGATGCTGGCGGCGCCGGTGAAGGAGTTGCCGCCCGCTCCGGTCTTCAGGTGGGCGCGGGGCGCGGCGCCGTAGGTGACGTCGAAGCCGGACAGGCCGCTCATCAGGGCCGACACCCCGACGGCGGCGCCGTTCTTGATCATGGTGACGTGGCCGCCGCGCGGGGTGGCGATCGCGCCCTCGTTGCGCTGCAGCAGGACCTCGAAGCGGCCGAGCGCCGAGCTGGAGGTGTGGGTGACGCGGTGGGCGGCGAGGTCGTGCTGCAGCGTGACGCTCGCGGGCAGCCCGCGCAGCGCCGCCTTCAGCACGGTCTTGTCGGCGGCGCGGTCGAAGTAGGTGATCGTCGCCGAGCGGGCCCGCGGCGTGCCGGAGTCGACGGACAGGCGCTGCCTGCCGTAGCGGGCGGTGAAGGTGGGCGGCACGCGGTCGACGGCGATCTCGGCCAGGCGGGCCAGACGGCCGTCGCGGTAGGCGTAGGTGCGCAGTTCGGCGCGGCCGATGGCGGCGCCGGAGCGGAAGCGCGCCTCGGTGGCGGCGCCCCTGACGAGCTCGACGGTGGTACGGGCGCGCAGCTTGTCCAGGACCACCTGGGTGGTCTGGCCGCCGCTGACGGCGAGCGCCTCCAGCTTGGCCGGGGCCGAGCTGGTCACCTCCAGGCGCGGGCGGTCGAGCCGCGCGGTGGCGGTGAAGCGGGTGGCGGCGGGCGTCTGGGTCAGGCGGACCGCGCTCTTGCCGGGCAGCCCGGCGATGGTGGCGACGCGGTCGCCGGGTTCGGTGCGCTTGACGCTCGCCCTGACGCTCTTGCCGTCCAGGTCGACGCTGAACGTGCCCTGGTCGGCACGCGAGAGGTCGCCGGAGAAGCCGATGGCCACGCGGCCGTCGTACTCGGCCCAGACCGTCGCCTCCAGCGGCTCCTCGCTGAGCCGCCGCGTCGTGAAGCCGAGCCCGACCGTGCCCTCGGCGCCGGCGGTGGGCACCAGGTTGGCGGCCAGGTCGGGCGCGCCGTCGCCGGTGACGTCCGCGACCACGGGCTTGACCAGCGGCTGCGTGGCCGAGCAGGCGATCTCGGCGGTCTTCACGCACAGCCGGTAGGTGAGCAGCGGGACGCCCTTGAGCGGGTCGAGCCCGTCGAACAGCTTCGTGACGGAGGCGAGCGGGCGCGACAGCGCGAGCGTCCCGGCCTGGCGGGTGTCCGGGATCAGATCCGGTACGGCATGGCGGCGCCGGTCGGCGGCGGCGCCGAGCTCGTCGATGAGCGCGGGCCCGGCAGGTGTGGTCACCTCGGGGGCGGCCGGGCCCACGGGCCGTCCGGGAACCGCCGCGACGGCCGGAGACGGTTGCCGCTTCACGGCGCTCCCGTCCGCGTCCTGAGGCGCGACCACCTCGGGCACCGGTGTGATCACCGGTTTGACCTGCGCGGAAGCCGGAGCCGGAACCGGCACGACGACCAGCGCGCAGACGGCCAGGAACGCGGTAGTGGTGTGGACACGCCACGACATCGAAGAGCTATCCCCCGGAAACGGTTCTCATCATCCCATCAGAAACATAAGTAACGAGCCGACCACAGGTCCCAACTCACCGTCAATTCGTCCCCGACTTGGGGTCCCAACTACCCGGCCACCGGGCGGCAGAATGTGCCGCCGCCAGGGCTTTACGTGAAGAAAAATTTCGCATTGGATACGCGCATGGCACCCGAGATCACCCGCCGATCCGCCATCGCGGCCGGTGCGGCAAGCGCCTTATTCCTCCCCCACCTCCCCGCCGCCGCCCGGACGACGACCGGGCTCCAGGATCTGGAGCAGCGTGCCCTGGCCATGGACCCGCCGGTGTTCCTGCTGGAGACGGCGGTGCCTCCGCAACTGTCCGGCGCCGGGCTCAGCCTGTCGGGCGAGGTGGCGGTCTGCGGCACGCGTTCCCTGCGCTGGGAGCACGGCAGCCGGGACGTGATCACGGTCAGCGCGCCGCTGCGCTGGCGGCCCGACCCCTACCGGCTCGGCGACGACCAGGCCTGGCAGGGGCTCGTGGACGCCTTCTGCGTCTGGATCCACAACACCGAACCGGCCGACGACGTGGTGCGCTTCGAGTTCGGGCGGGGGACGCGTACCGACGTCTGGTTCGAGTTCCGGCTCGGGTTCACCGGCTGGCGTACCGCCTGGCTGCGGCACGCCTACGACATGCGCGGCCGGCCGCACCCGGACATGGACACGCTGCGGATCATCGCGCCCCGGCGCAGCGGGGTGCTGCACCTCGACCAGCTCATGCCCAACGTGCCGCTGCGCCCCGACGCGCCCTGCCGCGACCACCAGCTGCCGGAGATCGCCCCCGAGGGCGACGAGTACGACAACCAGCACTGGCAGGCGCTCTATCGCTTCGACCAGCTACTTAAGACGAACAAGCCGGACATGTCGCCGCCGTCCGCCGCCGAAACCGCCGACCTCCACGCCCTGCGCGCCCGCTACCTCGACGAGTACCTGATCGCCCCGGTCACCGTCGACGTGCCCGGCCTGACCGCCCAGGCCGCCGCCCTGCTCGGCCGTCCCGTCCACGCCTACCAGGCGCAGATCTACCCGGCCGAGATCGCCGCCGAGCTGAGGGCGTTCGTCAACCCGGCGACCCTGCGCGCCGTCACCGACCTGCTGCGCGCCGTCGCCCTGGCCCACCACGCCAGCCCGCCCGACCGCCCCGCGCTCGCCGCCCTGTACGTCAGGCTGCTGCGCCACCTGCGCGAGCAGGGCTGGACGCGCGGCAGCTGCCAGGGCACCATCCACCACCTCGGCTACGACGTACGCGGCTACTACGACTCCGCCTACCTCATGCGCGACGCCCTGCGCGACGCCGGGATGCTGGAGGAGATCCGCGCCGACCTCGACTGGCTGACCGGGCTCGGCCGGATGTTTCGCGGATTCGGCTTCCGGATGGCCCGCGGCAGCATGATGGACCTCTACAACACGACCGTGCGCGGCATGCTCGCCACCATCCTGCTGCGCGACGGCGACACCGAGCAGGTCGCCTACCTCCGTGTCCTGCGCGACTGGCTCAGCGCCACCCTCCTGCCCACCGACGGCATCCAGGACGGCATCAAGGTCGACGGCACCGCCTTCCACCACGTCGGCTTCTTCCCCGACTACGTGCGCGACGGCTTCGCGGGCCTGGCGCCCATCGTCTACCTGCTGCACGGCGGTGGTTTCCGCCTGTCCGCGCAGGCGTACGGCTGGCTCAAGAAGGCCCTGCTGGCCCAGCGCGTCTACGCGGGCAGGACCCAGTGGCCCATCTCGTGCAGCGGCCGCAACCCCAGCGGGCTGACGGCGTTGTCGGTGGTGCCCTTCCAGTGGCTGGCCCAGGTGGACGACGAGATCGGCGCCGCGTTCCTGCGGTTGCTGCCGGCCGTACCGACGCCGCAGCAGAGGGCGATCGCAGAACGGCTGGCCGCGCGCGGCGTCAAGCCCGAGGCGGCGCCCACGGGAGCGTGGGCGCTCAACTACGCCGCGCTGGCCGTGCACCGGCGCGAGGACTGGCAGGTGACGGTACGCGGCCACAACCGCTACCTGTGGAGCACCGAGATCTACGTCGGCGCGAACTGGTACGGCCGCTACAACACCTACGGCCAGATCCAGGTGGTGAACAAGGGCACCAACCTCGACAGCGGCTACGCGCACAACGGCTACGACTGGAACCGCAGGCCCGGCACCACCACGATCCACAAGTCCTGGGACGACCTCAAGGGCGACCTGACCGGCGCGATCGAGGAGATGCTGCTCACCGACGCCCGTTTCGCGGGGGCGCACAGCATCGACGAGCGCAACGGGATGTTCGCGATGGACCTGCGCGAGCATCCGAAGTACGAGGGCTCGCACCGGGCCAGGAAGTCCGTCTTCCTGTTCGACGACCGGATCGTGGCGATCGGCACCGGCATCGGCAACGACGAGACCCGCGACGAGACCGAGACCACGCTCCTCCAGACCACCCGCACCGCCGGCGCCCTGCTCATGGACGGGGCCGAGGTCCCCTGGGGCCACGACGCCCGCGACCTGTCGCCGCGCTGGCTGCTGGACGACAAGGGGATCGGCTACTACCTCGCCCCGGGCCAGCGGGTCGCGCTCACCCGCACCACCCAGGCCTCCCGGCACAACGCCACCGAGGCGCCGACCAGCGGCGACTTCTCCACCGCCTGGATCAGGCACGGCACCGCGCCCAGGGGCGCCCGCTACGAGTACGCGATGATCGTCAACGCCACCGCGGCGCGCATGGCCGCCTTCGCCGCCGAGATGGCCGATCCGGGGCGCGCGCCGTACACCGTGCACCGGGCGGACGAGGGCGCCCACATCGTGACGGACCGCGCGAGCGGCATCACCGGGTACGCGTTGTTCGGGCGGCTGACGGACGGCGACGGCCTGGTACGCGCGGTCGACACGCCGTCCATGCTGCTGACCAGGCAGGAGGCGGATGGTCTCATGCTCGCCGTGTGCGACCCCGACCTGCGGCTGTACGGCGGCATCGACCCCGACCAGTACGAGCGGGGCCGCTACGTCGGCCACTACAGCCCGTGGTCGCGCCGCTGGCTGGACGATCCGAGCCGTCCGCACCTGCTCCGGGTGACGCTGTCGGGCCGCTGGAGAGCCTCCGGCGGGCAGCCGTGCCGCGTACGGCCGGCGGGAGCGCGCACGGTGGTCGAGTTCGAGACCGTGCACGGGCGGCCGCTGCAGGCCCGGCTGGAGCGGGCCTGAGAGGTCAGGTTGGCGGGTCGAAGCGGCCGTCGACGGCGGTCCAGCCGCCGTCCACGTACAGGACGGAGCCGGTGACGAAGCTCGCGGCGTCACCGGCCAGGTAGACGACGGCGCCGGCCATCTCCTCCGGGCGGGCCCAGCGACCCAGGGCCGACTTGGCGGCGTAGGCGTCGTACCAGGCCGGGTTCTCCTTGATCTGGCGGGTCAGCGGGGTCTCGACCACGCCGGGCGCGACCGCGTTGACCCGTACCCCCGAGGACCCGAACTCGGCCGCCGCGGTCCGCAGAAGCTGCACGAGCCCGGCCTTCGTGGCCGAGTACACGCCCTGGCCGGGCTCGGTCACCGCGGCGCGGATGGAGGCGAAGCCGATGATGGAGCCGCGCCCGCGCTCGACCATGCCGGCGCCGAAGGCCCGCACCACCTCGAAGGAGGCGCGCAGGTTGAGGTCCACCACGCGGGCGAACTCCTCGCCGGAGTAGTCGAGCAGCCGCTTGCGCACGTTGGTGGCGGCGGTGAAGACGAGCACGTCGGCGGGCGCCTGGGCGGCCAGCGTCCACACGGCCGCGGCGTCGAGCACGTCCACCTCGTACGCGCTCGCGCCGCACAGCTCGGCCGTCCGCTCGGCGGCGGGCAGGTCACGGTCCGCGCAGACCACCTCGGCGCCCTGGGCGGCCAGGGCCAGCGCCGACTCCCGCCCGATCCCGCTACCGGCGCCGATCACGACCGCCCGCCGTCCGTCCAGGCGGAACAACCTCTCGTAGCTCGTCATGGTCAGCACTCTAGTGACTGGTCCGACCAGTGCACCAGGTGACCTGTCCGCTAGTCCATGGACCAGCGGACCACGACCCATTCGGCGGCGATGTTCGAGCACTGGCCGGGGTGGACGTGGCCCCTGTAGTTGCTCACCAGGCACTGGCCGTTCTTCCAGGAGATCCGCAGGTGCTCGCCGTCCATGCCCCGGCGGACGCGGGCGAAGGTGAGCCGGTCGGCCTTGCCGCAGCGCCGTACCAGGACTCTCCGGTTGTCCTGGGGCCCGGTCGGCGAGGACAGGCAGGTCGTGCGGTTGGCGAGCTGGGAGCGGGTGGTGCGCTTCCACAGCATGTACTTGGAGCGGGGGTCGCAGTTTCCGGTGGCGGCGATCGTCTTGCCGGTCGAGACCTGGGTGCCCCAGGTCAGGCAGAGCCCGGAGTCGCGGTTGCGGAACATGCGGGGGCCGGGCGCTTCACCGGCCGGGACGAGGGTGGCCGTCAGGGCGACGGCTAAGACCGCGTGAGTGATCATGCGCCAGCCTAGACAGGAATTCCTTACCCGCCGCAAGATCCCTCTTCACCGCCAAGATCGCAGCCTGTAGGGTCGAAGGAAAGTTTCAGGTATGGAGGGACAGTGGGCAAGAAGCTTCACCTGTTGGCGCTCCCGATCGCGGCCGTGGCCATGGCCGCCCTGACCAGCACCCCCGCCCAGGCGGCCGACGGTTACGACCGCTGCCGCGACGGCTACTACTGCATGTTCTCCGGGCTCGACGGCACCGGCGACATCATCGAGATCCAGGGCGACACCCCCAGCCTCGCCGCCCTCGGCATGGGCAGCAGGGGCAAGTCCGACTGGAACCGCACCGACTCGTGGATCCACCTCTACTCCGAGGACGGCTACGGCGGCTGCTCCGCGGTCACCCGGCCCCGCGACAAGGGGAACTTCTTCATCACCTTCCGCGACTTCTTCAACTCCGTCAGGTTCGACGGACCCAACGGGCCCTCCTGCTTCGGCCTGGCCCGCACCTCCCCCGACTCCCACGGCTAGAACACGGCTGGAACACGTCTGGAGCCGTGGGGGGGGGGGGGGGGGGGGCCCCCCCCCCCCGGGGGGGGGGGGGGGGGGGGACGGGGGGGGGGGGGGGCGAGAGGGGGAAGCGCGGGGGGGCCCCCCCCGGGGGCGCGGG
>NZ_JBHYJD010000033.1:0-123644 GCF_042740555.1 Nonomuraea sp. NPDC059007 | reverse complement strand
CACCCGCACATCCCGATCTTGCCTCTCCAGGCTCAGCAGCGCGCTCAGCCCCTGGCGTAACGGGAGTGCCTACTCAGAAAGGTAGGGCGGCATGACCGTGTGGCGGCGCCTGTCCGGGCGCGCGGACGTCATGCTCGCCGTCGCCGCGCTGGCGGTGTTCGTGCTGGTCGCCGTGGCGGCGCCGTTCATCGCCCCCTACGATCCGCTCGACCAGGACCTTCTGCGCCGGCTGGAGGGGCCGAGCGCCGCGCACTGGCTCGGCACCGACGAGTCCGGCCGCGACGTGCTCAGCAGGCTCATGTACGGCACCCGCGTCTCGCTGGGCGCCTCCCTGCTGGCCGTCACCGTGGCCGCGCTGGGCGGGGTGCCCCTGGGGCTGCTCGCCGGCTACCTGGGAGGCGGCTTCGACCTGGTCGTCTCCCGCGTGGCCGACGCGGTGCTGTCGATCCCCGGCCTGGTGCTGGCCATCGCCATCGCCACCGCGCTTGGGCCCAGCCTCACCAACGCGATGCTGGCCGTCGGCGTGGTCTACGCGCCGGGCTTCTACCGGGTGGTCAGGGGCTCGGCGCTGGCCGTACGCGGCCAGACCTACGTCCAGGCGGCCATCGTCGGCGGATGCTCGACGCCGCGGATCATCCTGCGGCACGTCCTGCCCAACGTGAGCACGCCGCTCATCGTCAAGGTCTTCCTCACCTTCGGCTACGCCATCCTCGCCGAGGCCAGCCTGAGCTTCCTCGGGCTCGGCGTGCAGCCGCCGCTGGCGAGCTGGGGCTCGATGCTCAAGCGGGCGGTACGCCACCTGGAACAGGCGCCGCTGCTGGTCATCCTGCCCGGCGTGGTCATCCTCGTGGCGGTGCTGGCGTTCAACACAGTCGGCGACGGCCTGCGCGACGCGCTGGCCCGCCGGGATCGGGAGCACGTATGAGCACGCTGCTGGAGGTCGAGGGCCTGTCCATCGCCGCGCGCTCGGGCGGCGGGAGCGTCCCGCTGGTGCGCGAGGTGTCCTTCAAGCTGGAGGCGGGCGAGGCGGCCGGGCTCGTCGGCGAGTCGGGGTCCGGCAAGTCGATGACCGCGCTCGCGCTGCTCGGCCTGCTGCCGCGCGGCGTCACCGTCACGGCCGGCTCGGTCCGCCTGGACGGGACCGACCTCCTGGCCGCCGATCCCGGGACGCTGGCCGGCATCCGCGGCCGCCGGATCGCGATGGTCTTCCAGGACCCGATGGCCAGCCTCAACCCCGCGATCGCGGTGGGCGAGCAGGTCGCCGAGGTGCTCAGACGCCACCTCGGCCTGGCGCGGGGGCCGGCGGCGCGGCGGGCGGTCGAGCTGCTGGGCGCGGTGGGCATCAAGGAGCCCGGCCGGCGCGCCGCCGAGTACCCGCACACCTTCAGCGGCGGCATGCGGCAGCGCGTGATGATCGCCATGGCGGTGGCCTGCGAGCCGGCCGTCCTGATCGCCGACGAGCCGACCACCGCGCTGGACGTGACCGTGCAGGCGCGCATCCTCGACCTGCTGGTCCGCATGCAGGAAGAGCTGGGCATGGCGCTGCTGCTGGTCACCCACGACCTCGGCGTGGTGGCGGGCACCTGTCACCGGCTGGCGGTGATGTACGCGGGCAGCCTGGTTGAGGAGGGCGAGGTGGGCGAGGTGTTCGACGCGCCGCGCCACCCGTACACCGCGGCGTTGCTGGCGGCCGCGCCGGAGAACGCCATGCACGGCCGCCCGCCCGAGGCCATCCCCGGGGTGGTGCCGGCGCCGGGCGCGCTGCCGTCCGGCTGCCCGTTCAGCCCGCGGTGCGCGCACACCAGGCCGGGGGTCTGCGACGGCACGCCCGTCGAGGTCCAGGTCACCGGGTCGCGGCGGGTGCGCTGCGCCCGCAGCCGGGAGCTCACGCTGACGGGGGTGCGCCGATGAGCGTTCTTGAAGCCCGGGGGCTGGTCAAGGCGTTCCGGGGCAAGCCCGCCGTACGGGAGGTGTCGTTCGCGGTGGCGGCCGGCGAGACGCTCGCGATCGTCGGCGAGAGCGGGTCGGGCAAGTCCACCACGGCCCGCATGCTGGCCGGTCTGCTGCGGCCGGACCGCGGCCAGGTCCTGCTCGACGGCGCCGACCTGGCCCGGCTGCGCGGGCGCGCGCTGCGGGCCAGGCGCCGCGACCTGCAGATGGTCTTCCAGGACCCGCTCGGCTCGCTGAACCCGATGATGCGGGTCGGCGCGAGCATCGCCGAGCCGCTGCTCCTGCACACCGGCCTCGACGCCGCGGCCCGCCGCGAGCGGGTGGCCGGCCTGCTCACCCAGGTGGGGCTGCGCCCCGAGCACGCCGAACGGCTGCCGCGCGAGTTCTCCGGCGGCCAGCGGCAACGGCTGGCCATCGCCCGCGCGATCGCCTGCGGCCCGCGCGCGCTGATCTGCGACGAGCCGGTCTCCGCCCTCGACGTCTCCACCCAGGCGCAGATCCTCGACCTGCTGGCCGAGCTGCGCGCGAGCACGGGCTTCGGCTGCGTGTTCATCTCCCACGACCTCGCCGTGGTCCGGCTCATCGCCGACCGGATCGGCGTGATGTGCGGCGGGGAGCTGGTCGAGCTCGGCCCGGCCGAGCAGATCTACTCCGATCCCCGCCACGACTACACCCGCGAGCTGGTCTCGGCCGTGCCCTCGTTGCACGCCAGGCGCAGCCCCGTCAGGAAGGAGGTGGGCGGGTGAGCACTCCCGTCCGGCTGATCGAGGTCGAGATTCCCGGTGCCGGCCGGGCCGCCGGGCAGGCGTACGGCGAGGCCGTACGCGATCTGGTGCGGCGCCACCACGAGATGATCGTCCGCGACCTGGACCCGGCCGCCGCCCGCGGGCACGCGCTGGCCGTGCGTGAGGTCACCGCCGCCGTCGCGCCGGAGCTGGCCGCCGAGGTGGACGGCGTGGGCGAGGGCGCGG
Source organism: Nonomuraea sp. NPDC059007 (assembly GCF_042740555.1). Taxonomy (NCBI): domain Bacteria; kingdom Bacillati; phylum Actinomycetota; class Actinomycetes; order Streptosporangiales; family Streptosporangiaceae; genus Nonomuraea; species Nonomuraea sp. NPDC059007. The sequence goes on along the minus strand of NZ_JBHYJD010000033.1, from coordinate 120,723 downwards.
GCCTGAGCGCGGCCGACGGCTGGATCCTGCAGCTGCGCGCCGAGCTGACCGGCTGGAACACCGCGGCGCCCGAATGCAGCTCGCTGGCGCTGGTCGGCCCGTCGCGTCCCGGCGGGCCGATCGCCGCGCAGAACGCCGACCTGCCGCCGGAGACCGCTCCCCTGTTCGTCGCGCTGCGCCGCCGGCCCGCGGACGGACCGGCGCTGCTCACCGTCACCCCGGCCGGGCAGCTCGGCCACCACGGCATGAACGAGGCCGGCGTCGCCGTCTTCGGCAACTTCCTGCGCACCGCCCAGTGGGGCATCGGTGTGCCGCGCTACCTGCTCACCCGGCTGGCGCTCGGCCAGACCGACCGGCACCGCGCCGCGCGGGCGGTCACCGCCGTGCCGCGTACCGGGCCGCGCAACCTGCTCATCGCCGACGACGACGGCGCGCTGGACATCGAGACCACGCCGTCGGGCGTGGGCCGGCTCGAACCGGCCGGCGGCACGCTCCTGCACACCAACCACTTCCTCACCGAGCGCGCCGACGAGGAGAACGCGCCGGCCTCGTGGCTGCGCAACTCCACGGCCCGGCTGGAACGGCTGCGCGCCCTGCTGGCCGAGGCCGGCCCGCACGCCGGCCCCCGGGAGCTGGCCGCGGTCCTCGCCGACCGCACCGGGGCGCCGGACGCCCTGTGCCACCACGCCGCCGACGCGCCCGGCATCGACATCGCGACCGTGATCTCCACGATCGCCGAGATCCGCGCCCGGCGCCTGCACGTCTGCGCCGGGCCGCCCGACCAGGGCGCCTATGCCGTCTACGACCTGAAGGAGACCCGGTGAGCGAACTGGCCTATCTGCCGGCCACCGAAGCGCTGGCGAGGTTCGCCGCCCGCGAGCTGTCGCCCGTCGAACTGCTGGAGGCCGTCGTCGCGCGGGCCGAGCTCGCCGAGCCGCGGGTGAACGCCTTCGCCGAGCGGTGGTTCGAGCAGGCCATGGAGCAGGCCGGGCAGGCCGCGGACCGCTACCTGCGCGGAACCGCCAGGCCGCTGGAAGGGCTGCCCGTGGCGCTGAAGGAGGAGCAGCCCATCGCCGGGCACCCCCTGCGCGACGGCTCCCTGCTGCTGCGCGACAACGTCGCCGAGGTCACGCACCCGATCGTCGATCGCATCGTCGCCGCGGGCGGCATCGTGCACGCGCGCACCACCACGCCGGAGTTCTGCGCGGCCGGGTTCACCCACAGCGACCTGTGGGGCGTCACCCGCAACCCGTGGAGCCTTGAGCACTCCAGCGGCGGCTCCTCCGGCGGCTCGGGCGCCGCGCTCGCGGCGGGGACGGCGGTGCTCGCGACCGGTTCCGACATCGGCGGCTCGATCCGCATCCCCGCCTCCTTCAACGGGGTCGTCGGGTACAAGCCGCCTTATGGGCGGGTGCCCGCGCTGCCGCCGTACAACCTCGACCATTACTGTCACGACGGGCCCATGGCCAGGACCGTCGCCGACTGCGCGCTGCTGCAGAACGTGATCGCCGGGCAGGACCCGCGCGACCACGTCTCGCTGCCCGCGCCGCCGCCGATCCCGCCCTATTCGGGCTCGCTGGCGGGGCGGCGTGTGGCCGTCTGCGTCCGGCTGGGCGACTACGCCGTCGAACCCGAGGTGGTCGCGGCCACCTGGGACGCCGTACGCGCCCTCACCGATGCGGGCGCCGTCGTCGAGGAAGTCGAGCTGCCCTGGACGCGGGCCGAGATCATGCGCGCGGCCTGGGCCCACTACGGGGCGATCTTCGGTCCCATCGTGGCCGAGGAGGTGGCCGCCCACGGTGACGGCCTCACCCGCTATGCCCGCGACTTCATGGAGCGCAGCCTGAAGGCGGTCGCCGAGACCGGCTTCTACGGCGCGCTGAAGATCGAGGCGCGCGTGCACGAGGACCTGGCCGCGATCTTCGGGCGCTTCGACGCGCTCCTGTGCCCCGCTTCCGGCACGCCCGCGCTCCTGGCCGGGGAGGACTATCTCGGCACGCCGCTCGTGGTCGACGGGGTCGTCCTGGACCACAACCTGGAGGCGCCGCTCACGGTGCCGTTCAACCTCGCCAGCCGGTGCCCGGTGCTCAGCGTGCCCTCCGGCCGTTCGGAGCTGGGGGTTCCCATGGGGGTGCAGGTGGTCGGCCGGCCGTACGACGACGCCACGGTGTTCGAGGTCGGGGCGGCCGTGACCGCCGCCCTTCCCTGGTACGCGGACGCGGCGTGGAGGCCGCAGCTGTGACCGCGTCCCGCCGCCACGGCATCGAGCTGAGCTACTACGACCTCGGGCACACCCCCTTCTTCGCCTGCGCGGCCGACCAGCGCTTCTCCTACTGCCTGTACGTGCCCGAGGACTACGACGAGGCCGGCGAGCGGCGCTACGACCTCGTGGTCGTCGTCCACGGCACCGACCGCACCGCGGCCGAGTACCGCGACCGGTTCGCCGCGTTCTGCCGGGCGCACGACTGCGTCGTGCTGGCGCCGCTCTTCCCCGCCGGCATCGGGCGGCGCGACGAGCTGCACGACTACAAGTTCCTGGACTACGGCGGCATCAGGTTCGACCGGGTGCTGCTGTCGATGGTGGAGGAGGTGACCGCCAAGTACCGCGTGGACGGGTCCCGGATGCTGATGCACGGCTTCTCCGGCGGCGGCCAGTTCGCGCACCGTTTCTTCTATCTGCACCCCCGGCGGCTGCGCGCGGTGTCGATCGGCGCGCCCGGCCTGGTCACGCTGCTCGACCCGCGCTGGCCGTGGTGGGCGGGCACGAAGGACTTCGCCCAGCGCTTCGGCGCCGGGCCCGACCTGGAGGCGATGCGCGAGGTGGCCGTGCAGATGGTCATCGGCGCCGAGGACACCGACACCTGGGAGATCACCGTGACCGAGCGGGACGAGCTGTGGGTGCGAGGAGCCGACGCGGCCGGGCCCACCCGGGTCGACCGGCTGAACAGCCTGCACCGCGGCTTCGCCGAGGCTGGCATCGACGCCCGGCTCGACGTGGTGCCGGGGGCCGCGCACAACGGGTACGAGGTGCTGCCCGCCGTACAGGACTTCTTCGGCAAGACGATGGGAGGCGGGCCGTGCCGTTCCTGGTGAAGCTGGGGGTTCTCGAGCTGACCGTGGGGGTCCTGACGGGCTGGTTCATGGTCTACATCACCCGCACGCCGCGTGCCGAACGGCTGCGCCGCGGCCTGCGCGACCCCCGTAGGATCCGGCAGGGCCACATCGAACTGCTCATGATGGGCACGATCCTCATCGCGCTCGGCGCCGCCGTTCCCGACCCGCCCGCGGTGGCCCTGGCGCTCATCGCGTTCTTCTCCTGGCTCGCCCCGCTGTCCTTCTTCCCCGCCGCAGTCCGCCCCGACCTGGCCGACAGCCGGGGCATGCGCTGGGTGGACACGATCACCTTCCTCGGCCTGTCCACCGGGTACGTGGTGCTCGCCGTGGCCGTCCTGCTGCGCTGACGCCTCATCCGTGAACCATTCGGGCGTCCCCCGGCAAGTACGGGTGTTCCCGAATTCGCATGGAAAGGCTCTCTATGAAGGGATCGACAGCGACCGCGGACAGCGCGGACGCGGCCCTGATAAGCCGGTCGTTGCAGGAGCCGGACGCCTTCGCCGAGATCTTCGACCGGTACGCGCCCGCGCTTCACCGCTTCGCCGCGCGCAGGCTCGGTGACGAGGCGGCCGACGACGTCGTCTCGGAGACCTTCCTGAACGCCTTCCAGTACCGGCGCCGCTACAACGCCGAGTACGGCACCGCCCGCCCCTGGCTGTACGGCATCGCGACGAACGTCATCCGGCGGCGGCGCCGTACGGAGGTCTCGCATTACCAGGCGAGCCTGCGCGACGGCGCCAGGCCGCTGCCCGCGGGGCTGGTGGAGGACGGGGTCACCACGCTCGCGGTGAACCGGCCGCTGGTCTCGGCGATCGCCGGGCTGAAGGCGGGTGATCGCGACGTCCTGCTGCTGGTGGCGTGGGCGGAGTTCACCTACGAGGAGACGGCCGCCGCGCTGTCCATCCCCGTAGGAACGGTGCGTTCGCGGCTCAATCGGGCGAGAACCCAGGTGCGAGAGGCTTTGGAGGCCAGCCATGGATGAGATGACCCAGGTCAGGCAGCTCTGGGCGGACAAGCCGGAGCCGGACCGGCAGGACCTGGCGCCGCTGCGCGCGTCCCTGCTTCAGGACGCACGGCGGCCCCGTGGCGCGCTCTCGCGGGGGCGGGCGATGCCACGGCTGGCGCTGGCCGGCGGGCTGGCGGTGGCGCTGTCGGCGGGCGTGGTCGTGTTCCTTCAGGGCGCGGCGCCGGCCAGCGCCCAGGAGGTGCTGCAGCGGGCCGCCGAGGCCGCCGGCGAGCAGCCCGACCTGAAGCCCGGACCCGAGCAGTACGTCTACACCCGATTCCAGAACCAGCAGACCCAGATCCAGAACGGCAGGGGCGAGGTGGTGCACGGAGTCGAGGAGCGCTGGGAACCCGCCGTCGGCCCCAAGCGGTGGCTGATGCGCGAGCGCGAGACCCGCCGCGCGGAGGTACCCGGGCTGCCGCATGCCCGGTTCCCCTACGACAACCGGCCGAACGACAATCTCCACGAGACCGACTGCGAGAAGGCGCCCGGCGACGCGCTGACCTATGCCGCGATGGCCTCGGTCACCCCCGCCCAGTTGCGCGCGAGGGTCGCCGCCGGCGGCCCCGACGTCTGGAACACGATCAGCGGGCTGATCCGCACCGCGGCGGTCCGGCCGAGCGTCACCCCGGAGCTCTACAAGATCGCCGCCGAGGTGCCCGGCATCAAGCTGATCCCCGAGACGGTGGACGCCGCCGGACGCCCCGGCATCGGGGTAGCGCGCGAAGACGGCGGCTACCGCCAAGAGATGATCTTCGACCGGGAGACCTACCGCTACCTCGGCGACCGGATCGAGGTGCTGGACGCGAAGCAGCGGACCGCGGCGAACCCCAAGATGTGGCTGATCGCCGTCAACTCCAGCGCGCTGGTCGCGGTGGACGTGGCCGACGGGCTCCCGCGGCTCGCCCCGGACGCCACCACCTCGAAGATCCCCTGCTGATCGCCGGTACGGCGGAGCCGCTTCCCAGGCCATGGGCGGCTCCGCCGTAGCGGATGGGCGTCATGGGGCGTCGGCGAGGACGCGGTCCAGGGTGCGGCGGCCCATCTCGCTCATCGCCGGGTTGCTGTCCAGGTAGTACCAGACCAGGCCGATCGCCTGGGCGAAGGCCCACGCCTTGCCCCGCGCCCACTCCAGGTCGCCGCCGCCGAGCCGCTCGCGCAGCACCGCCCGCGGCCCGGATTCCAGCAGGTGCCAGGCGGCCACGAGGTCGAGCGCGGGGTCGGCCGGTCCGAAGCCGCCCACGTCGAGTACCCCGGCCAGCCGGCCCGCAGAGACGAGGATGTTGCCGGGGATCAGGTCGCCGTGGTTCATGACGTCGGCGGCCTCGCGCGGCAGGGTCCGCAGGGCGGTCCACGTGGCGCGCAGCCGGGGCACGTCCAGCAGGTGCTCGCTCTCGCGCAGGCACCTCTCCACCCACTCGTCGTGCGCCGTCAGGTCGCCGCCCCTGCCGCCCCCGGTGAACCGGCGGCCGCGCGTTGCGACGGCGCGCAGCCCGGCGATGAGCTCGGCCAGGTCGCGCGCGAACGCCGCCGACTCCCCCGGGTCCTCGTCGGTGGCCACGACGCCCGGCAGCCAGGTCTGCACCGACCACGGCAGCGGGTAGCCCTCCCCCGGCTCGCCGAGCGCGATCGGCTCCGGGGTGCGGAACCGGGTGGCGTCCAGCAGTTCGCGGGCCGCGGCCGCCTCGGCCTCAAGCCATCGCCGCGCCGCGCCGGGCTCGCGCGCCTCGATGGGGAACCTGGCCACGAGATCCTCGCCGATGCGGAAGATGGCGTTGACCGTGCCCTGGCCGGCGACCCGCCTGACCGGCAGGTCCTTCCACTCGGGGAACTGCCCGGCGACCAGCGCGCGGACCGTTTCGAGGGGTACGGCCAGTTCGTCGGCGTGCATCTTCATCGGAAGAGCCTACGCTGTGGCGTGATCAGGCTCTGACAAGGAAGGCCAGGTGCAACGCATGATCGCGCGAACGTGGCGTGGATGGGCCGGAAAGGCGACGGCCGACGACTACCAGCGGCACTACGCGTCGGAGGTGGCCGTGAACCTGCGGAAGATCGACGGCTTCCTCGGCGCCCGCCTGCTGCGGCAGGACGACGGGGACGAGGTGCTGTTCACCTCGATCGCGTACTTCACCGGCATGGACGAGATCCGCGCCTTCGCCGGCGAGGACCCCGGGCAGGCCGTACTCGCGGACGTGGCCCGCCGCGCCCTGACCCGGTGGGACGAGCGCGTCACCCACCACGAGGTCGCCGTGGACCTGCCGGTCCACGACTCCTGACCGTTCTCACGGTCAGGCCGCCGGGGGCGGGCCGTCCAGCGGCGCGCCCGTCCCCGCAGGCCGTCCCCGCAGGCTGTCCGGTCCGCGGCGCCGGGGCGGGCGCCATCTCAGGTGGCGGCCGCTACCTCAGGTGGCGGACGCGGACGGTGGTGCGGACGTCGTGTTCGCCGGCGTACTCGGCGACCTTGGTGTAGCCGTGCCCCTCGTAGAGGCGGCCGAGTACCGGGCTGCCGGCCCAGTGGTCCAGGGCCAGGGCGGGGGCGCCGTGTGTTCTGGCCAGGCGTTCGGCCTCGGCCATCAAGACCGGGCCGACGCCCCGTCCGGCGGGCCCGCGGTCGGTCAGCACGGTGTGGATGAACATCGAGCCGCCGGGGACGGCGGCGGGCGGGATGCGCGGCGGGATCGCCGGGGCCGCGGCCAGCATGCCGACCTGACGGCCGTCGCGTTCGGCCAGGGTGACGACGCCGAGGCCGGTCCATTCGGCCACCCGGCCGGCGAAGCCGGGGATGCGGGAGAAGGGCACCGTTCCCCACTGTTCGGGCAGGTCCTGGGCGATGAGCCAGGCGTGGACGGAGTCCATCAGGGCCAGCAGGGCCGGTACGTCGCCGGGCGCCGCGGGTCGCAGGTGGACGGGAAGGGTCACCATCATGGCCTCCTGGTGGGTTAGACTCCGGTCACACCCGATTGATTCAATAATCTAAGGATTAGATTGTCAAAGCAATCCAGGATCGAGGCCGTGGCCGGGGCCGTACAGGATCTGCAGGACGCCACGGACCTCATCGACGAGCTGGCGGCCCGGCGGCTCGGCGTCAACCGGACCGACGTGCGCTGCCTGAGCCGCCTGACCGCGCGCGGCCCGCTCACGGCGAGCGAGCTGGCGGCCGGAGCGGGCCTGACCGGCGGCGCGGCCACGACCGCCATCGACCGGCTGGAGCGGGCGGGGCTGGCCGAGCGGGTACGCGACACCGCCGACCGGCGCCGGGTCCTGGTGCACCTGAGCGAGCGGGGCCGGGCGGCCGTCGGGGAGGTCTGGGGGCCGATCGCCGCCGAGGCCCGGGCCGGGCTGCGCCGTTACACCGTCGCCGAACTCGAGGTGGTCGAGCGGTTCCTGCGGCTCGCGCTGCTCAACCAGACCCGGCACGCCGAACGCCTGCGCAAGGACGACGCGGAGGAATGACCGGTTTCCCGCCCGGCGCGGAAACAGCCCAGCGGATCACCCGCTAAGGCCACACCGGCTGACGAATCGCTTGCCGCAGGACAGAAGAACACTGACAGTGCCTTTGCGCATCAATCCCGGCCTGCCCCTCTTGTATCGATGATCCTTTCATTGATACGGAGGGGGAGGAATTGAAGAAGAGTGTGCGCCTTTTCCTGGCGAGCCTGCTGATGACCGTTATGGGCGCGGTCCTGCCGGCCGAGGCAACAATGTCCAGGCTGATCGAGCATGTGCATTTCATGCATTTCCTCGCACATGAGGATGACGACCTCCTCTTTCTCAATCCCGACATCCACCAGACCATTCGCGCCGGATATCCGATCGCGTCGGTATTCCTCACCGCGGGCGAGGCGCAGGAGGGCTACGCCTACGCCGAAGGCAGGCGCGAGGGCTCGCGGGCGGCGTACGCGCGCATGGCGGGCGTGGACGCGCCGATCTGGGACACCGAAGCCCTGCGGGTGGGCACGCAGGTCGTCGAGCACAACCATCTGCGCGGCACCGGGGTGCACCTGCTGTTCCTGCGCCTGTCCGACGGCGGGAACAAGCGCCGCCAGGACGCGCGCGGGCGCGGCGCGCTGGTCCGGCTCTGGGACGACCAGGGGAAGGCGGGCTGCCTGCCGACGTTCACCGAGCGCGGCTCGCCGTACGAACAGTGCTACACCTACGGCGGGCTCGTCGGCACGCTGCGCAGGCTCATGGAGATGTTCACCCCGCACGCGATCCGTACGCAGGACCCCCAGCCGGACCTCTACCGCACGCACGACCACCCCGACCACGTCCAGACGGCCCGCTTCACCGCCGAGGCCGCCCGCCAGCACCGAGACGCGAACCCGCGGCTGGTCGAGATCAACTTCCGCGACTACTTCATCCAGGACGTGCCGGCCAACCTGGGCCCGGCCGAGCGGGACACGAAGAAGGAGATCTTCGACGCGTACGCCCCGCACGACCCGCTGGCCAGGGACTCCGACCTCAACTATCCGGCCTACGTCTGGCGGATGAACCGGATGGTCTACCGCTGGACCGGCGAGCTGCTGCGCGTGGCCGCCAACGCCGACAAGCGGCTGAGCGTCCTGTCCGTGCAGGGGCGCCGCGTGGTCTCCTGGGACCAGGGCGCCGACGGCCGCTGGCGGGGGCCCAAGTCGCTCGGGTACGCCGGTTCGTGGCTCGCCCCCGGCGTCGCCGTCGAGCGTGACCGCGACGGCAGGCTGCGCGCGTTCGCCATCCGGCTGCGCGAGAACGGGCTGACCGACGCGATCATCACGACCGCGCAGCGCAGGCCCGGCGGCCCGTGGACCGGCCAATGGACCGACCTCGGCCGGCCGCCGTACGGGGGCAACCGCACCGGCACGCCCGCGCTCGCGCTGGACCAGCTGGGCCGGATCAACGTCTTCGTCCAGACCGGCACCCACCAGATCAGCTACCGGACCCACTACGGCAACGGCAGGTGGTCGCCGTGGTGGACGCTGTCGGAGCGGGGCCTGCGCAGCGGCATCACCGCCATGCGCGACCGGTTCGGGCGGATCGAGCTGTTCGCCACGTTGTGCGCCCGCGCGGATCCGGCCAGGACCCGGTGCGACTCCGCGCGCATCCTGCGCTGGCGGCAGACCAAGCCCAACGGCGGCTTCCGCGCGGCCCCCATCGGCTCCACCACGCCCGGCAGCCCACCGACGCTCGTGCTCAACGCGGACGCGCGCCTGGAGCTCCTCTACCGCCAGGGCGACCTCGACACCGGTACGGTCACCGTCGGCGACGTCGTCAGAACCCGGCAGGAACCGCCCTCCTACGGATGGTCCGCGGCCTCCACCCTCCCGGCTCCCGGCGGCGTGGGAAACGTCCAGGCCGCCCGCGGGCCGAACGCCTCCATCCCCGCCTCCCGGGTGGTGCTGGCCGTCCGCAACCCGGCCATGGGCGTCTCGGTGGCCGTGCAACAGGAGGCGAACGGCGCCTACGGCCCCTGGCAGGACCTCGGCGGGAAGATCATCGGCGTGCCCGCCGTGTCCGCCGACCGCTCCGGCCGCGTCATGGTCTTCAGCCTCGGCGTCAAGGGCCAGCTGTTCGCCTGCTGGCAGGAGGAGGTGGGCGGTGCGCGGTTCACGCCGTGGCGGATCCTGGGGTGGTGAGCACGCGCCGTTCGGTGAGGTCGAGGTACTCGTGGAGGACCTGGCGGGTGCCGACCAGCGCGTCGATGCTCTCGTCGAGCCTGGTCAGGCGCTCGCGCAGGCCGTCCACCAGCTCGGGGCAGGGCTCGAGGTCGGGGCGCGCGCCGCTGGCGCAGGGCAGCACGTAGCCGATCTCCCGCGTCGACAGCCCGGCCGCGAGCAGCCTCCTGATCTGGGTCACGGTCAGCACGGCGGCGTCGGGGTACTCGCGGTAGCCGTTGGCGCCGCGGCCCGGCTCCAGCAGGCCCTGCGACTCGTAGTAGCGCAGCTGGTGCGTGTTGACCCCGGTCCGCCGGCTCAGCTCACCGATGTGCACGGTCACGGCTCCTTGACATTCATATCGGTGTGAACGTTGACGATTCTGCCATGAACACCAACCGGCAGGACGCCGTGACGGTCCTCGGCCTCGGGCTGATGGGCGAAGCTCTGGCCCGCGCCTTCCTGCGCGCCGGCCACCCCACGACCGTGTGGAACCGTTCACCCGGCAAGGCGGACCGCCTCGTCGCCGAGGGCGCCCGGCTCGCCGGCTCGGCGGCCGAGGCCGTCGCCGCGAGCCCGCTCGTGGTCGTCTGCCTCACCGGGTACGACGCCGTCCACGACCTGCTCGGCCCGCTGGAGGAAGTCCTTGACGGCCGGGTCCTGGTGAACCTGACCTCCGGCACCTCCCGGGCCGCGCGGGAGGCCGCCTCCTGGGCCGCGGGCCGGGGCGCCGGCTACCTCGACGGCGCGATCCTGGCCGTGCCCCAGACCATCGGCACCGCCGACGGCCTCATCCTCTACAGCGGGCCCCGGCCGCTCTTCGACCGGTACGAGCCCGCGCTGCGCGTCCTCGGCGCGCAGGCCACCTACCTCGGCACGGACCCCGGGCTGTCCTCGCTCTACGACGTGGCCTCGCTGAGCCTGTCGTGGAGCGTCCTGAACGGCTTCCTGCAGGGCGTCGCGCTGCTGGGCACCGCGGGGGTGGACGCCACGACGTTCGCCGCGTTTGCGAAGGAGGGCCTCGGCGCGGTGGCCGGCTGGCTGGAGGGGTACGCGCGGCAGATCGACGACGGCGCGTACCCGGCGCTCGACGCCACCATCGACACCCAGCGGGCGGCGATGGCGCACATCGTCCAGGAGAGCGAGGCGCTAGGCGTCAGCGCCGAACTGCCGAGGTTCGTCAAGGCCCTGGCCGACCGGGCCGCGGCCGCCGGTCACGGAGGCAGCGGCTACGCGGCGATGATCGAGCAGTTCCGCACGCCGCCTCAGGAGCCGGCGTAGCGCACGCGCTCCAGGTCGCCGGCTGACGGGCTCCTCCCTGGGAGGGGATGATGCTCCGGTGTGCCGGGAAGCGGGTACTCCTGAGCGAGGGAGAAAACCGGCCGGGCCGGGGTGTCGATTTCGCCGCGGCCCGTTTGTCTATGACACGACCCTTCCCGAGAACCCAGGAGGACACGATGAAGTACATGCTGCTGATCAGCCACGGCGATCCGGCCGCGTGGGAGAACCTGTCGGAGGAGGAGCAGAAGGCTCTGCCCGCGGCGTACCAGGCGATCGAGAACACCCCGGGGGTGACGCCGGGACAGTGGATGCAGCCGCCGGACACCGCCACCACGGTGCGGGTGCAGGACGGCAGGACGCTGACGACCGACGGCCCGTTCGTGGAGATGAAGGAGGCGATCGGCGGCTACCTGTTCTACGAGGCCGACGACCTCGACGCGGCGATCGAGCTGGCCGGGCGGATCCCGGCGGCCCGCATGGGCGGCGCGGTCGAGATACGCCCGCTGAACCCGTGACCGATGTGCTGGAGCGGGTCTTCCGCGAGCAGTGGGGACGTGTTCTGGCCGCGCTGATCGGCTTCCTCGGCGACTTCGACCTCGCCGAGGAGGCCGCGCAGGAGGCCTTCGCGATCGCCGCCGACCGGTGGCCGCGCGACGGGACGCCGGCCCATCCGGGCGCCTGGCTGATCACGACCGCGCGCAACCGGGCGCTCAACCGCGTCCGCCGCGAGCGCACGCTGGCCGAGAAGACCCGCCTGCTCGCGGTCCGGCGGTCCCGGGAGGACAAGATGGACGACGCCGTGTTCCGCGACGAGCGGCTCGAGCTCATCTTCACCTGCTGCCATCCCGCGCTGTCCATGGAGGCGCAGGTCGCCCTGACGCTGCGGGCGCTCGGCGGGCTCAGCACCGGCGACATCGCGCACGCGTTCCTGGTGCCGGAGCCGACGATGGCGCAGCGCCTGGTGCGGGCCAAGCGGAAGATCAGGGTGTCCGGGATCCCGTTCCGCGTGCCGGCCGACCATCTGCTGCCCGACCGGCTGGCGGCGGTGCTCGCGGTGGCGTACCTGATCTTCAACGAGGGATACACGGGGCGGGTGGACCTGGCGGGCGAGGCGATCCGGCTCGGCCGGGCCCTGACCGAGCTCATGCCCGACGAGGCCGAGGCGCACGGGCTGCTGGCCCTCATGCTGCTGCACGACTCGCGCCGCCGGGCCCGCTTCCGCGACGGCGAGCTGGTGCTGCTGGCCGAGCAGGACCGGTCGCTGTGGGACTCCGCCATGATCGCCGACGGGCGCCGGACGCTGGCGCGGGCGCTGGCTCTGCACGGGCGCGGGCCGTACGTCGTCCAGGCGGCGATCGCCGCCCTGCACACCGAGGAGCCGGCCGACTGGCCGCAGATCGCCATGCTGTACGGCGAGCTCGCCCGGCTGACCGCTTCCCCGGTGGTCGAGCTGAACCGCGCCATCGCGATCGCCCAGTCGCAGGGGCCGGAGGCCGGTCTCGAGATCATCGACCGGCTGCCGCTCCAGGACTTCCACTACCTGCACGCCGCCCGTGGCGAGCTGCTGGATCGCGCCGGCCGTACCGTGGAGGCCCGCGCGGCCTACGAGCGCGCGCTCGCCCTCGTCCACGACGACGCGGAACGGCGGCTGCTCCGGCGGCGGCTGGATCGGCTCGCCCGGCCTTGATTTATTGGATGGAGGGCGCTTTCTCCCCGCTTGTACAGTGGCCCCCAGCCGACCGGGGGAGGGATCATGCGCGTGCACTATCCGCGTACCCCTCACCTGCCCTGGTCGCCGGGCGTGACCCCGGACGACGTGCGCGCGGGCGAGCTGTCCGGGCTGCGCGGGCGCGAGGTCGTGGTGACGGAGAAGCTCGACGGGGAGAACACGACCCTGTACCCGGACGGCCTGCACGCCCGGTCGCTGGACTCCGCCCACCATCCTTCGCGGGCCTGGGTCAAGGGGCTGCAGGGGCGGATCGGGGCGCGGATTCCGGCGGGGCTGCGGGTGTGCGGGGAGAACGTGTACGCCCGGCACTCCATCGCCTACGAGGAGCTGGTTCTACGGGTTCTCCGTGTGGGACGGCGAGCGGTGCCTGGGCTGGGATCGCACGGTCGGCGTTCTGCGTGAGCTGGGGATTCCCGTCCCGCCCGTGCTGTGGCGCGGGGTCTTCGACGAGCGGGCGCTGCGGGGGCTGCGGCTGGATCCGGAGCGGCAGGAGGGCTACGTGGTGCGGGCCGCCGAGGGGTTCGTGCTGGCGGACTTCGCGGGGCGGGTGGCGAAGTGGGTGCGCCGCGACCACGTGCGGACGGACACGCACTGGATGCACGCGCCGGTGGTGCCGAACGGGCTCGGCACCCGTGCGGCGCTGTGGTCGGTGCGCTCGGGCGCGGAGGCGGACGTCACGGCGCTGCTGGCAGCGGTGGGTTTCGGGGCTGGGGCGATCGAAAGCACGGCCCCGGCGGCGGTGGATCCCGGACCTCGGGTAACGGCAGGCTCGGCACCGACGGCGGTGGATCTCGGGCCTGGGGCGGTGGAAGGCGCGGCTGCGGAGGCGGTGGCCGAGGTGGCGGCTCGGCTGGACGCGATCGGCCGGGGCGGGGACGCGCGGCTGGCGGGGGTGCTGGCCGTGGCGCTGCGGCCGGTGCCCCGGGCCGTGCTGGCGGCGCGGCTGGTACGGCCCCTGGGGATGCCGCTGGCCCGGCGGATCGCGGACCTGGCCGGGCTGCAGGACGCGTTGCGCCGGCCGTACCCCGACGAGGAGCGGCGGGCGGGGCTGGGCCGGATGGCGCTGGCCGCCGACCTGGGCGTGCTGCACGCCGTCGCCGCGGTGGTGCCGGCCGGGTCGGCGGAGGAGGCCGGGGAACAGGTCGCCTGGTCGGCCCTGCACGCCGAGGACGCCGGGCTGCTGGGACCGGACCCGCTGGAGCCGTTGCGGGCCGGGCTGGATGAGCGTCTGGCCGGGCTCGACGACGAGGCGGCCGGCCGGTGCTGGGCCGAGGCCCGCGCCGCCTGGGCGGCGGGAAGGATCGTCACGCCCGAGGAGGCCGTGGCCGCGACGTGGCGGTGGCGGGCGGGGACCTTCCCCCGACTGGTGCATCTCGTCGGGCCGTCGGGCAGCGGGAAGAGCACGTTCGCCGCCGGGCTGGCGGACGCCGTCCGGGTGTCGCTGGACGAGCTTCGCGCCGCGCGGGGGTCGCGGGCCGACCAGCGGGACAACGGGGCCGTGCTCGGGGAGGGGCTGGATCGGCTCGACGCCGCCCTGGCCGCGGGCGGGACGGTGGTGTGGGACGCCACCTCGCTCAACCACCACCAGCGCAGCCTGGTCCACGCCGTGGCACGCCGCCGCGACGCGCTGACGACGCACGTGGTCGTCCTGCTGGAGGAGGACGAGCTGCACCGGCGCAACGCCGGCCGCGCGGCCGCGGTGCCCGCGCACGTGCTGGACGCGCAGATGCGGCGCTACGTCCCGCCGTATCCGGGTCAGGCCCATCGCACCTGGTACGTCGGTGAGCGTGGGACCGTGGACGACAAGGACGGGCACCTGTGATGCGTACCAGCGAGGAGATCTACCACCGGGTCCGCTGGGATCCGCGCTTCGACCCGTCCCGTTTCGTCCTGGGCGTCGGCCAGCGCGACGCCGCGCCCAAGCGGGTCGCGCTGGCCACGTTCACGCCGGGCGGCGAGATCCCCTGGCATCGGGTGCTGTTCGTCGAGGCGGACGGCGAGCTGGTCTGGGACCGGGCCACGGGCCTGGACCGCCTCGACACCTGCGAGGCGGGCCGGGCGCGCGAGCCGCGCCGCCTGCGCGCGCCGTTCTTCACCGCGCGGACGCCGTACGCGTGGGACCCGGCGGGGCAATGGCGACCAGCCACCAGACCCACCGGCGGACCCGCCACCGGACCCGCCGACGGGATGCCAGGGTTCGGGGGCGGGGTGCCGGGGTCCGGGGGCGGGGTGGTGCGGGTGCTGACGTGGAACACGCTGTGGGACCGCTACGACAGCGACCGCATCGACACCGCCCGCCGCCGCGCCCTGCTCCTGCGCGACCTTGAGCAGGCCGACGCGGACGTCCTCGCGCTGCAGGAGGTCGAGCCGGCGCTGGTATCCATGTTGCTGGCCGCCCCCTGGGTACGCGCCGCCTACACCCTGGGCACCGACCCCCACGGACCGGACGTCGACGACGGCCTCCTGCTGCTCAGCCGGCTGCCCGTACGCGAGGCGGCCGGCCACGAGCTCGGCCCGCACAAGTCGGTGGCCGCCATCGTCGCCGACACCACCGCCGGCCCGCTCGTCGTCGCCGTCACCCATCTGAGCAGCGACCATTCCGCCGACGGCGCGGGCAGGCGGCGCGCCGAACTGGCCCGGATCGCCGAGGGGCTGTCCGGCCTGGACGGTGACCTGGTCCTGATGGGCGACTTCAACGACGGCACCGGCACCCCGGAGTCCGCGCTCGGCCTGCGCGACGCCTGGACCGAGGCGCACGGAGCCGACGAGACCCCCACCTTCGACCCCGGCGTCAACCCGCTGGCCGCGCTCTCCTCCCGGTCCGGCCGGGCGGCGCGCCTGGACCGGGTTCTGCTCCGCGGACGCCCCCGGGTCGTCTCGGCGGCCCTGCGCGGCGACACGCCAGACCCCGGCGGGCTGTACGTCTCCGACCACTACGGGGTCGAGGCGGTCCTCGACGTCTCCGGCGCCGAGGACGGCGGGGTGCTGGACGTGCCGCCGACGGCGCGTACGGCGGTGGCGTGGATACCGCCGCGCGAGCTGTGGCCGCCGATCCAGGAGGTCCGGCGCGCGCACGATCCGCAGCTCGACCGCTGGCCGCCGCATGTCAACCTGCTTTTCGGGTTCGTGCCGGAGTCGGAGTTCGAGGCGGCGGCGCCGTTGGTGGCCGCGGCGGCCGCCGAGGCGGAGCCGTTCACCGCCCGGCTGGAAGGGGTGCGCACGTTCCGTCACCGCACCCACACGACCTCCTGGCTCGACCCCGCCGCCGCCGGCTCCGCGCCCTGGGCCGGGCTGCGCCGTTCACTCGAACGACGTTTCCCGCGCTGCGAGGGCCGCCGCGAGGGCTTCACCCCGCACCTGACGCTCGGCCGCACCGACGCCACGATCCGCCTCGCCGCGATGACGGCGCGGGTCGGCGAGCTGGTCCTGCTGTCGCGCCGCGGCGAGGAGCCCATGCGCCCCCGCGCCCGGATCACCCTGGGCACCGGCGAGATCCACTGGCTCCCCGACCCGCCCTCCCCCGCACCCCGGACGACCGCCGCGCCAGAGCTCCCCGGCCAACTGGCCGACGGGCCCAGCCGGCGGGCCGCGGAGCCGAAGCGGCCCGACCGAGCAACCGGGGAGTCTCGGCCTGACCGGGCGATCGGCCGGGGTGACAAGGCGGCGGGTGGCTCTGATCGTCGCGACCTGGACGCGGTGGCCGGGCAGGTGGTGCGGCGGCTGGAGGAGGCACTGGAGCCGGGGGTCGTGCACGTCACCGGCTCCCGGCGCATGGGCTGTGAGCTGCCCGGCGCGGACCTGGACCTGGTGGCGGTGCTGCCCGGCGCGGCCGACGCCGAGTCCCTGGTACGCGCCGCGCTGCCCGAGGCGGCCCGGCTGCGCCAGGTGATCGGCGCCCGGGTGCCCGGCCTGCGCTTCCACACCGGCGGACTCGACGTGGACCTGACCGTGGTGCCCGCCGGTGCCGTCCCGCCGGACCAGGCGCTCGCCCGCCGGGCCGAGCTGGGCGAGCAGGCGGCGATCGCGCTCAGCGCCGTCACCGACGCACAGGCCCTCCGCACCACCGGTGACGGGCATGCCCGCTTCACCCGCCTGGCCAGGCAGGTCAAGGCGTGGGCACGGGCGCGTGGCCTGGACTCCGCCCCGTTCGGCGGCCTGCCCGGCCTGGCCTGGGCGGTCATGGCCGCACTCACCGTACGCGCGAGCGAGCCCGGGGACGACCCGCTGAACCGGTTCTTCAGCACCTGGGCCGCCTGGGACTGGCGCGACCCGATCGCCCTCGACCCCACCGCGACCGCCGGGGAAGCGGCCCCCGTCACGGTGCTGACACCCAGCGACCCGGTACGCAACTGCGCCCGCCAGGTCGGCCCCGGCGGTCTGGACCTGCTCACCCAGGAGCTCTACCTGGCCTGGGAGCTCACGGACAGCGGCCGGAGCGCCGAACTCCTGTCCGCGCCGCCGCTGCACCGCAGGCACAAGGCCTGGGCGGTGGTGACCGTCGGCTCGCCGGAGGAACTCGGCCGCGTCAGGGGCCGCATGCTGGACCTGCTGGCCGCCCTGGCCGAGGCGGGGGCGGCGGACGCGCATGCCTGGCCGCGCCCGTTCGAGAGCGGCCCTCGGCGCACCCGCTACGCGATCGGCCTGGGCCGCACTCCCCCGCCGGCCGGACGGCTGGGCGAAATCACCGGCCGGTGGGCAAGAGATCTGGCGGGCGTCTCGGTCGAGCACGCCGAGGGCGGGGCCGTACCGACCTTGATATGAATGCGGGGTGAGCGGACGGGTGCGGCTGAGGGCGGCACGGCCGGACGAGGCCGGGCCGCTGAGCGGGCTGGCGATGCGGTCCAAGGCGTCCTGGGGGTATGACGAGGCGTTCCTGGAAGCCTGCCGGGAGGAGTTACGGCTGCGCGACGTCGTCGCCCGCAGGACCGTGGTCGCCGAGCGGGACGGCGGCGTGGTGGGGTTCGCCACCCTCGACGGCGACCAGCCGGACGGCGAGCTGGGCATGCTGTTCGTGGAGCCGGAGGCGATCGGCCAGGGCGTGGGCAGGCTCCTCTACCGGCGGCTGCTCGAAGAGGCGGGGCGGATCGGGTTCACCCGGCTGTCGATCGCCGCCGACCCGCACGCCGAGGGCTTCTACCTGGCGATGGGCGCGCGGCGGCACGGCTACTCGGGCGCGCTGCCGCTGCTGGTCGCCTGGCCGCCGGGACCGGAACCGGCGTGGGTGAACGCGTGGACCGGCGGGCGGCCGGCCGTGCACGTCGGCAATGTCGCCGAGTTCAACCGGACGTTCAGCCCCATCCCGGCCGGAGGTGACCATTACTCCTGCCTCGCGGTGTTCGCGAGCCCGCATCCCGCGGTCGTGATCCTGCCGGAGCCGGTGGACGCGGCGTGGATCCGGGATCTGGCGGACGTGCTCGGCTGGGGCGAGGTGGAGGTCCACGGCGGCGTCGCCGCGGACGGCGGGGTGTCGGCGGCGATCGCATCGAGGCCGGAGCTCAGGGAGTGCCTCGGCCGGGGGCGGGTGCTGCCCTGGGGGCGTAGCGCGGAGTTCGAGCGGATCGTCCCGTCGGCGGGCGGCGTCCTCCAGGCCGTCACGAGGTTCGAGTCCAAGCGCGGCGCGCACGAGCTGTTCCGGGCGCTGGCCCCCGGGCATCCGGGCATCCTCATCCCGCGGCAGCGGCCGGTCGGCTCACGGCGGGAGCTGCTGCGCGAGCTGGCCCGGGGAGAACCGCTGGTGCTGAAGACGGAGTACGGCGTCGGCGGGTCCGGCACGCTGGTCGTGACCGGCGCCACGCCGCGGATCGGCGCACTGGCGCGGCGATGGGCGCGCGAGGGCGGGCTGGTGGAGGAGTACGTGGACGGCTCGGGCCCGTTCCGCGCCCCGACCTTCGACGCCGTCATCGACGACACCGGCCGGGTCCATCCGGTCGGGGCGGGCGCGATGGTGATGGACGGCACCCGCTACCAGGGGGTCACCGTCGGCCCCGGCGTGCTGCCCGCGGCGCTCGAAGAGACGGCCGTGCGGTTCGGCGGCGCGGTGGGCGGGGCGCTGGCCGCGCACGGGTACCGGGGGTGGTTCGACGTGGACTACGTCACCGGCCCGACCGGCCGCCTGGCCCCGACCGAGATCAACCTGCGGCTCACCGGCCCGGCGGCGGCGTTCTGTATCCAGGCCCGGCTGGACCGGCTCCACGGCGGCCGCCACTTCGTGCGCACCCTGGACTATCTGCCGCTCGGCGCCCGCCTGCCCCCGGCCGCGCTGCGCGCACATGTCGCGCGGGCGGCGGAGGAGTGCCGGGGGCTCGGCGCGACGCTGCTGGTCACGGTGCCGACGGCGGCGGCTGAGGCGGAGCCGTACCTCGGAGTGGCGATCGCCGCGCGCACGGCCCGCGCCCTGGACGAGGCGGAGGCCGCGCTGCGCGGCGCGAACGAGGCGCTCGGCGCCATCTTCACCGCCTCGGCACGGCCACGAACAGGACGACCACGGCCGCGGCGATCATGAGGGTGACGTTGAACCCGTAGACCAAGGCGGCCTGGCGCGGCCAGTCCGTCTTGGCGGCGAGCCGGTAGAAGTTGTCCTGCGGCCACCACGCGACCAGCAGCCAGGTGATCGCCAGTTGCGCGAGCGTCGTCAGCCACGCCGGGCGCCCCAGCCGGGCCAGGAACGACCGCCCGGACACCAGGAACATGACGCCCAGCCCGAACGACACGTACTCGGCGGCGTACAGCCCGCGGAAGAACCCGGCCCACGGCTGGGGCACACCGGTCAGATCCGTCGAGTACGGCCAGAGCACGTCCGTCAGCCCGAACGCCACCATCCCCGCCGCCACGGCGACCAGCACCCGGACGGGCACCATGCTTGCGGCGTCACCGCCCCAGCCGCCCGCCTTCCCGCCCCCGCTCCTGGCCGGCCCGGTCCGCACGGGCAGCGGCAGGCTCCCGTGCTCGATCGCGCCGTCCGGCGTGCGCGGCAACACGGGCACCACGGCGACCAGGTCGGGCACCTGCCGCTCCGGCAGCCGCCCGCGCAGGAACGAGGCGAGCTCCTGTCCCCGCGTGCCGCCGGGCGCGACGACGTACGCGATCAGCGTCGTGCCGTCCCTGACGACGGCGCAGTCGGCCACCTTCGGGTGCGCGCGTAACTCCCTTTCGATGACGCTGAGGCGGTCCGGCATACACGGCCCCCATCTCGAGTCGATGATCGTCGTTCCTGAGGTTGTACCCAGCCTCTTGCGGAGCCGTCGCGCTCGCGGTCATGCTCGATCTTGGAGCACAAGTCGATGTCGGGAGGCGCGGTGCGCACACGCCGGAGCGGCCCATGACGGTGACGGTGACGGCGGCGCCCCCGGCCAGGCGCGAGAGATCGGTCTCCGGGCGGGTGCGGCTGCTGTCCGGGCTGGCCCTGCTGGCGCTGGCGCTGCTGCTGGGCGCGTTCGTGGCCGGGGCGGCGAGCACCGGCACGGGCCTGCGTACCATCGGGCACGACGCCGGCCCCCAGGTGCTGGCCACCACGGGCCTGTACCGGCAGATGTCGGAGATGGACGCGCTGGTGGCCGAGACCCTGCTGCTCGGCAGAGAGTACGGCCCGCAGCAGCAGGCCGACCTGACCGGCTACGACCAGCGGCGGCTGGAGATCTCCGAGAGCCTGCTCAAGGCCTACCGGCTCGCCCTGGACAACCCCGCCGAGCAGCGCACGGTCGAGTCGCTGATCGAGGGCCTGGGCCGCTACGAACGGCTGGCCGCCCACGCCCGCCTGCTCGACACCCAGTCCGGGCACACCGCGGGCGCGCCGCCCGACAACGTGGTCGCCGCCTACCAGCGGGCCACCGACCTCATGCACCGCGAACTGCTTCCCCAGGCCTACAACCTGACGCTGGAGACCGGGACGATCGTGCGGCGCGCGCACGACGCCGAGCGCTCGGCCACCTCGCTGGCCCGCACCGCGGTCATCGTGACCGGGCTGCTCGCGCTGGGCTGCCTGCTGGCGTTGCAGGCGTACCTGACGCGCAGGTTCCGGCGGGTCTTCGCCCCGGCGCTGGTGGTGGCCACCGTGCTCACCGCGGCCGGCCTGGTGAGCGGCCTGGCCCTGCTCAACCAGCAGGGGCGGGCGCTGGAGGAGGCCAAGGCCCGCGGGTTCGACGCGGTGCTGACCCTGACCAGGACGCGGGCGATCAGCAAGAGCATGCACGGCGACCAGAGCCGCTACCTGCTCGACCGCTTCCGCAAGGACACCTACGAGCACACCTTCCTGGACAAGGCCCGCACGATCGTCGCGGTCGAGTCGACCAGCCTGCCCGACTACCAGAGCAAGCTGCACCGGGACTTCCAGGGGGTGCTCGGCGGCCTGGCCGGGCGCGACCGCGACCGGCTCTTCGCCGTCTACCAGCGCTTCCAGCAGGCCGACGCGCGGATGCGCACTATGTCGGGCGAGGCGGCGATCAAGTTCTGGGACGGCGAGCTCACCCAGGCCTACGAGGGCTACGACCAGGTGCTGGAGGAACTGGTCCGGCGGCACGAGTCGGACTTCGAGCGAGCCATCGACAGCGGCGACGGCGCTCTGGAGACGCTGTGGCGGTGGATCCCGGCGGGGCTGGCCGCCGGCGCCCTGTTCATCCTGGCCGGCATCCGGCCCCGGCTGAGGGAGTACCGGTGAGAAGACTGCTGATCTGCCTCATCCTGACGCTCACCGCCTGCGGCACCGCCCGGCCGGAGTCCTTCGTGGACAAGGACGAGCTGATCGTCGCGATCCGCTCCGACGTGCCGCTGATCAGCTTCAAGGGGCAGGACGGCGCCTACCAGGGCTTCAACATCGACGTGGCCCAGGACCTCGTCACCCGGCTGGGCAAGCGGATCCGCTGGCTGGAGATCAAGGCCGGCGACCAGATCACCGTGCTCACCGACGGGCGGGCCGACCTGGTCTTCGCCCACATGTCGGTCACGCCGGAGCGTAAGAAGCTGATCGACTTCGCCGGGCCGTACCACGTCGACTTCCAGGACATCGCGGTACGGCCCGCCGACAAGGGCGTCATCCGCGACGTCCGCGACCTCAAAGACCGCAAGATCTGCTTGGTGAAAGGCACGAACATCGCCCAGCGGATCGTGGACGAACGCCGCGTCGAGGCGAAGCCGATCGAGGCGCCCGACTACAACGTCTGCCTCGACATGATCAAGGACGGCCGGATCGACGCCATCTCCACCAACAGCCAGATCCTCGCCGGGCTGCTCACCAAACCCGGCGTCGACCTGCACCTGGTCGGCGCGACGTTCAACGAGCAGCGCACCTCCATCGGCGTGCGCAAGGGCGACGTCGACGGCTGCGAGGAGCTCAACCGGGCCATCACCCGCATGTACCAGGACGGCACCGCGCACATGCTGCTGGACAAGTGGTTCGGCAAGTCGGGCATCGACCTGTCGGTGGTCTCGGTGCCGCAGTTCGAGGGCTGCTCCTAGGCGGGCGGAGCGGCGACCTCGGCGCCGAACCTGGCGACGAGTTCCTGCTTGGCCCGCCCGGCGGCCTCCACGTCGTAGGGGACCAGCTTGACCGTCGCCGGGTCGGCCGCCTTGGAGTGCGGCGGCACCCGCGTGTTGGTGGGCAGGGCGTAGAACTTCACCAGCGGCCCGAGCCGCTGGGAGGCCCCGCTCAGCGCCCAGTCGACGTAGGTGCGCGCGCTGTCCGGATTGTGCGCCCCGGCCAGGACGGCCAGCCCGCCGAGCTCGTAGCCGGTGCCTTCCCGGGGGAAGGTCACCTCCAGGTCCGGATAGCCCTGTTCCTGGGCGGCGACGCAGTCGTGGGAGAACACGACGCCGACCGCCGCCTCCCCCTTGGCCGCCTGCACGGCGGCGTCGCTGCCGGAGGTGTTGTACCGCGGCACGTTCTGGTGGAGGCCGCGCATGTAGCCGAGCGCCGCGCCGGTGTCGCGGCCGTTCAGCTCGGCCTGGGTCCACAGCGCGGTGTAGGCGGTGCCCGAGGTGGCCGGATGGGCGATGGCGACGCCGCCGCGCAGCCTCTTGTCCAGCAGTTCGCTCCAGGAGCGGATCGGCTTCATGCCGCGCTCGGCCAGCTTCTTGGTGTTGTTGCAGAAGGACAGCACCCCGGCGTAGATCCCGCTCCAGGCGCCGTCGCGGTCGGCCCAGCCCGGCCGGATCTCCCCGGACGCCTCCGACCGGTACGGCTCCAGCAGCCCCTGCCCCTTGGCCGCCACGTAGGCGTCGGCCGGGCCGCCGTGCCAGACGTCGAACTCCTGGCGCTCCCTGGCCCCCTTGATCCGTTCCAGCGCCTCCCCGCTGGACAGCCGCACGTAGTCGGCCTCCACGCCGGTGGCGTCGGCGAACCGCTTGACCATCATCGCGCACCACCGCTCGCTCGCCCCGCACGCGACCGTGATCTTGTCCCGTCTCGGTGACGCGCAGCCCGCGGCGACCAGGATCACTACCAGCACGGCGGCCAACGGCCTCATTGCCTCTCCCAGGGGTCGCCCAGATGTGATCTCATTCGACACTCCGCCGCGCGGCTCACGCAACGGGGTACCCGGGTACTCCTCGCCGGAGTACTCCGGTACCTGCCGAAGATCCGCCTGGATGCGGAGGCCGCGCGCCACCGCCGCCGGGAGCCTGGAAGCGACGACTTTCCAGGGAGGTTCTCTTGCTGTGGCTGGCATGGCGGACGGTACGCCGGCATCCGGGCAGCGTGCTGGGCGCGCTGATCACGCTCATCCTGGCCGCCACCGTGGTCGGCGCGATGTGGTTCGTGGTCGACTCGGCCGAGCGGCAACGGCCCGTGGTCGAGCGCTACGCCGGGGTCCCGCTCGTGGTCGGCGCCGACGGCGTCGCGGGGGCGCTGCCGCCCGGCCTGGTGCGCGCGCTCGGCGCGCTGCCCGAGGTGGCGCGGACCGTGCCTGACCTCACGTTCATCGCGCCGCTGTCGGTGCGCGGGACGACGGTGAGCGTCCCGGGCGACCAGTACCCGAGCCCGGCCGGGCATGGCTGGGGCAGCGCCGCGCTGACGCCGTTCCGGATCGAGCGGGGCCGGCCGCCGGGCGCGCCGGGCGAGGTGGTGATGGACGCGCGGCTGGCCGGGGCGGCGGGGGTCGTCGTGGGCGGGCGGGTCGAGGTGGCGGTGTCCGGGGTCTTCCGGCCGTACGAGGTGGTGGGGGTGGCGGTGGCCGCGGGGGCCTGGCGCCACCAGTCGGCGTTGTTCTTCACCGACGATCACGCCGCCGAACTGGCCGGGCGACGTGGCGGCGTCGACGCCATCGGCGTCTTCCCGGCTGTCGGCGTCGATCCGGAGCGGCTGGGGCGGGCGATCGGCCGGGTGCTGGAGCCGTACAACCGGCAAACCATGCTTCCGCTGCGGGTCTTCACCGGCGACGCCCGCGGCCTGGCCGAGGGCAACGTCGTCACGAGCTCCGGCGCGGGGTTCAACACCCTGTGGTTCCTGGTGTACATGACCGGGCTGGTCGCGGTCGGCATGGTGTCGGCGGTCATGGGGCTGTCGCTGCGGCGCAGGGGCGGGGAACTGGCGGTGCTGCGGGCGGTCGGCGCGCGTCCCGGGCAGTTGCGGGCGATGCTGGTCGCGGAGGCGGTCCTGCTCGCCCTGGCCGCGGGCGCGGTGGCGGTGCCGCTGGGCGCGCTGCTCGCGCCGGTGGTGGCCGGCCGCCTGCGCGAGTTCCGCGTGCTGAACGCCGCGTTCGAGGTGCGCCACACGCCACTGCCCGCGCTCTGGACCGTCCTGTTCGGCGTGGCCGTCGCGCTGGTGGCGAGCATGCTGGCGGTACGGCGGGCCATGCGCATCCGCCCCGGCGACGCGCTGGCCGAAGCCCCGGCCGAAGGCGCCCGGCTGGCCCGTGGCCGGCTGGCCACGGGGCTGGCGATGTTCGCGCTGGCCGTGGCGCTCACCGTCGTCCTGCTCGGGAACCTGCTCGCGCTGCCGGAGCCGCTGGGGCCGATGATCGCCCAGCTCGCGATCCTGATGGCGCTGGTCACCGGCGTGGGGCTGGTGGCCCCGTGGTTCGTGCTGCTCACCGGCCGGCTGCTGCGCGCGGCGGCGGCGCGGGCCGGTCGCGCGGGCGCGTTCCTGGCCACGGCGAACGTGGTCTTCAACCACCGCCGGTTCGCGGGGGCCGTCGGCTCGCTCACGCTGGGCCTCACGCTCGCCGGTGCGATCGTCGGCACGCAGTTCTTCTACGACTGGCGCGCGGCCCACCGGGGCACGGCCGAGGTCGTCGCGGACCACGTGCTCAAGCCCTCGTCGATCGCGAACGCCGTGGGCGAGGACCTGCGCCGCGGCCTGGGCGACGGGGCGGTGGGCGTACGGATGCTGCCCATCACCGTCCTTCCCGAGGGGCGGGCGCCGGTCGCGATGACCGCCTCGCTGGTCACCGGCGATCCCACCCGGGTGCTGAGGCTTCCGGTGCGGGGCGGGCCGCTCGGCGGCCTGGCGGCCGGGCAGGTCGCGATGAGCGAGGGACTGGCCGCGGAGCACGGCGCCGGCGTCGGGTCGCGGATCCGGATCCGGCTGCCGGGCACTCTGGACGAGGCGAGCGTCACCGTGGCGGCCGTCTACGCCGACACCACCGAGCTCGGGCAGGTGCTGCTGCCCTTGGCCGGCCCGCTGCAGGCGCAGCCGTACGCGGCGATCTTTGTGCGTGGGCCGCTCGGACGGGAGGTCTCCTCCGCGGCGGTCGTCTCCCACGACCGGCGGGAGTACGTGGAGAGCAAGGCGCTGGAGAGCGCCGAGCGCAACCGCGTCATGCCCTACGTCGCGATGCTCATCGGGGTCTTCTGCCTGGTGGCGGCGGTCAACAGCCTGTGCCTGGGGGTCGTGGACCGCAGGCGGGAGTTCGGGGCCATGCGGCGGCTGGGGATGCGCCGGCGCCAGGTGATGGCGATGGCCGGGTGGGAGAGCGCGCTCACCGTGCTGCCCGTGGTGGTGTTGTCGCTGACCGCGGTCGCCGCCCTGGCGCTCGTGCACGCGGTGAGCGCCGGCGGGCTCGCCTCGCTGGGGTCCTTCATCCCCTTCGCGTGGCTCGCCCCGCTGGCGGGCGGCGCCCTGCTGGGGGCGTCGGCGGGTTCGGTCCTGGTCGTCCGTGCGGTCATGAAGAACGAGAGGTAGACGGAGATGAACATCACGCGTGAGCCCGCGGTCGTTCTCGACGGGCTCGGGAAGATCTACGGCTCGGGGGCCTCGGCCGTCACCGCGCTCCACAACATCAGTTACGGCTTCGCCCGGGGGTCGTTCACCGCGGTCATGGGCCAGTCGGGGTCGGGCAAGACGACGCTGCTGCAGTGCGCGGCGGGGCTCGTCCACCCCACGTCGGGCAGCGTGCGCGTGGGCGGCGCCGACCTCACCGGGCTGAAGGAGCGCGAGCTCGCCTCCATGCGGCGCGAGCGGGTCGGCTTCGTCTTCCAGTCGTTCAACCTGCTCCCGGCGCTGACCGCGCTGGAGAACATCGAGCTGCCGCTGCGCCTGGCGGGGCGGCGGCCCGACCCGGACTGGGTGCGGGAGCTGGTGGGCAGGACCGGCATCGCCGAGCACGTACGCAGGCGCCCGCACAAGCTGTCCGGCGGCCAGCAGCAGCGGGTGGCCATCTGCCGCGCGCTGGCCGCCGGGCCCGAGGTCGTCTTCGCCGACGAGCCGACGGGCAACCTCGACACCGCCTCGGGGCAGGAGATCCTGGCCATGCTCCGGCAGGTCGTCGACGCGCTGGGCCAGACGGTCGTCCTGGTCACCCACGACCCGGCCGCCGCCGCGCACGCCGACCGGGTGCTGTTCCTCAGCGACGGACGGCTGGTGGACGTCCTGACGGAGCCGACGCCCGAGCGGGTCGCGGCGGGAGTTCAGCGGTCCTCTCCCGGCCGCACCAGCCCGGCCTCGTAGGCGGCGATCACCGCCTGCGCGCGGTCGCGGACGCCGAGCTTGGCGAACAGCTCGCTCACCCGGTTCTTCACCGTCGACAGCGACAGGTTCGTCTCCTGCGCGATCTGCCCGTTGGACAGGCCGTGCGCGATGAGTTCGAGTACCCGCCGCTCGCGCTCGGTCAGCGCGGACAGCTCGGACGGCACCTCGGGCGCGCGGCGGCGGGCGGGGCGGACGAAGCTGCCGATCAGCCCGATCAGCAGCCGGGGCGCGACCGCCGCCTCGCCCCTGTGCACGATCCTGATGCCCTCGATCAGCTCCTCCGGCGAGGCGTCCTTGGGCAGGAAGCCCGACGCGCCCGCGCGCAGCGCGGCCACCACGTGTTCCTCCAGGTCGAAGGTGCTCAGCGCGAGCACCTTCGTCCCGGGGAGTTCGGCGACGATGCGCTCGGTGGCCGCGACGCCGTCCATGCCGGGCATGTGCAGGTCCATCAGGACCACGTCCGGGCGCAGTTCGTGGCTGCGCCGTACGGCCTCCAGGCCGTCGCCCGCCTCGCCGATCGTCACCAGGCCGGCGCCGGTCTCCAGCAGCAGGCGCAGTCCCGCGCGGACCAGGACCTGGTCGTCGACGACCAGCACTCTGATCATGTCCGCTCCGGGAGGGGGATGCGGGCGCGCACGAGGAAGCCTCCGGCCGGTGCGGGGCCCGCCTTGAGCTCGCCCCCGACCAGCGAGACGCGCTCGGCCATGCCCGCCAGGCCGAGTCCCAGGCCGGAACCGCCGGACGCCCTGCCGTCGTCGCTCACCTCGACCTCGATCCGGCCGGGCAGGTACGCCAGCCGTACGCGGGAGGCGGCGCCGGCGGCGTGCTTGCGGGTGTTGGTCAGCGCCTCCTGGACGACGCGGTAGACCGCGTGGTCCACGGGCGCGGGCAGCGTGACCACCTCGCCGGTGACCTCCAGGGCGGCGTTGCCCGACTCCCCGACCAGCGCGGGCAGACCGGCGGCGCCGACGCCCGCGAGGCCCTCGGCCTTCTCGCCGTCGGTGCGCAGCACCTCCAGCAGATGGCGCATCTCCGTCATCGCCTGCCTGGCGGTGTCCTCGCCGGTGAGCAGGGCCTGCTTGGCGCGTTCGCCGTCGGTGGGGATCAGCCGCCTGGCCGCGCCCATGTACAGGCTCACCACGCTGACGTGGTGGGCGATGACGTCGTGCAGTTCGCGGGCGATGCGGCGGCGTTCCTCGCGCACGGCGCGCTCGGCGGCCTGCTCCCTGCCGCGGCGGGCCATCTCCGCGCGCAGTCCGACGACGTGCCCGGCCGTGACCGGGAGCATCGGGAACAGCGTCATCGTCACGCCGGTCGGCGGGTGGCCCACCAGCGCGTCCGCGCTGAGCGTTCCTGAGACGGCCGCCGCGCCGAGCGCCACGGTGGCCGCGGCGCGGGCGGGCGCGTGGCGGCCCGCCAGGAACAGAGCGATGATCATGGCGCTGCCCGGGGTGTCGTAGCCGGGCGGCATGGTCCCCAGCAGGTAGAGCACGCCCACGAGCGCGACCACGGGAACCGGGTGCCGCCTGCCCAGCCCGACCAGCCCGGCGCAGGCCAGCGTGATCAGCAGGCTCTTGACGGTGCCCACCCCGCGCAGCTCGGCCGCCAGGACCACCGCCACGAGGACGAGATCACCGAGCCACGGCCGGCTCCGCACCCAGTCGATCACCGCCCCAATCTACGCGAATCGCACGCCCGTTAGCCGGTGGCGGCGGTGCGGTAGGCGGTGGGGCTCTTGCCGAGGACCCGTTTGAAGGCCGTGCTGAAGCCGAACGCGTCGGCGTAGCCCACCTTGCGGGCCACCGAGGCGACGGTCGCGGCGGGTTCGGTGAGCATGTCGGCGGCCAGCGCCATCCGCCAGCTCGTCAGGTACGCCAGCGGCGGCTCCCCCACCAGCTCCGTGAACCGTTTCGCCAGCGTGGTACGGGAGACCGACGCCGCCTCCGCCAGGGAGGCGAGGGTCCAGGGCTCGGCGGGCGAGCCGTGGATGGCGCGCAGCGCGGGTCCGACCACGTCGTCGCCGAGCGCCGCGTACCAGCCGGGCACGACCGCCTCCGGCCGGGCGAACCACTCGCGCAGCGTGCACACCAGCAGCCAGTCGAGCAGCCGGTCCAGCACGAGCTGGTGGCCGGGGCGCCCGCTCAGGAGCTGAAACTCCAGGTACTCGGCCATGGTGGAGCAGCCGTGCTCGTCGGAGACCACCAGCATCGGCGGCAGCACCCGGACCAGGCGGCGCGCGACCTCGCCGCCGATCTCGTAGGAGCCGGTCAGGAGCACGGTCCGGTCGCCGGGCCCCGCGTCGCCGGCCGGGCCGGGCTCCGGGCTGTCGGCGAACACGAACGGCTCGGGGCCGGTCACGACGGCCGCCTCACCGGCGCGTACCCGATGGGCCTGCTCGCCCCTGACCAGCCAGCCCTCGCCGCGCAGCGGGCAGCAGAGCGTCAGCGGCGCGCCCGTGCCGATCCGCACCGAGTAGGGCGGCGACAGCACCGACGCGTCGAAGACGGCTCCCTGGCCGCGCACACCTCTGAGCAGATCATCCAGCGGGTCCACCGTGCCACGATATCCGGACGATCGGACAACTCCCCCGTACGCTCACCCATGTCCCGGCCAGGCCGTCACCGGTTGGCTGGACCCATGAGTGAGATTCTGATTCTGGGCGCGAGCGGCAAGACCGGCCGCCGGTTGGTGCGGCGGTTGCGGGCGGCGGGCGAGAAGGTACGGCCGGCCTCCCGCTCCAGCCAGGTCCGGTTCGACTGGTCCGACCCCGGCACGTGGGACGAGACGCTGCGCGGGGCCCACGCCGTCTACCTGGTGGCCCCCGACAGCCCCGGCCCGGTCCACGAGTTCGTGGCGCGGGCGGCGGACGTCAGGAAGTACGTGGTGCTGTCGGGGCGTGGCGCCGACAAGCTCGACGCGGCCTTCTCCCGGAGCATGCTGGACGCCGAGCAGGCGGCGCGGGACTCCGGCGCGGAGTGGACGGTGCTGCGTGCCAACAACTTCAACCAGAACTTCGACGAGTTCGTGTGGCGCGACGGGGTGACGTCCGGGCTGCTCACGCTGCCTCTCGGGCGCACGCCGGAGCCGTTCGTCGACGTCGAGGACATCGCCGAGGTGGCCGCCGCCGTGCTGACCGGCGACGGGCACTCCGGGCGTACCTATGAGCTGTCGGGGCCGCGCGGGCTGACCTTCGAGGAGGCGGTCGAGATCATCGCGCGGGCCTCGGGGCGCTCCATCCGGTACGAGGAGGTGACGCCGGAGGCGTACCGGGCGCAGCTCGTGACGGAGGGCTGGGGCGAGGAGGACGCCGACGGGGTCCTGGCCATGTTCGCCTACATGCGCGCCGGCCACGTGGCCGAGCCCGTCGACGGGGTCCGGCAGGTGCTCGGCCGCGAGGCGGCCTCGTTCGAGGACTACGCGCGGCGCGTCTGGTCCTAGCCTGCGGGCGATGACATCGGCCGGTTGTCCGCCCGGACGAACCGGGCCCCGGCCTGATGTCCGCGCCGACCATCTACGGGACACGATCGGTTGCGACCATGGCCGTCGTGACCGATCTCATCAGCGACCGTCGCGAGTCCCCGGCCGCCACGGCCGCCCGCGCCGCGGCCGAGGCGGCCGCGCGCGGCGCGGGCGTCGACATCCGCCCCCTGGACAGCGTCGGCGAGCTCGAGGCCGTCCGCCGCCTGTACGAGCGCATCTGGCGCACCGGCGAGAACAACCCTCCGGTGACGGCCGACCTGCTGCGCGCGATGTGGAAGGCGGGCAGCTACGTGAGCGGCGCCTTCGACCGGGGCGAGATGGTCGGCGCCTGCTTCGGCTTCTTCTCCCCGCCCGCCCGCGCGACCCTGCACAGTCACATCGCCGGGGTCCTGGCCCGCACGCAGGGACGCAACGTCGGTTTCGCGCTGAAGCTGCACCAGCGCGCCTGGGCGATGCCGCGCGGGGTCGGCGAGGTCGCCTGGACCTACGACCCGCTGATCCGGCGCAACGCCTACTTCAACATCACCAAGCTGGCCGCCGATCCGGCCGAGTACCTGCCGAACTTCTACGGCCCGATGGACGACGACATCAACCGCAGCGACGACACCGACCGTGTCCTGGTCCGGTGGCGGCTGGAGTCGCCCGAGGTCGAGGCGGCCTGCGCCGGCCGGCCCCGTCCCGCCGAGGTGACGGCCGCGCACATGGGCGTCGCGCTGGGCGTCGCCCCCTCCGGCGGGCCGCTGACCGGCCGCGCCGACGCCCCCACCGTACTCGTCGGCGTCCCCGCCGACATCGAGGCCATGCGCGAGAACGATCCGGCCCGCGCCGCCGAGTGGCGCAAGGCGCTGCGTGAGGTCCTGGGCGGGCTGCTCGCCGAGGGCGCGCGGGTACGCGGGTTCGACCGCGCCGGCTGGTACATCGTCGACAGGCAGGAGAAGCCATGAAGCTCACCGGGATCGAGATCCGCACCATCCAGGTGCCGCTCGTGTCACCGTTCAGGACGTCGTTCGGCACGGAGACCGTACGCGAGGCGCTGGTGCTGCGCGCCGTCACCGACGAGGCCGAGGGGTGGGGCGAGTGCGGCGCGGGCACGGCGCCCCTGTACTCGTCGGAGTACACGCACGCCGCCGCCGACGTGCTGACCCGCCACCTGGTCCCGGCGCTGGCCGGGGTGGCGGAGCTGGAGGCGCACCGGGTCGCCCCGGCGCTGGCCGCGTTCAAGGGCCACCGGATGGCCAAGGCCGCGCTGGAGACGGCGATCCTGGACGCCGAGCTGCGCGCCCGCGGCGTCTCGTTCGGCCAGGCGCTCGGCGCCGTGCGTACCTCTGTGCCGTGCGGGGTGTCCGTGGGGATCACCGGGTCGATCCCCGAACTGCTGGACACGGTCGCCGCCTATCTGGAGGCGGGCTACCTGCGGATCAAGCTCAAGATCGAGCCCGGCTGGGACGTCGAGCCGGTCCGTGCCGTGCGCGAGCGGTTCGGCGACATCCTGCTGCAGGTCGACGCCAACACCGCCTACCGGCGCGGCGACGCCGGGCACCTGGCCGGGCTCGACCCGTTCGGCCTGCTGCTGATCGAGCAGCCGCTGGACGAGGACGACCTCATCGGGCACGCGGAGCTGGCCAAGCGGATCACCACGCCGATCTGCCTGGACGAGTCGATCGTTTCGGCGCGGGCCGCCGCCGACGCGATCGCGCTCGGGGCCTGCCAGATCGTGAACATCAAGCCGGGCCGCGTGGGCGGCTACCTGGAGGCCCGGCGGATCCACGACGTGTGCGCGGCCAGTGACGTGCCCGTGTGGTGCGGCGGCATGCTGGAGACCGGGCTGGGCCGCGCCGCCAACGTCGCGCTGGCCGCGCTGCCCGGGTTCGTGCTGCCGGGCGACACCTCGGCCTCGGATCGTTACTACCGCACCGACATCACGCCGCCGTTCCGCCTGGTGGACGGGCACCTCGAGGTGCCGTCGGGGCCGGGACTCGGCGTCAGCCCGATCCCCGACGTGCTGGACGCGGTCACGGTCGGCACGAGCTGGGTGCCCGCGAGCACCCCCTGACGGTTGTCCCGCCGGACGAACGGGATGGCATCATTTCGTCATGGCGACCCAACGACCCCGCACCCGCGCTGAGCTAGCTTCAAGCGTGTGCTCGACCCCGTGACCGGCCTCCCGCGAGCCGGCCTCGCCCGCGTGCTGGAGGAGCTCGGCTCCACGCTGCTCGACGTCGTCTGCGGAGACGTCGAGTCCGCCCGCGACGTCGGCGGCGTGGTCATCCACGACCCGCTCGACGAGCCGGAGCTGCCGGGCAACGCGCTCGTGCTGGGCGTCGGCCTGCACGATCCCGCCGAGATCGCGCGGGTCGTCACCCAGGTGGGCCAGCGGGGCGCCGCCGGGCTCGTGGTGCGCGCACCCGTCGTACCGGATGAGGAGCTTGTCGCCGCGGCGCGCGCGTCGGGGGTCGCGGTCCTGGCGTTCGCGCGCGGCGCGTCGTGGACGCACCTGACCGGGATGCTGCGGACGCTGACCGCGGAGGGCGGCCTCGACGACGCCGGCGCGTCCGCGCCCGGCCGGGCCCGGTCGGGTGATCTCTTCGCGGTCGCCAACGCCATCGCCGCGCTGCTCGACGCGCCCGTCACCATCGAGGACCGCAACTCGCGCCTGCTGGCCTTCTCCAGCCGGCAGGAGGAGGCCGACCCGTCGCGGGTGCGGACGATCCTGGGCCGGCAGGTCCCCCGTCACTACACCCAGATCCTCGAGGAGCGCGGGGTGTTCCAGGCGCTCTACCGCAGCGGCAGGCCCGTCTTCGTGGCGCCGCTGCCCGAGAGCGGCGAGCTGCCGCGGGCGGCCATCGCGGTGCGGGCCGGGGACGAGATCCTCGGCACGATCTGGGTGGTCGTGCCGGAGGCGCTGAACGAGGAGCGCAGCGAGGCGCTCTTCGAGGCGTCCAAGCTGGTCGCGATGCACATGGTGTGGCAGCGCGCGGACGAGGACAGGGAACGGCGGCTGCGGGCGGAGCTGCTGAGCACCGCGCTGGAGAGCGCGCCGGGGTCGCTGGAGGCGGTGCGCCGCCTCGGGCTGAAGGACGAGCCCGCGGTCGTCCTCGCGCTCACGGTCGTCGCCCCGGCCGCCGCCCAGCCGCTGCCCGCGCAGCTGGCCACCGAGCGCAAGCGGCTGGCCGACGCGTTCTCCATGCACCTGTCGGCCGTGCACCCGCGCGCCGCCGCGGCGCTGATCGGCGACGTCGCGTACGGCATCCTGCCGCTGCCGCAGAGCGGCCAGGACGCCGAGGAACGCGCCGCCCTGATCGCCACGGAGTTCCTGGCCCGGGTCGGCTCCCGCCTGCGTCCGCTGGTCGGGGTGGGGCAGCTCGCCCTGGACGCGTCGGCGCTGGCCCGATCCCGCTCCGGGGCCGAACGCGCGCTGCGCGTCCTGCGCGCCGGGGTCGTGGCCGGTCCGCAGGTGGCCCGGCTGGACGACGTCCACGTGGAGGCGCTGCTGCTGGAGCTGGCCGACCTGGTTCCGCGCGGCGACCTGCCGAGCGGCACGATCGCGCGCGTGGCCGCCTATGACAAGGAGCACCAGACCAGCCTGGTCGAGACGCTGCACGCCTGGCTGGACGCCTTCGGCGACGTCGCGGTGGCCTCGTCGGCCATGTACGTGCACCCCAACACGTTCCGCTACCGGCTGCGGCGCGCGGCCGAGGTGGGCCGCATCGACCTCACCGATCCGGGCGCGCGGCTGTCGGCCATGCTGCAGCTGCGCCTGATGTCGATCAGGTCGGCCCCGGACGGCTGAGCGGGCCGCGCAGGCCGAGCGTGCCGATCAGGAACGCCAGCCACTCCGCGTCCTGCGCGAGCGCGACGTCGTGCGCGGTCGCGGCGCCGTGGCCCGCGTCGTCGAAGACGTGCAGCAGGATCGGCGCGTCCCCCCGCTGGGCGGCCTGCATCCGGGCGGCGAACTTGCGCGCGTGCCAGGGCCGGCACCGCGGGTCGTTGGCCCCCGCCTGGATGTAGACCGCCGGAAAGTCACCGGGACCGGCCAGCTGGTACGGCGACAGCCGCAGGAGCCGGCGCACCTCCTCCGGATCGTCCGGGTCCGCCCAGGCCTTGCGGATGACGAAGTCGAGGTAGGGGTCGCGGGTGCCGCCGATGAGATCCAGCAGAGGCGCTCTCGGCAGGACGGCCCGCCACAGGTCCGGCCGTGTGGTGACGGCGACCCCGCACATGAGGCCGCCGTCGGACCCGCCGGTCAGCGCGAGCCGTCCGGGGTCCGTGACGCCCTCGGCGATGAGGTGCTCGGCGACCGCGACGAGGTCGGCGTCGCGCACGTGCTTGTTCTCCCGGTGCGCGGCCAGGTACCAGTCCCGGCCGAACTCGCCGCCGCCGCGCAGGTGGGCCTGGACCAGGACGCCGCCGGCGGCGACGAAGGCGGCCAGGTCGGGCTGGTACTGGGGCAGGAGGGGCACGTTCGCGGCGCCGTACGCGGAGATCAGGACCGGCGCGGGACGTGCGGGGTCGCTCCCGGCCGGGCGCACGACGTGGTACGGCACCGCCACCCCGTCGGCGGCGACGGCGTGCCCCGTCTCCAGCGAGGCGTCCAGGGTGAGCGCGGGGGCCGACAGCGTCTCCAGCCCCGCCCGGCCGGGATGGTGCCGGTAGACGCCCCAGGAGCTGGTCGGCGTGGAGAAGGCGAAGACGAAGCCGGTCGCGGGCGGGCCGGCGGCCAGGGCGGTCATCGCGAAGAAAGGGGCGGCGAGCGCGCCGCGCCCGGGTAGCGGGACCTCGCCGGTGACCGTGCCCGTGTGGTCGATGACGCGGACCCTGGCGAAGGTCTGGTCGAACTCGCTGAGGTACAGCCGCCCGCCGACCGGCTGGAGGGAGCGCAGGACGGTCTCGCCCTCGGGGACGAGCTCGGTCCAGCCCGCCGGGTCGTCGGGGTCGGCCGCGTCCAGGGGGATGGAGACCACACGCCCGCGGGCGGCGCCGACGTCGGTCACCGCGATGTAGTGGTCGCCGACGACGTGGCCGGCGATGGTTCCGGAGCACGCGGTGACGAAGGGGCGCCACGTGGCGCCGGGCCGGGACAGGTCGCGGACCGCGACCGGGATCGGGCTGCCCACGCGATGGCTGGCGACGGCCCACCGGCTGCCCGGCGCCGTCTGGACGAGCGTGTACTCCCGGGAGCCCGCGCCGACCGGGATGGGTTCGAGTGTGGTCCTGCCGTGGCGGTGGAGGAACACCGCCTGCCGGAAGTCCTGGGGCGAGCCGGTGAGGGCGAAGAAGTAGAAGCCGCTGCCGTCGGGCAGCCACGAGACGCCGCCGGCCCACGCGCTGTGCAGGACCTGTTCGGGCGCGCCGTCGAGCAGCCGTCCCGTGTCCACCTCGACGAGGCGGATGGTGTTGTGCTCGCTGCCGTCGGTGCAGACGCCGAGGGCCAGGACGCGGCCGTCGGGTGCGGGCGCCAGCCAGGACAGAACGGCCGGGCCGCCCGTGTCGCCGAGCCCGGCCAGGTCGATCAGCGCGCGCCCGGGGCCGAGCGGCTCGCCGGAGACGACCACCGAGGAGCCCTCCGCGCGAAACCACCGCCCGGCCGCGTACTTGGGCAGGGCCGGGCGGGACCCGGCGTCGTGGGCCAGGACCAGTGCCCGGACGTCGCCGGGGTCCTGGCCGGCGTAGGCGACGGCGGTGGCGAGCTCGGCCTGGCGCCGCTGCCAGAGCCGCACCTCGGGGGTCTCCTCCTCCAGCCAGCGGTACGGGTCGGGCGCGCGGACACCGGCGACGTCCTCGAAGACCTCGACGGTGCGCGCGGGCGGGTAGGGCAGGGTCATGTCGCCTCCAGTTCGGCGCGCAGCCGCTCGAACGCGCCGGGGATCCGGGTGACCCGGCGCAGGTGGATGAGTGCGTCGAAGGCGGCGGGGAAGTCGTCGACGAGGTCGAGGCCGCCGCCGGCGAGCGTGCCGTCGACGCCGTCGAAGAACGTCGTGGGCACGCGGCGCAGGTCGACGGCGGTGACCGCCCGCCCGGCGCGGTCCAGCCGCGCCTCGACGGAGTTCGGCGGCGCGACCCGGGCCTCCAGGAAGACGTCGCAGTCGAACGGCCGCGGCGAGCGCTGCGCGAACCGGACCTCCGGGCCGGAGCCGTAGGTCATCCCGACGACGACCAGCCCGTCTCCGAGCGCGGCGTCGAGCAGGCCGCCCATCGTCGGCCGGTTCAGGAACGGCGTGCGCCGCACGTGCGCGTTGTGGGCGCTCACCACCACGCGCCCCTCCCGCTCCAGGATCCAGCGCACGGTCTCGGCCATGAACACCTCGCGCGGGTACGGCCCGGCCGCGGGCGGATCCAGCTCGGCGGCGAAGGCGTGGAGCGAGGCGGCGCACCGGCGGGCGACCTCGTCGCCGTCCGCGGCGGCACGCTCCTCCAGTTCGCGCAGGCCGCCGAGCAGCCGGGCCCGATCGGCCGCCGGCATGGCCGCGTAGCCGAGCGCCGCCTCGGTGCGTCCGCCCAGGTCGCTCAGGTGAACGAGCTCCCGGTCGCCGGGGCGGCCCGGGATCCGGCCGAGGATCGCGCGGACCGCGGGGCCGGGTGAGGTGGAGGAGCCGGGCAGGTCCATCCCGTAGAAGCTCACCCGGGCCGCTCCGGCGGCGTTGCGGGCGCGCATCCAGCGCAGTTGCCCGCGCATCGGCTCGCACTCGCCGAACCGGTAGGTGATGCCGTCGCGGGCGACGTCCTCGGCCCGGCCGGGGCCGCCGTGGACCCAGGCGTCGACGGTCAGGCCCTCGGCGTAGCCGGACTCCATCACGAAGGCGGAGAAGCCGAGCTCCTCGGCGAGGGTGCGGAACAGCCGGTCCTTGAGCTCGTAGAACTCGGTGATGTTGTGCGCCCCCTCGCCGAGGGCGACCACCCGCGCGTCGCCGACCAGCTCGCGCATCGACGCGGCGTCACCGGGGTCGATCATCATGGGCGGGTGCCGGCCGCGTCGTGGAAGTACCACAGCTCCGGGGTGTAGAGGAAGCTGATCAGGGCGTTGAACGACGACTGCGGGCCGGACAGCGTGTTCTTCCACACGACGAGCGTGTGCGGGGTCGGCAGGAAGAGCACGGGCAGGTCCTCGGCCAGGCTGCTCACCTCGGCCGACAGCGACTTCTCGTCCGAGCCGAACGTGGAGGCGTTGATCAGCTTGTCGACGGCGGCGTTCTGGTAGCTGCCCAGGTTGAAGCTGCCCTCCGTGTTGAGCACCGTGTTGCTGCTCGGGTAGCCCGCGGCCAGGTAGAGCGGTCCGTAGTCCTGCATCGCCCATTCGTTCTTGGTGGCGGGGGCGTAGGTGTTGCCGTAGTTGGCGTACATGTAGTTGAGCGACTTGGTCACGATCTTGACGTCGATGCCGAGCTTCTTGGCCGCCGAGGCGAAGGCGACGTCGCGGGCGCCGACGAAGGCCGGGGCGTTGGCGGAGGCCAGGGTGAAGCTGATCGTCTGTCCCCGGGGGATGCCGGCGCCGCACTGGCCGGGGCCGGTGCCGGGGCGTTCGCAGGTGGTGGCCCCGTTCGGCGTCACCTTCCAGCCGTTGCCGGTGAGCAGCTTCTCCGCGGCTGCGGGGTCGTAGGGGTAAGGCGGCCGGTCGCCGAACGCGGGCGGGTAGGGCGAGCCGTGGCCGGCCGTGCTGTAGTTCGGGGAACCGGCGCCGTTGTAGACGCCCCTGCTGGTGATGTAGCCCTGCTGGTCGATCAGGTGCTGGAGGGCCTGGCGGGCGTACCTCTGCTTGATGATCTTGTCGAAGTTGTTGACGGTGTTCTTGAAGTTGATGACCAGCGAGTCGAGGCGGGCGGGCGCGGGGGCGCCGTAGACGTTGTACCCCTTGGTCTTCAGGGCGGCGATCTGGGTGACGAAGCTGGAGTCGAGCGTACCGACGGTCAGGTTGCCGGCCTTGAACTGGTTGAGCACCGCGGCGGCGGAGGTGAAGGCCTTGAAGTCGACCTGGTCGAGCCGCGACTCGCCGGGACCGCTGTAGGCCGCGTTCGGCGTCAGCGAGAACGAGCCGGTCGTCGGGTCGAAGCTCTTGAGCAGGTACGGCCCGTTG
The DNA here is from genome assembly GCF_042740555.1 of Nonomuraea sp. NPDC059007. Lineage (NCBI taxonomy): Bacteria > Bacillati > Actinomycetota > Actinomycetes > Streptosporangiales > Streptosporangiaceae > Nonomuraea > Nonomuraea sp. NPDC059007. Next base: position 82,518 of record NZ_JBHYJD010000033.1, on the reverse strand, counting down.
ACCACCTTCCAGAGCGGGTTGCTCGCGAAGGTGGACTGCGACTCCGACTCCTTCGTCAGGTACTTGTAGATCGCCTTCGCGTGTTTCGGCTGCTTGAAGTCCAGGTGCGGGCCGCCGGTGCGGGCGATGTTCCACTCCGCCGACGGCATCACGTACAGCAGCGTGAGCATCGACAGGAGGTACGACGGGTTGTACGCGGTCTCCAGCCTGAGCGTGAGCGTGTCCGGCTTGGCCGCCTCCGCCGTGACTCCGTCGGGGAACTGGCCGGGGGTGTAGAAGCTCCAGTTGGCCGGGCTCTCCGCGAGCGCGGCCTTGAGCAGCGCCATGGAGAAGACGACGTCGTCGGCCGTGACCGGGGCGCCGTTGGACCACTTGTAGTCCTTCATCTTGATGGTCACGGTCTTGCGGTCCGGGCTGTAGGCGGGCGGCTCGGCCAGGCTCAGCTCGGCGTCGGCGATCTGGTCGCCCTCCCCGCTGGGCCGGTAGAGGGAGCGCCACAACAGTCCGCGGGCGACGACGGTCCCGTTGGCGGCGGCCGGCGGGTAGGGGTAGATGTAGTTGGGGCTGAGTCCCGGGGTCAGCGCGACCGTGGCGGTCCCGCCGTCCTTGGGGGTGCCCGTCTGCTTCGGCTGGGCGCTGTAGCCGCCGGCGACGTCCTTCGTCGCGCCCCCGCCGCCGGTGCACGCCGTGGCGAGCACCGCGGCCACGGCGAGTGCCACGGACAGCCGCTTACCGGACACATGGGTCATGGATGGCTCCCTGCTGGTGAAGTGGGTCGAAGATCGCGGCGGACGGGCGGGCTCAGCCGGCCCGCCGCCCGACGGCGTCGCGGAGCGTGTCGGCGAGCAGGTTGAGCGCCAGCACCGTGACGATGATGCAGCCGCCGACCGGGTAGATCAGCCACCAGTAGTCGGCGGAGATGTAGGTGACTCCGCTGGCCAGCTGGCTGCCCCAGTCCGCGGTGGGATAGGTCAGGCCGAAGCCCAGGAATCCCAGGGCGGCGACGACGAGCACGGCGTCGGCGACCTGGAAGGTGATGTTGACGATGATCACGCCGAGCGCGTTCGGGATCAGGTGGGTGAAGATGATCCGCCGGCGCGAGGCCCCCATCACCCGCGCGGCCAGCACGAACTCCCGCACCCGCAGGGTCAGCACCTCGCCGCGCACGAGCCGGGCGGACACGAGCCAGGAGAACGCGCCGATGACGAGGCTCAGCGACAGGGCGTCGGCGTGGAAGCGGGCCGACAGGATCAGGACGAAGAACAGGAAGGGGATCGACAGCATGACGTCGACCAGCCGCATCATGAACCCGTCGACCACTCCCCCGGCGAGCCCGGCCACGGCGCCGTAGACGGTGCCGATGGTGGTGGCGAAGAGCGCGGCGAGCAGCCCGATCTGCAGCGACACCTGCCCGCCCGCCATCAGCCTGCCGAGCACGTCGAACCCGTTGGTGTCGGTGCCGAGCGGATGTCCGGGGCCGGGGGGCAGGGCCGCGTTGATCAGGTCCACGTCGGTCTGGTTCGTCGGGTAGACCAGCGGCCCGAGGAAGCAGAACGCGGCGATGAGCACCAGGAGCAGCCCGCCGGTGAGGCCGAGCGGGTGCCGGCGCAGCCCGCGCAGCGCCGGGATCCGCCGCGCCGGGGCGCTCACGTCCAGTGTGGTCATTTTCTCAGCTCGATTCGCCGGTCGGCGGCCGCGACCACGATGTCGGCGATGAAGTTGCCGGCCACGGTCAGCACGCCGCCGATGAGGGTGTAGGCCAGCAGCACCGGATAGTCCTCGCGCTGCAGGCTGTTGAGGAACAGCAGGCCCAGGCCGGGATAGTTGAACAACGACTCGACGATCAGGTTGCCCGCCAGGAGGGTGGGGACGAGCGTGCCGACCAGCATGACCAGCGGCAGGCAGGCGTTGCGCAGCAGGTGGCGCACCAGGATCAGCCGTTCCGGCAGCCCCTTGGCCCGCGCGACCCTGATGTAGTCCTGGCCGAGCTGGTCGAGGGCGGAGGAGCGCTGGTACTGGGCGAAGACCGCGACGCTGGTGACGGCGAGCGTGATGACGGGCAGCGCCATGGCCTGCGGATCGGTGAAGACGACCCAGGGCGAGTGCGACTGGGACGCCTCTGCCGGGAAGATCGGCAGCGCCTGGCTGAAGACGGCGATCAGGACCAGCCCGAGCAGGAACGACGGCGTCGCGTACAGCACGTACGACACGGTCGTGGCGACCCGGTCGGCGACGCTGTTGCGCTTGACCGCCTGAAAGACGCCGAGCGGGACCGCGATCGCCAGGGCCAGCACCAGCCCGGTCAGCGAGAGCATGGCGCTGCGCCCGGCGTTCTGCCCCAGCAGCGTCGCCACGTTCTCGTTCAGCTTGTAGGACCGGCCGAGGTCGCCGTGCAGGAGCTGGTTGAGGTAGCCGACGTACTGCACCACCACGGGCCGGTCGAACCCGTGCTGCCGGTTGAAGTCCGCCACCGCCTCCAGCGAGGCGCGCTGGCCCAGGACCACGCGCCCCGGGCTGTCGGACACCAGGTGCAGCAGGAAGAAGGTGACGGCGGAGATGCCGAGCAGGACGAACAGGGAGATCGCCAGGCGTCGGACCACGTACCAGGTCATGCGGGCGAGTCCTCTCCGCGCAGGGGGTGGTGGCAGGCCACCCGGTGGGTACCGGTGACCGGGCTCAGCACGGGTTCCGTCGCGGCGCACAGCTCGGTCGCCAGCGCGCACCGGGTGCGGAAGCGGCAGCCGCTGGGCGGGTCGACGGGGCTCGGGAGTTCGCCGTGCACCCGCGCGCGGTTCTCCCGGCCCCGCGTGCGCGGGTCGGCCTCGGGGACCGCCGCGAGGAGCCCGGCGGTGTAGGGGTGGGCGGCGGCGCCGTACACCTCCTCGGTGGTGCCGGTCTCGACCAGCTTGCCGAGGTACATGACGCCGACCCGGTCGGCCAGGTAGCGCACGACGGCGAGGTCGTGGGAGATCACCACGCTGCTGAGCCCGCGCTCGATCTGGACGCGGCGCATCAGGTTGAGCACCTGGGAGCGGATGGAGACGTCGAGCGCGCTGACCGGCTCGTCGGCCACCAGCACCTTCGGGTCCAGCGCCAGCGCGCGGGCCAGGCCGACGCGCTGGCGCTGGCCGCCGGACAGCTCATAGGGGTAGCGCTCCATGACGTTCGCCGGCAGGCCCACGTCCCGCAGCAGCTCACGCACGCGGGCGGTGCGCTGGGCGCCGCTGCCGACGCCCTGGATCGCCAGCGGTTCGCGCAGGATCGTGCCGATGCGCATGCGCGGGTCGAGGGAGGCGTTGGAGTCCTGGAACATCATCTGCAGCTGGGTACGGCGCGGCCCGAGCGCCCGCGCGCTCATCCGGGTCACCGGCTCCCCGTCGAAGATCACCTCGCCGGAGGTGGGCCGGTCCAGGGCCACGAGCATCCTGCCCAGGGAGGACTTGCCGCAGCCCGACTCGCCGACCAGCCCGAACGTCTCACCTGCCGCCACGTCGAAGCTCACGCCGGAAACCGCCTTCACGGTACGGCGCCCGCCGAACGGGCCCCCACCGCCCGCCGGATACTCCCGCCGCAGATCGACGACGCGCAACCTGGGAGCCTCGCCGATCGGAGCCTGAGCGATCGAGGGCGGGGTGGTTGGGGGCGGGGTGGTTGGGGGCGGGGTGTCGAACCGGGGGCGGGGGCTGATCGTCCGGTTCTCGGCCGGGTGCCAGCAGGCGTGGGCGTGGCCGTCCGCCTCCGGGGTCAGGACCGGGGTCTCCTCCCGGCACCGGCCGGTCGCGGCGTCGCACCGGGGCGCGAAGGGGCAGCCCGGCCGGGCCGCGGTCAGGTCCGGGGGCGCGCCCGGAATGCTGTGGAGCTCCTCGCCGCGGTCGTGGGTGAGCGACGGGATCGAGGACAGCAGCGCGTGCGTGTAGCGGTGGCGCGTCCTGGTGAAGAGCGCGGAGGTCGGGCCGGTCTCGGCGACGCGCCCGCCGTACATCACCCCGACACGGTCGGCATGCCGGGCGATCACCCCCATGTCATGCGTGATGAGGATCATCGACATGCCCAGCCGGGACTTGAGGTCGTCCAGGAGGTCGAGGATCTCCGCCTGGATCGTGACGTCGAGCGCGGTGGTCGGCTCGTCGGCGATGACGACCCGGGGCTGGCAGACCAGCGCCATCGCGATCATCACGCGTTGCCGCATGCCGCCGGAGAGCTGGTGGGGATGGTCGTCCAGCCGTTCCGCCGGGCGCGGCAGCCCGACCAGGGCGAGCATCTCCTCGGCCCGGCCGCGCGCCGCGCGCTTGGACAGGCCGTGGTGCAGGCGCACCGGTTCGGCGACCTGCTCGCCGATGCGCCGGGTCGGGTTCAGCGCCGTCATCGAGTCCTGGAACACCATCGCGACGTCGTTGCCGCGGATGGCCCGGTAGCGCGCGGCGGGCAGGCCGACGAGCTCCTCGCCGTCCAGGTCGATCGACCCTCCGCTCACCCGGCCGCCGGCCGGCAGCATGCCCATGACCGCGAGGCCGGTCATGGACTTGCCGGACCCGGTCTCGCCGACGATGCCCAGGGTCTCGCCGCGGTTCAGCTCCAGGCTGACGCCCGAGACGGGGCGTACGACCCGCTCGCCGCGCCGGATCTGCACCGACAGGTCGGCGATCGTCAGCACACGATCGCCGGCGGCGGGGCCGCGCGTCTTCCGGGAACCATCGGCCGTGCTCACGGCAGTGCTCTCCAAATCCACCCTGCGATAGTGGGACGCGAAGCCCCTCGCGGTGTTTGTCGCGGTCATCGAATGTTCATGGCCGAAATGGTCCGCTCCGACGAACTGATCGTCGTGAGGGTCAGCGCGGCACGCGGCGGTCGGCCCGGCCGGTGTGCAGGTACGCCGCGTGGCCCTGGCCGTCGTCGCCGAGGAAGGCGAGCGGGGCGCGTACACCGTGCTCCGGTTCGACCGGGATGAGCGTGTCGCCGCGCCAGGTCACCAGCTCCGTGCGGTAGGGCAGCTCGTCCAGCTCGGCGGTGACGCCGATGGGCAGGCGCTCCAGCCACAGCCGGCCCTGCTCGTCCTGGCTCACCGTGGTCTCGCTGGTGCTGGAGGCGTAGGTGCCGGTGTAGCGGGCGGCGTCCGGCGCGGGCGCGAGCGCGGGGTCGGGCATCGGCGTCGCGGCCGGCTCGATACCGCCGAGCTCGCGCAGCACGCGCCGCTCGATCTGGCGGAACACCCGCTTCGGCGAGCCGCCGTTGGTGACGAGCGCCAGCGCCACGTCCTTCCCCGGCACCACGCGCAGGAACGCCGACTGGCCGACGGTGTTGCCGTCGTGGCCGAAGACCGTGTCGCCGGACAGGTCGAACAGCTCCCAGCCCAGGCCCCAGGCGGCACCCTGGCCGATGTCGGGCTGCGTGATCTGGGGCGCACGCATCGCCGCGACGCTCTCCGGGCTCAGCACCCGGGCGCCGTCCGGGCCGACGCCGCCGTTGAGGTGCATGCGGGCGAAGGTCAGCAGGTCGCGGGCGCGCATCGCCAGCATCGACCCGGCGGGCGCGTTGGAGCGTGCCAGCGCCCAGACGGGGGCCGGCTCGGGGGCGGCGCCCGGCGCCGGTTCGATGTGGCCCACCGCGGCGCGGTGGAGGATGGCCTCGTACGGATCGTTGGCCGCGTGGGTCAGGCCCAGGGGCGTGAACAGGTGAGCCCGCATGCAGGCGTCGAACGGGGCGCCGCGCACGACCTCGATGATCCGGCCCAGCACGCAGAAGCCGGCGTTGTTGTAGGAGAACATCTCGCCGGGGGCGAACAGCTGGGGCACCTCGCGCAGGACGTCCACGTACTTCTCGACACAGTCGTCGCCCTTGCCGGTGTCGGTGAAGATGTCGCCCTCGAAGCCGGCGGTGTGGGACAGCAGTTGCCGGACGGTGATGCGCGCGGCGGCCCGTTCGTCGGCGATCCGGAACCCGGGCACGTATTGGCGTACGGGGGCGCCGAGGTCCAGCTCGCCCTCGTCGGCCAGTTGCATGGCCAGCGTCGCGGTCAGCACCTTGGTGATCGAGCCGATCTGGAAGATGGAGTCGGCCGTGGCCTCGACGCCGGTGGCGGTGTTCAGCACTCCGGCCGCGACGTCGACGGTCCGCCCGCCGTGACCGATCGCCACCACGGCTCCGGGTACCTGGCTCTCCGCGAGCAGTTCCGGCAGCCGGTCGCGCAGCCACGTGCCGATCTCATCCAGTTTCGTCATCGGTGTACCTCCCGCGTTCACTCCGCAGGAGCCTAGGATCGGCGTGACCAGCGGTGTTCGTCTGCTCCGACCATCGAAGGCGGGCCGATTCGTGGAGCCGGCCAAGCCCGCTCGGTCAATGGCCAAGTCCGCTCAGTCAGCGGCCAAGCCTGCTCGATCAACGGCCAGGCCCGCTCGATCAACGGCCAGGCCTGCTGGTCAGCGGCCTGGCCTGTTGGTCAGCGGCCGAAGAGGTCGTCGCGGACGGTGGCCAGGGCGAGGTCCATGGCTCCGGCGAGCACGGGGTTGCCGGCCAGCTCCGATGCGCGCACCGCGGGCCGGGTGGGAAGCAGGACGTGGAGTTCACGCTCCACGAGGTCGCGCAGCCGTTCGCCACCGGCTTCCATGACGCCCCCGGCCAGCACGATCAGTCCGGGGTCGACCACCGAGGCGATGGCGGCGAGACCGACGGCCAGCCGCCCGGCCACGAGCCGCAGGCCCGCCGCCGCCTCCTGGGCCGCACGGCCGGGCTCTTCCGCCATGGCCACGGCCGCGCGCACGGACTGCCGGTAGTCCGGGCGGTCGATCCCGTAGGTGGCGAGCAGGTCGCGGATCGCGCCGCCGCCGCCGACCGACTGGAATCCGTGGCTGCCGTGCCGCCCGCCGTCGCGGGCGGTCACCGTCCCCGAGATCGGCATGTGGCAGATCTCTCCGGCGGCGCCGAAGAAGCCCCGGTGCAGGCGGCCGCCGATCACCAGCGCCGCGCCCAGGCCGTCGTCGGCCCACAGCAGGACGAAGTCGGGGCAGCCGGCGGCGGCGCCCCTCTCCTGTTCGGCCAGCGCGACGAGGTTGACGTCGTTCTCCACGCTGACCTCGGCGCCGAGCGCCGCGCTGAGCGTGGGCACGAGGCCGGGCAGGTGCCAGCCGGGCATGTCCGCCTCCGCGACGTGGCCGAGGCGGCCGGTGGCCGGGTCGACGGCGGCCCGCACGCCGATGACCACCCTGCTCAGCGGTCCCGGCGGGGCCGCGCCGTCCAGTGCCGCGCGCAGCCGCTCGACCGCCGGGCCGCCGTCCGGGTCCGGAGTGGGCAGCACGAACTCGCCCACGGCGGCGCCGGTGATGTCGGCCACCCGGACCTCGATGGCGCCGGGGGTGACGCCCATGGCCGCCACGTGGGCGGCCGCCGGGTTGATCCGGTACGTCTCCGCGTTACGCCCGGCCAGGCCGGAGCGCATCCCGTCGCTGACGACCAGGCCCGCGGCCTGAAGGCGGGCCAGGAGCTGGAAGGCGGTCGGCTTGGACAGGCCGGTGAAGTCGCCGAGTTCGGGACGCGTCAGCGGGCCGCGCTCCAGCAGGACCCTGAGCGCGATGCGCTCGTTGATGGCCCGCATCAAGCTTGGAGTCCCGGGTTGTGAGGGGTTCACGGCTTCAGAGCGTATCCGAGTGGCCGCTCAAATTTCTTTAGTTAATAAATTTTCCTAACTCCCAGCTCGGGGCCATCTTGACTGCCGGCAACCCCCTGGAGGGAAACCCGCTGTTCAGATATGTGAATGCGGAGAGCTGCGCGCGCTGACTTTCAGTAAAGTTGGGGCTTGCATCTGCCGCCGCGGCCTCCTACGCTCCGCAATAGTTAGGAATATTTCTTAACTATCGGTTGCGCGACCGGACTTCTCACCCCCCGAGATTCTGTCAGGAGCCGTTGATGTCAGGTGTGATCCCCTTACGACGCCGTCTCGCCACGGCAGCGGCCATGTTCGCGCTCGCCGCGCTCCCCCTGCCGGCGCTGCCCGCTCAGGCCGCCGCCGCAGCCGCCATCCCCGATCTGACCAGCGCGAACCGCCGGGCGCCCATCACCGGACTGCCCGACTGGAGCAAGGCGGGCTTCCGCGGCGGCGCCGCCCTGCCGGGGCCCGGCGCCATGAACCCGGACGCGGCCTGTCACATCACCCCGCAGGAACTGGCCGGCCAGTACGGCGTACGCCCGGACGGAAGCGACGCCACCACGGGCCTGCAGGCGGCCATCGACGCCATCAGGACCACGTGCACGCCGAGCGCCGGTTACACGAAGCTGTCGTCGATCACCCTGCCCGCCGGCCGGTTCGTGGTCACCAGGCAGCTCGGCCTGGACGCCGACTACCTGGTGCTCAAGGGCGCGGGCATGGGCCAGACGGTCCTGTCCTTCCGCCCGGACGCCAACACCCGCTACGACACGCTGACCGAGGACGGCAGCGACTGGGACGAGGACGGCGCCACCCACGGCGCCGGGAAGGGCGGCTGGACCTGGCCGGGCCGCGGCCTGCTGCGGGTGCAGACCCGCGAGGTCCACAGCAAGTACGCCGGCGACCACTCCTCCGCCCCCGCCAACCGCAAGGACATCTTCGAGGGCAGCGTCAACCAGCACTGGGCGGCCGGCGTCCCGCTGCGCGCCGCATCGGTCACCGGAGAGACCCAGATCAGGCTGGCGGGCAACGCCGACATGGCCCGCTTCAAGGCCGGCGCGCACCTGTGGGTCGGCGCCGCCAACAGCGTGAAGTTCTACCAGCAGCAGACGGTCACCGACACCTCCAAGTACATGAACCTGCACATGCGCCAGCAGATCTTCACGATCACCGCCGTGGACGCCGCGGGCAGGAACCTCACGATCGACAAGCCGCTGGAGTACGACCTGCCGGTGAACTCCACCTCCGACGGCTCCTCCGCGATCGGCGGGACCGTCTACCCGAGCCGGGTCACCCCGCTGAAGGTCGTGCAGGGCGTCGGCATCGAGGATCTCACCCTCACCCAGGACATGGCGGGCATGCCCAAGCTGGGCGGCGGCACGTACGACCTCGACCAGGCCGACGCCCGCTTCAACTACGGGAACATGGCCCCCGAGTACGCCCAGCACGGCATCGTGCTCAAGTGGGCGGCCAACGTCTGGATCCGCCGGGTCGGCACCGAGATGACCGGCTCACACGCGGTCGTCACCGAGAGCGCCAAGAACATCCAGGTCCAGGAGTCGAGCTTCGACGGCTCGTGGAACAAGGGCAAGGGCGGCAACGGCTACTTCCGCGGCTCGCGCGTCTGGGACTCGCTGTATGCCTACAACACCTCGCGCAACCTGCGGCACTTCACCTTCCAGTGGTCGGCATCGAACAACGTGGCGATCGGCAACGACTTCGACTCCGACCTGAACGTGCACGGCGGCTGGGAGCGGCGCAACCTGTTCGAGAACAACAAGGTGCGCGTGCCGTTCGAGCACGCCTCGAAGAACTGCCGAGCCAACTGCGGCGACGAGGGCGGCGGCGGTCCCGACAACTCGACCTGGTGGCCGATCTGGTGGGCGGCGGGGCCGAAGGCGGCCAAGTGGTCGGGCTCCAGCGGGCCGCAGAACGTGATCTACAACAACGAGATGAGCAAGCAGACGGCGGCGGGCGGGCCGTACCAGAGCTACTATCCGGACCGGCAGCGGCTCTACCAGTTCGGCAGCTCGGCCGGTGACGCGACGAGGTTCCAGCACCTGGCGATCAACGGGACCACGATCGCCGACTGGGCGGGCAACGAGAGCGCCGACTTCACGGGTTCCGGCGTCAACGCCTCGCGGACCGACGCCTCGGGCTCGCTCTTCCTGAAGGGCCAGGGCGGCAGCGAGGACACCACCCCGCCGAGCACCCCGTCCGGCCTGCGCTCCACCGCCACCACCGCGAACACGGTCTCCCTGACCTGGAACGCCGCCACCGACAACATCGCCGTCACCGGCTACGAAATCCACCGGGGCAGCACCCTGGTCAACACCGTCACCGGCACCACATTCACCGACACCGGCCTGACCCCGTCCACCGCCTACACCTACACCGTCAAAGCCCGCGACGCCGCCGGCAACACCTCACCCGCCAGCACGTCCACCACCGCCACCACCCAGCCAGGCGGCACCGAAACCCTCCTCTCCCAAGGCAGGCCCGCCACCGCCTCGTCCATCGAGGGCACCGGTTTCGAGGCGGCCAAGGCCGTGGACGGTGACACGACCGGCACCCGCTGGGCCAGCGCCGAAGGCAACGACCCCGAGTGGATCGCCATCGATCTCGGGGCCACGGCCGACATCTCCCGCGTGAAGCTGAACTGGGAAGCCGCCTACGGCAAGTCGTACAAAATCCAGACCTCGCCCAACGGCACGGCCTGGACCGACATCTACGCGACCACCGCCGGCGACGGCGGCACCGACGAGGTGACCTTGTCGGGCAGCGGGCGCTATATCCGCATGTACGGCACGGCTCGCGGCACCACCTACGGCTACTCCCTCTGGGAGTTCGAGGTCTACGGCTCCTTCCCGGGCGTCGGCGAGGACACCACCCCGCCGAGCACCCCCGGCAATGTCCGCTCCACCGCCACCACCGCGAACACGGTCTCCCTGGCCTGGAACGCCGCCACCGACAACATCGCCGTCACCGGCTACGAAATCCACCGGGGCAGCACCCTGGTCAACACCGTCACCGGCACCACATTCACCGACACCGGCCTGACCCCGGCCACCGCCTACACCTACACCGTCAAAGCCCGCGACGCCGCCGGCAACACCTCACCCGCCAGCAGCCCGGTCACCGCCACCACCCAGCCGGGCAGCGGCGGCTCGATCGTGGACGTCTCCACCGCGGCCCAGCTGATCAGCGCCCTTGCCGCCGCCCAGCCCGGCCAGACGATCCGTCTCGCCGCGGGCGAGTACCGGGGGGCGTTCCTCACCCAGCGGGCCGGGACCGCCGCCGCCCCCATCACGCTGACCGGCCCGTCCGGCGCCGTCCTGGTCAACGACGGCCCGTCGGGGACCGCCCCGTCGTGCCCGGCCCCTGGTGGCGGGTGGGACTCCGGGTACGGGCTGTGGTTGTCCAGCGCGCCGTACTGGAAGCTGACCGGCTTCACCGTCAAGGACTCCAAGAAGGGCATCGTCCTCGACGACTCCCACCACGTGACCATCGACGGCGTCCATGTGCACCACACCGACGAGGAAGGCGTGCACTTCCGGCGTTCCTCCGCCGACGGCGTGATCCAGAACTCCACGATCAGCCACGCCGGTCTGGTCCAGCCCGGCTACGGCGAAGGCGTCTACATCGGCTCGGCCGGTTCCAACTGGAGCTGCCACGGCAACTCGGGCGGCGTCGACCGCTCCGACCGGGTCAAGGTGCTCGGCAACGACTTCGGGCCCGGCATCGCCGCCGAGCACATCGACGTCAAGGAAGGCACCACCGGCGGCGTGATCCGCGGCAACTCCTTCAACGGCACCGGCATCTCCGGCGCGAACTCCGGTGACTCCTGGGTCGACGTGAAGGGCGTCGGCTACGTGATCGAGAACAACACCGGCACGTTCTCCGCGCCCGGCACCTTCGCCAACGGCTACGAGACCCACAACCCGTCCACGTCACCGTCGTTCGCCAACGGCTGCGGGAACGTCTGGCGCGGCAACCGCTCCGACCTGGGCGGCACCGGCAAGTACGCCATCTACGTCTCCTCCACCTCCAAGTGCGCGAGCAACCCGAACGTCGTCCACGCCTCCAACACCGTGAGCAACGCCCGCACCGGCCTGACCAACATCCCGGTCACGCCGTAACCCCCCAAAGAGAAGGACGAACGTCAAGATGAGACCACGAACACTCGCGGCCTTAGCCGCGGTGCTGGCCCTCCCCCTCACCCTCCTGAGCACACCGGTCTCCCAGGCGGTGGCCGTGACGGCGACCGCGTCCTCGACGGAAGGCTCCGGCTTCGAGGCGTCCCAGGCCATCGACGGCGACGGCGCCACGCGGTGGGCCTCGGCGGAGGGCGTGGACCCGCAGTGGATCCGGCTCGACCTGGGCGCCACCGGCACGATCAGCGGGGTCACGCTCACCTGGGAGGCGGCCTACGCCAAGTCCTACAAAATCCAGACCTCGCCCGACGGCACGTCCTGGACCGACGTCTACTCCACCACCACCGGCGACGGCGGCACCGACCAGCTGGCCCTGTCGGGCAGCGGGCGCTATGTCCGCATGTACGGCACGCAGCGCGGCACCACCTACGGCTACTCCCTGTGGGAGTTCGCGGTGCAGACCTCCTCCGGCGGCGACACCACGCCACCGAGCACCCCCGGCAACGTCCGCTCCACCGCCACCACCGCGAACACGGTCTCCCTGGCCTGGAACGCCGCCACCGACAACATCGCCGTCACCGGCTACGAAATCCACCGGGGCAGCACCCTGGTCAGCACCGTCACCGGCACCACATTCACCGACACCGGCCTGACCCCGGCCACCGCCTACACCTACACCGTCAAAGCCCGCGACGCCGCCGGCAACACCTCACCCGCCAGCAGCCCGGTCACCGCCACCACCCAGCCAGGCGGCACCGAGACCCTCCTCTCCCAGGGCAGGCCCGCCACCGCCTCGTCCATCGAAGGCGCCGGATTCGAGGCGGCCAAGGCCGTGGACGGTGACACCACCGGCACCCGCTGGGCCTCCGAGGAGGGCGTGGACCCGCAGTGGATCCAGGCCGACCTCGGCACCGACGCCACCATCTCCCGCGTCAAGCTGGCCTGGGAGGCCGCCTACGGCAAGGCGTACAAGATCCAGACCTCCGCGAACGGAACCAGCTGGACCGACGTCCACAGCACCACCACCGGCGACGGCGGCATCGACGAGGTCGCCGTGACCGGCAGCGGGCGTTTCGTCCGCGTCCACGGCACCCAGCGCGGCACCGCCTACGGTTACTCCCTGTACGAGCTGCAGGTCTACGGCACCGCTGGAAGCGGCGGCGACACCACCCCGCCGAGCACCCCCGGCAACCTGCGCTCCACCGCCACCACCGCGAGCTCGGTCTCGCTGGCCTGGAACGCCGCCACCGACAACGTCGGCGTCACCGGCTACGACGTCTACCGGGGCAGCACGCTGGTCAACACCGTCACCGGGACGACGTTCACCGACACCGGCCTGACCGCGAGCACGAGTTACACCTACACGGTCAGGGCCCGCGACGCCGCCGGGAACACCTCAGCCGCGAGCAACGCGGTCACCGCCACCACGCAGCCGCCCACCGGCGGCGGCACCCCGGTCGAGGCCAACGGCCGGCTGCGCGTGTGCGGCGTCAAGCTCTGCAACGAGAACGGCAAGCAGATCCAGCTGCGCGGCATGAGCTCGCACGGCCTGCAGTGGTACTCCCAGTGCCTCAACACCGCCTCGCTCGACGCCCTGGCCACCGACTGGAAGGCCGACGTCCTGCGGATCTCGATGTACATCCAGGAGGACGGCTACGAGACCAACCCGCGCCTGTTCACCGACCGGGTGCACAACCTCATCGAGCAGGCCACGGCCCGCGGCATGTACGCCATCGTCGACTGGCACATGCTCACGCCCGGCGACCCGATGTACAACCTGTCCAGGGCCAAGACGTTCTTCACCGAGATCGCCCAGCGGCACAACAACAAGAAGAACCTCTTCTACGAGATCGCCAACGAGCCCAACGGCGTCTCCTGGTCGACGGTCAAGAGCTACGCCGAGCAGCTCATTCCGGTGATCCGCGCCATCGACGCCGACACGCCCATCCTCGTCGGCACCCGCGCCTGGTCCTCGCTCGGCGTCTCCGACGGCGCCAGTGAGACCGAGGTGACCGGCAACCCGGTCAACGCGACCAACATCATGTACACCTTCCACTTCTACGCCGCCTCGCACGGGAGCAACTACCTCAACACGCTGTCCCGCGCGGCCGACCGGATCCCGATGTTCGTCACCGAGTTCGGCACGCAGACCGCCTCCGGCGGCGGTGGCAACAACTTCGGGATGTCGCAGCAGTACCTCGACCTGATGGCCCAGAAGAAGATCAGCTGGGTCAACTGGAACTACTCCGACGACGGCCTGTCCGGCGCCGTCTTCACCGGCGGCACCTGCCCGAACGGCCCGTTCACCGGAACGAGCCGGCTGAAGGAGGCGGGGGTGTGGATCCGCGACCGGGTTCGTACTCCTGACGACTTCTGAGCCACCGGCCCCGCCCGCTCCCCGGCGCGGGCGGGGCCGTCCCTCAGCCGCGCAGCTCCTCGAAGTACGCCTTCATCGCGGGGTAGTAGTCGTCGAAATCCGGCTTGGGCGATCCGTCGCGGGCGGCCACGAGCATGTCGAGGTAGTACTCCCAGCCGGGACCGACGTCGCCGATGGCGTCGAGGCTGTCGAAGTGCTGCACGAACTCCAGCCGCGTGGTGCCGTCGCTCTCCGACAGCAGCAGTTCGAGCCGCCACTCGCCGTGCTCGTCGGTGGCCGAAGCCACCAGGCGCTCCGGCGGCTCGCAGGCGTCGATGCGCAGGTCCATCCACGGGGACTGCTCCTCGTACGCCATCTGGACCTTGATCGTCCGGCCGGGTCCCGGTTCGCCCTCCCACGGCCCGAACCAGCGGGCGGTGCGCTCGGACTCGGTGACGCTGGCCCACACGTCCTCGATGGGCGCGCGGAAGGTGCGGGTGAGCACGAGATCGTTCTCGGTGTCCTTGCGCAGAAGTCGCGCGGTGGGGCGGGGTGTCATGCGGTGTCCTCCTTGACGTCTTCTGCCGCGCCGCTCGTGCGGTGTTCGCGGCGGGTTCGGTAGACCTCGGTCTCCAGTGCGTCCAGGCGCCGCTCCCACGCGGGCCGCCCGGCGAAGAACTGATCGAGCCACTCGGCCAGCTCGTGGAGCCGCCCGGTGTCGAGCTCGTAGAGGCGTTGCCTGCCGACGAGCTCGTCGTGGACCAGCCCGCCCTCCCTGAGCACGCGCAGGTGGCGGCTCACGGCGGGTCGGCTGATCCGGAAGCGCCCGGCGATCTGGCCGGCCGACATTCGCCCTTCGCGCAGCATGACGAGAATCTCCCTGCGCACCGGGTCGGCGATCGCGCCTGCCACCTCATCCACGGGCAGAAGCGTAACACACTGGTTACGCGTTAACCACGCCGACAGTGTTGTCAGCGGTGTTCGCGGATTTCCGGCCGGTCTATCGCTGGTCGCAGCCGCAGCTGCGGCGCGCGACGAGGGTGGCTCGGGGTGCGGGCACGGGGGCCGCGCGGTCGAACAGAAGGGCGACCGCCTGCCTGGCCATGGCGGCGAGCGGTTGGCGGGTGACGGTCAGCGTGGGGGCGGTGTGGGCGCTGTCGGGGGTCCCGTCCAGGCTGATCACCGCCAGGCCCTCCGGTACGGCCAGCCCCGCGGCACAGGCGCCGGACAGCACGCCGACGGCCTGCTCGTCGGTCGCCGTGATCAGCGCCCGGGGCATGGCTCCGTCGGCGATGAGGCGGCGGGTGAGGGCGTCGGCGTCGGCCCGGGAGTAGGTAGAGCGCAGCGGGACGGCTCCGGGGGCGACGCCGTCCTGCCAGGTCCGCCGGCGCAGTCCCACCGGGCCGGTGTCGTGGGGGCCGGCGAGGAAGGCGGGGTCGAGGTGCCCGTGCGCGCGCAGGTGGGCGAGCGCCTCGCGTACCGCGTGCTCGTTGTCGGCGGCGACCAGGGGCGCGCTGCCGGCCGCCGGGCCGTTGTGCAGGTAGACAGCGGGCACCCCGGCCTGCGCCGCGTGCCGGGCGACGTCGTCGGCGGCGTCGGCCGAGACGATCACCAGGGCGTCGACCTGGGCGGCCAGGAAGCGTTCGACGAGGTGGCGCTGGCGTTCGGCGGAGTAGCCGGCGTTGCCGATGAGCATGAGGCGGTCGTGCTCGGTGAGCGCCTGCTCGACGTGTTCCGCCAGGGCGCCGAAGTAGGGGTTGGGCGCGTCGGCCAGGATCAGGCCGACCACGCCGGTGGTGCGTGAGCGCAGCGCGCGGGCGATGCGGTTGGGGCGGTAGCCGAGCTCGGCCGCCGCGGCCAGCACCCGTTCGCGGGTGGCGGCGGCCACGGGGCGGGGGCCGTCGTTGATCACGTAGCTGACCACGGCGGTGGAGGTGCCGGCCAGGCGGGCTACGTCGGCCAGGGTGATCGGCTTGTTCATGGCGGTTTACAGTCTCACAGCTCATCGTTTAGATTTCGCCAATCTAAACGATTAGACCCCGAGGTGCGCATGATCATCGATACCGACACCGGTTCCGACGACGCGGTGGCGCTGCTGCTCGCGCTCGCCGCGCCCGGCGAGGTCCGCGCCGTCACCACGGTGGCCGGCAACGTGCCGCTCGCCACGGGCACGCGCAACGCGCTGGTCACCCTTCAGGTGGCCGGGCGCGCCGACGTCCCCGTCCACGCCGGGTGCGAACGTCCGCTCGTCCGCCCCATGTCCACCGCCCAGCACGTGCACGGCGACGACGGCATGGGCGGCCACGAACTGCCGGACCCCGTGCGCGGCCCCGAGCCGGACCACGCCGTCGACGTCCTGCTGTCATCGCCCCGCCGCCGTCCCGGCGAGCTGACGCTCGTCACCCTGGGACCGCTCACCAACCTCGCCGCCGCGCTGCTGCGCGACCGCGCGCTGCTGTCGCGCTTTCGCCACGTGTACTGCATGGCCGGCGCCGCCGACCTGCGCGGCAACATCTCCCCCACCGCGGAGTTCAACGTCTGGGCCGACCCCGAGGCCGCCCGCGTGGTTCTTCAGGAGGCCACGCCCGAGACCGTGACCTGGATCGGCTGGGACGTCTCCCGCCAGGACGCCGTCATGACCCCCGCCGACCAGCGCCGCCTGGAGGAGCTCGGGACCCCGCTGGCCGTGTTCGCCCATCGCATCAACAGGACCGTGGCCGACTGGGCCCGCGACGTCACCGGGCTGGCCGGCTACGACCTGCCCGACCCCCTCGCCATGGCCGTCGCGCTGCGCCCCGAGCTGGTCCTGGAACGGGAGACCGTACACGCGGACGTCGCCCTCGGCGACGAGACCCGCGGCCAGCTCATCATCGACCGCCGCCGCACCGCTCCCCCGCCCAACGTCACGCTGGTACGCCGCGTCGACGAGCAGGGCTTCAAGCACATGCTCTTCGACGCCTGCGCCCGCGAGGTCCGCCCATGAACACCCGCCACGAGCTGCACTGCCACCTGGACGGCTCGCTGCGCCCGGCCACGGTCGCCGACCTGGCCCGCGGCCAGGGCCTCACCCTCGACCGCCCCGTCCGGGATCTGGTCGTCGCGCCCGCCCGCTGCGGCAGCCTGAGCCGCTACCTCACCTACATCGACCTGCCGCTTCAGGTCCTGCAGACCCCGGACGCCCTGCGCCGCGCGGCCCGCGAGCTGGTCGAGGACTGG
Source organism: Nonomuraea sp. NPDC059007 (assembly GCF_042740555.1). NCBI lineage: Bacteria > Bacillati > Actinomycetota > Actinomycetes > Streptosporangiales > Streptosporangiaceae > Nonomuraea > Nonomuraea sp. NPDC059007. The sequence goes on along the minus strand of NZ_JBHYJD010000033.1, from coordinate 65,156 downwards.
AGCGCCGACGGCGTCGTCCACGGCGAGGCCAGGTTCGCGCCGCAACTGCACGGCCGCCAGGGCATGACACTCGACGAGGCCGTCACCGCCGTGGCCGAGGGCCTCGCGGAAGGCCGCGCGACGACGGGCGTGTCCACCGCCCTCCTGCTGTGCTGCCTGCGGCACCAGAGCCCGGACGAGAGCGTGGCCGTGGCCGAGACGGCGGTCCGGCGGCGCGAGGTGGTCAGCGGCCTGGACCTGGCCGGCGACGAGCGCCTGTACCCGGCAGCGCCGCACCGGCCCGCCTTCGACCTCGCCCACCGGGCGGACCTGCCGTGCACGGTCCACGCCGGCGAGGCCGCCGGCCCGGCCAGCGTGTGGGAGGCCGTCGAGGTGCTCGGCGCCCGCCGGATCGGGCACGGCGTGCGGTGCGCCGAGGACGAGGCCCTGCTCGAACGGCTCCGCGCCGACCACATCACGCTGGAGATGTGCCCGACCAGCAACGTGCAGACCGGCGCCGTCCCCAGCCTCGCCCGGCACCCCGCGACGCGGCTGCTGGCGGCCGGCCTCGCCGTGACGATCAGCACCGACGCCCGCACCACCTCGGACACCAGCCTGGACCTCGAGTTCGCCCGCCTGCGCGAGACGGCCGGATGGGGCGAACGGCAGGAAAACCTGGCCCAGGACCACGCCCGCGCCGCCGCCTTCGGCGGATGACTCAGACGCTGCGCAGGACGCTCACCACGATGCCCAGCACCACGGCGTCGTCGCCGTCGATGACGTCGTAGGCCGGGTTGCGGGGTTCGAGGTAGACGTGCCCGCCCCGCCGCCTGAACACCTTGACGGTAGCCTCGCCGTCGATCATCGCCGCGACGATCTGGCCCGTGTGGGCCTCGGCCTGCTGGCGTACCACGACGAGGTCGCCGTCGCAGATCGCGGCGTCGATCATCGAGTCGCCGCGGACGCGCAGGCCGAACACGGTGCCCCGCCCGGTGAGATCGCGGGGCAGGGTCAGCGTGTCGTCCACGTGCTCGTCGGCCGGGATGGGCGTGCCCGCGGCGATGTCGCCGACCACGGGCACGCTCACCAGGCCCGTGTCCTGCTTCGGCGCCGCGCCACCCAGGAACAGCCGCAGGTCGATGGGCCGGGTCATCGTGTCGCTCCGGCGCAGGAAACCCTTGTCCTCCAGACTTCTCAGGTGTTTCGACACCGACGACGACGACCGGAGCCCGACCGCCCGGCCGATCTCTCGGGCGCTCGGCGGGTAGCCGTACCGGATCGCCCAGTCCCGGATCGTGGCCAGGATCCGCTGCTGGCGCTGCGGCAGGGCGGAGAAGTCCAGGTACTCGAACGCGTCGTCGTCGTAGGAGGTCACCTGGACATGCTAGAGGCCGGAAAACCAGCGTCTGCCGCGCGTTTCTTGAAGACCTCGTATACCGCGAGGTAGTTCTGGTCGCCGCGGCCCTGCGCGACGGCCCGCTCGGCGAGCTCCAGCATCAGCCGCGGCTGCTCGGCCGGGACGCCCTGCTCGACGCTCGTGCGGGTGACGTGCTCCAGGGCGGTGAGGTTCATCTCCAGCGTGCCGAGGTCGCCGGGGTAGCTGCCCTCCGCCAGCGCGGCCGCCATCCCGGCCGTGGACGGGCCGAACATCATCGGCACGAACCAGCCGAACGCCAGCTCGGCGAAGTCCCCGACCGGAAGGTCCGCCGCGTCGATCAGCGCCGTGGCGTGCAGCCAGCCGTTCATGGTGGCGTACATCATCTCCAGCAGGCCCACGTTGTAGAGCACCGCCAGTTCGACGGCCGCGCCGAGGTAGCGGGGGTCGCCCACGCCGGCCAGCGTGGCCCGGTGCTCGTCGAAGACCTCGCGCGGGCCGCTGTAGAGGAACACCGAGCCGGGCTCGCCGACCAGCGGCGGCGGCACCATGATCGCGCCATCGAGGTAGCGCGCGCCGCGCTCACCGGCCAAGGCCGCCATCTCGCGCGCCTCCGACGGCGTCCCCGACGTCAGATTCACCACGGTACGGCCCCGCAACCCGTCCCCCACCGGCTCGAGCACCCGGGTCGTGGCGGCGTAGTCGTTCAGGCACACGATCGTCACATCGGCCGCGGCCACCGCCTCGTCCACGCTCGCCGCGAGCCGGGCGCCGCGGGCGACGAGCGGCTCGGCCTTGGCGGCGGTGCGGTTCCATACGGTCGTGGGGTGCCCGCGGTCCAGGTAGACCTCGGCCAGCACCCGTCCCATGGGCCCGAGCCCGATGATCGCCACGGTTGCCGTGTCATGTCCGGTTTCAAGAAGATCAGTCATGACGGCTAAGCTAAACCCTCACATCGACGTGAGAGTCAAAGGTTGGTGACGGAGGTCACATGCGCATCGGAGAACTGGCCGGCCGTACCGGGGTCAGCATCCGCGCCCTGCGCTACTACGAGGAGCAGGGCCTGCTGCGCCCCCACCGGCGTTCCAGCGGCTACCGCGAGTACGCCGACACCGACGTGCGCGCCGTCGCCCGCATCAGGACGCTGCTGGCCGCCGGGCTCGGCACCGCCGTCATCGCCGAGGTGCTGCCCTGCATGGTCGACAGCGGCGAGATCCTCGCCCCCGGCTGCCCGGAGCTGGTCGACGTCCTGGCCGAGGAACGCGACCGCATCACCGGCGCCATCGACGAACTCCAGAGCGCCCGCGCCATGCTGAACGGCATCATCGCCGCCACCCCGTGAGGGCGTTTATCGACACAATGCACTGATCAAAATGGTTTGGATGTGCATCATGCACATGGTGGAGGTATGTCCGGTTTTTAGTCTGTCGAGATGAGCACCGATGCCTCCCCAAGTCCGGTGACGTATCCCGTGCCGCAGGTGCGGAAGCACCAAGACCATTAGGAAGTGCCATGTGCCAGCACTGCCCTCTACCCGCCCGACCGAGCAGCGCGAGCGTCAGGTTTGCGGCATGGAAACGCTGACGACGCCCGAGGAGTCCACGATCGCGTCGTGGTCTCTGCCGCCCCACTTCCGCTCGGCCGCCGAGGCGCGTCGCCACACGGCCGGCTACCTCAACAGCTGGGGCTTCCACGACACCGACACCGGCGTGCTGCTGGTCAGCGAACTGGTCACCAACGCCCTGCGGTACGCCCCCGGCCCGGTCACGCTCACCGTCTGGCTCATCGACGGCCTGATGCGCTGCGAGGTCGAGGACACCAGCGCGCAGCCGCCCGCGTGGCACGAGCCGGCCGTCCACGCCGAGGGCCACCGCGGGCTCTACCTCCTGGACGCGCTCGCCTGCTGCTGGGGCTTCGTCCGCACCGGCGAGGGCAAGGCCGTGTGGTTCGAGCTGCCCGTGTCCGGAGAGCACGATGCGTAAGATCGTGCTGCCCCGGCCGCGTCCGCGCCCACCGCGCCAGGACCAGGATCTGCGCACCCCCTCCGGGCGCAAGCTCCCCTACTGACACCGCTCCGCCACCCCCACGAGCCCGGGGCTGGCTGGGTCAGGCCTTGACGGCGCCGCTGGTCAGGCCGCCGACGATGTAGCGCTGCAGGAACTGGAAGAGGATCAGCACCGGCAGCGCGCCGATGAGGGCGCCGGCGGCGAAGACGCCCCAGCTCTGCCCGAGCTGGTAGGAGACGAGCTGGTACAGGCCGACGGCGAGCGTCTGCTGCCCGGGGTCGGTCAGGACGAGGCCGGCGATGACGAAGTCGTTCATCGTGGCCACGAAGGAGAACAGCGCGACGACGACCAGGATGGGCCGCACGAGCGGCAGCAGGATCAGGAAGAAGACCTGCGCGTGCGAGGCTCCGTCCATCTGGGCGGACTCGTCGAGCTCGCGGGGGATGGAGTCGAAGAAGCCCTTCATGAGATAGGTGTTCACGCCGAGCGCGCCACCCAGGTACACCATGATCAGGCCCAGCGTGCTGCCCAGCCCCAGCGGCGGAAACACCTCCTTAAATGCCGACAAAAGCAGAAAAATCGCGACGTAGGCCAGCACCTGGGGGAACATCTGGATGAAGACCAGGCCCACCAGGCCGCTCTCACGGCCGCGGAAGCGGAACCTCGAGAAGGCGTACGCGGCGCAGGCGCCCATGAACACCGATCCGGCCGCCGTCGAGACCCCGATCACCAGCGAGTTCACGAACCAGCGGGGAAACGGGTGCAGCGCGTCGGTGAACAGCGTCGCGTAGTGCTGCCAGGTCACCTCGGCGAACAGGTCGTTCGAGCCGGTCAGCGTCCCGCTCGGGTTAAGCGAGGCGGCCAGCACGAACACCAGCGGGAACAACGCGACCACCGAGGCCAGCACGCCGGTCAGGTGTCTCCAGACCTTCATGACGCCGCCTCCAGCCGCCTGGCCCGCCGGAACCCGGCCAGCGACACCGCCGCGATCACCGCGAAGATCAGGATCGAGACCGCGCAGGCCAGGCCGTAGTTTCGTGAGGTCCCGCCGAAGGCCAGCTTGTACACCAGCGAGATCAGCAGGTCCGTCGAGCCCACGTCGATCGGCGCCCCGGTGTCGCGGGGACCGCCGCCGGTGAGCATGTAGATGACGTTGAAGTTGTTGAAGTTGAACGCGAACGTGGCCACCAGCGCGGGCGCCGTCGAGGCCAGCAGGAGCGGGAGCCGTACCGACGCCAGGACCCGCCACGGACCCGCCCCGTCGACCTGGGCCGCCTCGGCGAGCTGGCGCGGCACCGCCTGCAACGCCCCCGTGCAGATCAGGAACATGTACGGGAACCCGATCCACACGTTGACCGCCAGCACGCTCAGCCTGGCCAGCCAGGGATCGGACAGCCACGGCACGGTGGCACCGCCCAGCAGCACCTCGTTGACGAACCCGTGGTCGGTGTTGAGCAGCCCCTGCCACAGCAACGCCGCCATGAACGCCGGGAACGCGTACGGGAAGACCAGCAGCGAGCGGTAGACGCGATAGCCGTCCAGGATCAGCGCGAGCACCAGCCCGAAGCCGAAGCTCAGCGCGACCGACAGCGCGGCGAACACGAACGTCCAGACCAGCACGCCCAGGAACGGCCCGCGGATCTCGGCGTTGGTGAGCACACTGGTGAAGTTCTCGGCGCCGACGAAGACCTTCCAGCCGGGGCTCAGCGACCGCCCGCCGGCCGAGGTGAAGGCGCCGCGCCCGTCGTCGCGGTAGACGGTTCCCGCCCGGTCGGTGAAGACGCCGCCGGCGTAGGTCAGGGTGGGCCGGTACAGCGCGGCCGTCACCCCGTCGGCGGTCTTCAGCACGCCGCCCTCGGCCGGGACCCGCAACTTGACGATCTCCGCCTGCCTGGCCACGATCTCCGCGTACGGCAGCGCCCGCCACCCCGGCCCGCTCTGGAAGCCCAGCTCGCCGTCCTTCTCCGCCACCCGGATCGGCCGGCTCTCGCCGGTCTTGACCTCGCTGGCGGCCAGGATCGCCGCGACCGCGTCGGACTTGGTGGCGTTGTGGCCGTCGCCGTAGTTGGTGAAGGCGGCGTAGCCGGTGTAGAGCACCACGTACACCTGGTAGATCAGCAGCAGCACGATTCCCGGCGCCAGGTACTTGGCGGGGACCGCCCGCTTGCTCAGGTAGATCGCGTTGACGGCCACCGTCCCGGCCAGCAGCAGCGCGAACATCCACCACGAGCGCTGCCCGCCGAGCGCCACCAGTCCGTAGACGGCCAGCGCGTCGGCGACGGCGAGCGGCAGAAAGCGAAGCGCGCGCATCAGGACCCGATCTTCGCGCGGATGCGCTCCGCGGCCTTCCTGGTCAGCTCGGCGGGCTCGCCCCGGCCGGTGATGATCGCGAGCTGGGACAGTCCCCAGTCGGCCCAGACGGCGTCCATCTGGGGCACGTTCGGCGTCGGCACGCCGTCTGCGGCGGCCTCGGCGAACCCGGCCAGGACCGGGTCACCGGCCAGTTCCTCGCGCACCGAGGTCATCGCCGGAGGCCGCCCGCCCGCAGCGTGCAGCGCCTTCTGCGCCTGCGGCGTGGCCAGGTAGTTGACGAGGAAGTCGTTGGCCAGGATCGGGTTGGCGCTCTTGGCGCTGACGAAGAAGCCCTGCACGCCGGCGAACGGCCGCGCCTTCTCCGGGCCCGCGGGGGGCACCGGGTCCACGGCGAACGGCACGCCCGCCTTGGCCAGCGCGGGCGCGTCCCACGGACCGGTGACCAGGAACGGCGTCTCGCCCTTGACGAAGGCGTTGGTCGCGATGTCGCCGGTCAGCGAGGTCGAGACGGCCTTGTCCGCGGCCAGCCGCTTCAGGTAGGCCGCGAACTTCAGCCCGCCCGGGTTGTCGATCTCCAGCTCGCCGTCCGGGCCGAAGACCTGCGAGCCGAAGGAGGTCTGCAGCGCGTACAGGTGGAAGGGCGAGCCCGCCTTGGGGTCGACGGGCAGCCCGACCGGATACGTGCTCTTACCCGCCTTCACCAGGCTCTTCCCGCGCGCCACCAGCTCGTCGAAGGTGGCGGGCGCGGTGGGGACGAGCTTGGTGTTGCGCAGCACGGCCACGCTCTCGATCGCGTACGGCAGGCCGTACGTCTGCCCGTCGTAGGTCATGGCCCGCATGGCCGCCGCGGAGAACAGCGCCGCCTTGGCCGACAGGTCGAGCGGCGCGACGACGCCGTTCTGCACCAGCTTGCCCAGCCAGTCGTGCGGGCCGACGATGACGTCGGGCCCCTGGCCGGAGGGCGCCTGGGAGACGAAGTCGTCGCGCAGGTTGCCCATGGCCTTCTGCACGATCTTGACCTGGACGCCGCGGTCCTTCTCGAACGTCGCGGCGATCCGCTGCAACGGCGCGGCCCGGCTGTCGTCGGCCCAGACGGTGAGCGTGGCGGGGGGCGGGGCCGCCGACTTCTCCGCGGCGCAGCCCGCGACGAGCAGAGTGGTGGCCGCGAGTACGGTGAGCTTGCGCATGGTCGCTCCTCAGGATCCGGCGTGCGGGTCGTTCTGGGCCGGATCGCTCCAGCTCGCGACGCGTACCCACACGCGCCGGTCCGCGTCGTGCCTCAGGGGGGTTCGGATGGGGAAGCCGTCGGTGTCGAGGCCGTCGCGGCGCCAGCCGCGCCCGACGGTGCCGTTCAGGCCGACGCCGCGCGGCAGCCGCCAGACGCCGTGGTGGACGCCGGGCGCGACCTTGGTGGTGACCAGGCCGGAGAAGTAGACGGGCGAGTCGTCGGGGGTGTCGAGGGGGACCACGACCGTGACGTCGAGCAGCGCGCCGGGGGCGCCGTCGACGACGGTGACCCGCTCGCTCACCTCCAGCTCGCCGGTGCGGGCGACGACCCGCGCTGCGCCGGGTTCGACGCCTTGGAGCAGGGCGTGGCCGGCGCTCTTGAGCGGGCCGGCCGGCTGCCAGGTCACCTGCGCGCCGAGGGCTGAGTACACGCAGCCGTCGGCGCGTTCGGCGATGGGCGCGACGTCGAGGTCCTGGCCGGTGGCGGTCTCGCCGCCGGTGGCCGACAGCAGGACGGGCGGGCCCGCCGTACCGAAGAGATGCAGGAGCGCGCTGCCGGCGCGCGCGGCCCAGGCGTCCTCGTGGTGCGGCGCGGACGGCTCGTGCAGGTAGCGCAGTTCCTCGTCGGGCGCGTAGCCGAGGTCGAGCAGGTGCTCCGCGAGCTCGCGGACCGGCCTGACCATGATCAGGCCCTCCATGCCGCCGATGTCCAGCCATACCCGGCGCGGGCCGCGGGCCTCGAAGCGCCGGTAGACGGGGGTCTCTTCGAGCGTGCGCGGGTCCACGAAGACGAGGAACGGCGAGAGCGCCGCGGCCAGGCCGAACACCTCCGGCCGCCGGAAGGCCAGGTGGTAGCTGACCAGCCCGCCCATCGACGAGCCCATGACGGCGGTGGCGGCCGGGTCGGCGGTGACCGCGTAACGCTCGCGCAGCGCCGGCAGCAGTTCCCCGATCAGGAACTCCTCGTACAGCTCGCCCCTGCACACGCCGTCCGGGTCGCGCGGGTAGGGCGCCACGTGCGAGTACTCGTTGCCGCGCTGGTCACCGGCGTTGGAGACGCCGACGGCGACGAGCGGCGGCAGCAGACCGCGCCCGATCAGGTCGTCGAGCGTCTCGTCCACCCGCCAGCTCGGGCTCAGGCCCGCTCCGGCGAACACGTGCTGCCCGTCCTGCAAGATCACCACGGGGTACGGCCCCGCCGCCGGGTCGTGGCCGGGCGGCAGGTAGACGAAGACGTCGCGGGAGTTGCCCAGCGCCCGCGAGCGTACGCCGGTCAGGGTTTCGATCATCGTGCGGTCTCCCAGATGTGGAAGGCGGGCCCGTCGGCGGGCATGGGCTCGCCCGGTGCGAGGTCGGGGGCGCCGAGCAGGCCGGCGAGCGCGGCGGGTGCGGGCATCGGGGCGTGGGCGTTCCTGCTGACCTGGATCAGCAGCGTCTCCCCCGGCGCCGCCCGCTCGAAGAGCACCACGTCCCGCTCGGCGCGCAGCCAGCGCAGCCCGCCGCGGCGCAGCGCCTCCCGGCCGCGGCGCAGGGCGATCAGCTCGCGGTAGAGGCGGTGGGTGCCGTGGTCCTGCGCGGCCGGGTCCCAGGGGAAGGGGCGGCGGCCGTCCTCCAGGTGCACGCCCTCGACCCCGACCTCGTCGCCGGCGAAGACCATGGGCAGGCCGGGCAGCGTGAACAGCAGGGCGGCGCCGAGGTGCTGGTGGTCGCGGCCGGCGATCGAGCGGAAGCGGGCGGTGTCGTGCGAGCCGAGCAGCGTGAGGTTGTGCGCGTGGGAGCGCCAGGGGATGCGGGCGGCGTACGCGCGCATGACGGCCGCCAGGTCGTGGCCGCCGTAGGCGGGGATGGGGCCCGGCGTGCCCCAGAACTCGGTGGAACGTTCCCTGGCCAGCCACGACCACACCGGGCGGGCGAAGCCGGCGTAGGCCATGGTCCCGTGCCAGCCGTCGCCGCGCAGCGCGGAGGAGGCGTCGAACTGGTTCTCCGCCAGCAGCAGCCTGTCGTCGCCGAGCGCCGCCCTGGTGGCGGTAGCGACCTGGGCGTTCAGCTCGACCGCGCCGTGGCGTCCGGCGGACTGGGCGACGTCGACGCGCCAGCCGTCCAGGCCGTACTCCTCGGGGTAGCGGGCGATCACGGCGTCCAGGCGGCGGCGCAGCTCCGCCGAGCGGTGGTCGAACTTGGGCAGGCTCTTCACCCCGGCGAAGGTGGCGTAGTCGTCGCCGTCGAAGTAGTAGAAGTCCCGTTCCCTGCTGGCGTGGTCGTTCCTGGCCGTGACGAACCAGTCGTGGGCGTCGCCCGAGTGGTTGAGCGTGATGTCGCCGATGACCCGCATGCCGCGGGCGTGGGCCCGGGCGGTGAGCGACTTCAGCGCCTCGTCGCCGCCCAGGAGCGGGTCGACGTGGTCGAAGGTGCTGGCGTCGTAGCGGTGGTTGGAGCGGGCGGGGAAGAACGGGGTGAGGTAGACGAGGTTCGCGCCCAAGGTCTCGACGTGGTCGAGGCGCTCGGCCACGCCCCACAGGTCGCCGCCGTAGATCTGCTGGAGGGCGTGCGGCCTGCCGTACGGGATGGGCTCGTCCCATGCGGCGGGGCGCGCCCACGACGGGAGGGGGCCGCGCGGCCGCTCGGAACGGGCGAACCGGTCGGGGAAGATCTGGTAGATCACCGCGTCGGCGGCCCAGGCGGGCGGCGGCGGGTAGGCGGTGAGGGTGAAGTCGGCGGCGTCGGTGACCTCGGTGCGCGAGAGTCCCGCGGCGCTCAGCCACAGCGGTCCCGAGTCGGTGTGCAGCAGGAAGCGGTAGCCGCACTCGGGGTTGACCACCCGCAGCGTGGCCCGCCACCAGGTCTCCTCAGGGGTGACGCGGTCGGCCGTCGCCTCGGTGAACGCCGGCTCGCCGTCGGGGGCGCTGCGGACGAAGACGCGCCGGGTCCCCAGCGCGCCGGCCGTGCGGGCGAACACCTCGACCCGGTCGCCCAGTCCGGGCGAGGGGTCGGAGACATACAGCGGCGAACCGTCGTGGTGTGCCACTGTGTTGCAAAGTGTTTCCGGCTGGACCATGCTGTTAACGCTCCCTTTACCTGCTTTGATGGTCAGGAGCCTAAGCAGCCTCCCTCAGGTGCGGCAACGTCGCGCAACATGTTTCAACGGTTTCTGGAGTCCCCGTGGCACGACTGTCGGTTCGCACGATCGCCAAGCGCGTCGGCGTCAGCGCGGCGACGGTCAGCCGCGTGCTCAACGACCGTCCCGGGGTCGCGGAGGAGACCCGCGCCCGGGTGCTGCAGGCTATGCGTGAGCAGGGCATGGTCGCGCCCGCGCCGGTGTCGCAGCCGTTCGTCGGCATCATCGTGCCGGAGCTGGACAACCCGGTCTTCCCGTTGCTGGCCGGGGCCATCGAGACCAAGCTCGGCGGGCACGGCGTCACCGCGCTGATCGGCAGCTCCACCAAGCAGGGGCCGACCGAGCTCGACTACATCGCCTCGCTGGTCCGGCAGCGCATCCAGGGGCTCGTCCTGGTCTCGGGGCGGCACGCGAACCCCTCGGCCGACCACGGCTTCTACTGGCAGCTACACCAGCAGCAGCTGCCGATGGTGCTGGTCGGCGGGCACGTTCCCGACCTGCCCGTCTCGACCGTCACCACCGACGAGGCCGCGGGGGCCGCGATGGCCGTCGCCCACCTGCGCGCGCTCGGCCACACCCGCATCGGACTCGCGGGCGGCCAGGGCTACCTGCGCCCCTCCCAGAACCGCCTGCGCGGCTACGGCCGGGAGATGCGCCGCTGGTTCGGCTCCGTGGACGACGCCCTCTACGCCGAGACCGACTACTCGCTGACCGGCGGCCACGCCGCGGGCCTGCGCCTCATCGACGCGGGCGTCACGGCGGTCATCGCCGGCAGCGACCTCATGGCACTCGGCGTCCTGGCCGCCGCCCGGCAGGCGGGGCTGTCGGTGCCCGGCGACCTGTCGGTGGTCGGCTACGACGACACCTATCTCGCCGCGCACAGCAACCCGCCGCTCACCACCGTCCGCCAGCCGGTGGAGCAGATGGCCGGCGCCGTGGCCACCGCGCTGTGGGAACGCCTGCAGGGCTACCACACCCCGCACGTCGACCACGTCTTCCCGCCCGCCCTCGTGGCGCGCGGATCCACGGGCCCGCCCGCCTGACCTCACCCCTCCCCCGCGGTCAGCGGAAAGGTGGCGCGGACCACGAAGCCGCCGGTCAGCAGGGGTCCGGCGCTCAGCGAGCCGTGGTACAGCTTCACCCGCTCGGTCATCCCGATCAGCCCGTGCCCGTCCGGTCCCGGCGGCGGGGCGCCGGGGCGGCCGTCGTTGCGCACGCTCACGCTCAGCGTGTCGCCGGAGTACAGCAGCGACACCTCGGCCCGCGCCCCCGGCGCGTGCTTGATGACGTTGGTGAGCGCCTCCTGGATGACGCGGTACACGCACAGGCTCATGCCCGAGGAGATCGCCCGCCGCTCGCCGCCGGCCGTCACCTCCGTCTCGACACCTGCCGCCCGCACGCGTTGCACCAGGCCGTCGAGGTGGTCAAGACTCGGCGCCGCACTGTACGGCTGCGCGGTGCCGTCGTCCACCTCGATGCGCAGCACCGACAGCATGCGGCGCATCTCGGCCAGCGCCTCGCCGCTGGTCTCGGCGATGGTGCGCAGCGTGTCCTCGGCCGTGGCCGGGTCCGACCGGATGACGTAGTGGCCGAGCCCGGCCTGTACGGAGACCACCGACATGTGGTGGGCGACGACGTCGTGCAGTTCCCGCGCGATGCGCACCCGTTCCTCGGTGACCGCCTGCCTGGCCGCGACCGCCTTCTCCCTGCGCAACTGGTCGGCCAGGTCGGCGAGCTGGGCGTTGCGCACCTTGAGCGTGCGCATGCCGAACGCGAACGCGACGGTCCAGCCGATGACGATGGCGGAGTACCAGGCGGCCGTCCACGCCTGTCCCGGCAGGGCGTTGGCGTAGATCCACTCGGCCAGCACGAGCGCGCCCGCGGGCAGGGCGGCCCGCCGGGAGTGGTGGACGACGACGGAGTACAGCGCGAGCAGCGGGCCCATCGAGTTCGCCCCATAGTGAAAGCCCAGGGCGTGGTAGGCGAACGCCGCGGCGCAGGAGATCACCAGCACCGGCGCCGGGCACCGCCTGCGCCAGGTCAGCGGGAGGTTGACCAGGGCGCAGAGCAGAAGCGCGAGCGCGTCCGGCCGGCGGTCGAGCGGATGCGGGGCGAGCACCGGCCACACCCAGGAACCCCAGGTCAGCGTCATGGCGAGCAGGCCGTCGACGAACGTGGGATGTTTCCTGGCGAAGGCGACGAGGGCCGCGGGCGGGGGCATGGATCGCATCGTCACCGTTCGGCTTGATCGCGCTGTACTGACATGTCACGCTTTGCTGGAAGATCATGGTTTGCTGGTACCCACGTAGGCCCCGCGGCGGACGACTGGCTGGTGACACTTATGATCAAGGTGCTGGTCGCCGACGATCAGATCCTGATCCGCGCCGGACTGGCCGCCCTCATCCGCGCCGCTCCCGGCCTGGAGGTCGTCGGCGAGGCGAGCGACGGCGAGGAAGCCGTGGCCCTGGCCGCCACCACCCGGCCCGACGTCATCCTCATGGACATTCGCATGCCCGTCTCGGACGGCATCAGCGCGACCCGGCAGATCCTGGCCGCCGCCGAGCAGCCTCCGCCCCAAGTGCTCATCCTCACCACCTTCGACATCGACGAGTACGTCTACCAGGCCCTGCGCGCCGGAGCGTGCGGCTTCCTGCTGAAGGAGACGCAGCCGGAACGCCTGCTGGCCGCCATCCGCACCGTGGCCGCCGGCGACAGCCTCCTTTCTCCCGGTCTCATCCAGCGCCTCATCGAGACCTTCCAGCCCGAGCCCGACGCCGCCGGGCCCATCCCGGACCTGGCCCCGCTCACCGGCCGCGAGACCGAGGTGCTCACGCTCGTGGGCCGCGCCCTGTCCAACGGCGAGATCGCCGCCCGGCTGATCGTGAGCGAGGCCACCGTCAAGACCCATCTCAACCGGGCGATGGCCAAGCTGGGGCTGTCCAGCCGGGCCCAGGCGGTGGCCTTCGCCTACGAGTGCGGCCTGGTGGCGCCCCGGCGCCAGTGACGGGCGCGCCGCCGCCGTGACCCGAAGCAGCCGGCCCCGCCCCCGTGCGGGCCGCCGAGCGAGCGCGTCACGTCGTGGCCGCGGACGGTCTCCGGTGCTGAGGCCGGTCGCGGCGGTCCAGACCCACACGAGGCTACGAGGGCATCGCTTCCCCGCCCATACCGCCGAAGATCGAACTTTTCCCTGCGACTTCGGCGGTACGAGGGTCAACCTTCCGCGGTAGGCCGGCGTTAGGATCCGCACCATGTCCCGTATCCCGTCATTCGCACGCGTTGCGCTCGCCGGATACCTGCTCGCGGCCGGGTGCGCAACCCAGCCGGAGCCCGGGGCGGCCGACCCGCGCGCCGCGGTCGACGCCTACGTCGCCGGGCTCAACGCCGCCGACCACCGGGCCGTCGCCCGGCTCGCGCCGCCGCTCAACGACCCCGCAGAAGACATCCGGCGGCGGCTGGCCGCGTACGGCGGAAAGGCGATCAAGCTGACCTCCGTCGAGCTCAGCAGCGACATCACGCCGAAGGCCGTACGGGCCGAGCTGGCAGGGGCCGGAACCGGCGGCAGGTACAGCGAGACGCTGACCCTGGAGCGCCAGGACGGCCGCTGGTTCATCGCCCTCGGCAGCAACCCGGACGTTCCCGCGGACCGGAGGACGGCCTCGACGACCCGGCCGGGCTGAGCTCAACACGCGCTCAACAATTCTTCAACCCGCCGCGCCCTACCTTCCTGCCACCGATCTCCGAACGAGCACGAAGGGGCGCAACATGAATCACACCAAGAAGCTGGCGGCGGCCTTCCTGACCGCGGCCGTCCTGAGCATCGGCGCACCGGCCACCGCGCAGGCGGCCTCGGCCCCGGCACATCCGGTGCCCGTCTCGGCCGCCGCCGTCATGTCCGGGAACTCGGCGGAACTGGCCGCCCTGGGCGCCTGCAGCCGGGCCAAGGGCTGGAAGATGCGGCTGGCCTGCGAGGCGCTGGTGCGCTCCGGCGGCCTGTGGGTGTGGAGGAAGCTGGAACAGGGCGCGCGAGGCGGCTGGAACACCTACTCCGACATCTTCGAGAACGACATCCCGTACGTGTACAAGAAGATCATCAAGAAGCTCAAGCGGCCCATCTACTGCGCGCTCTCCCGCTCCTGCTAGTCCACCAGGACCCGCCGACGGCGGCGGCGACGCTTGTGATCGCCGCCGCCCGGCCCCCGTTCAGCGACGGCTCGCCACCGCCATCGCCAGGTACGGCACCGCCACCAGCGCGACCAGCACCCACGGCGGCGCCCACCCCGATCCGAACCCGTAGAACGCGAACACCCCGAGCGCCGCCACCTCCGATCCCAGCCCCGCCATCGAGGTCACGGTCGCCCGCGCCTCGTCGCCGATCGTGTCCTGCAGGCGCGCGTCCAGCACCGCGACCGCCCAGTAGAAGGCCGCGAACGCCACCGCGATCGCCACGAACCCCGCCCAGAGCCCAGCCGCACCACCGCCGGGCCCGCTCAAGACCGCGCCGCCGCCGAGTGCCAGGGCGCCGGCCGCCAGGATCAGGGGCAGCAGCCGGGCGCCGTACCCGGCCAGCCAGCCGCCCGCCGCGATGCCCGCGATCACCAGCCCGATCAGCAACGCGACCACCGGCGTCGTGGCCCCACCGGCGGTGGCCAGGAGCGGCAGGTACTCATCGATCGAGGTCAGCCCGGTCACCACCGCGAGGAGCACCAGCACCCGGCCGACGGCCGGCGCCCGCCGTACCTCGGAAAGGCCGGTGCGCAGGACGGACAGGTAGGACGCCTCGGCGCGCTCGGCTGCGGGCGGGCGCGACTCGGGCAGCAGGCTTCCGGTGAGGGCGCCCAGCAGGCCGACCGCGACGCTGGCCAGGCCGACCGCCAGATAGCCGCCGGCGGCGAGGACGGGCGCGGCCAGCAGGCTGGCCGCGACGGCGGCGAGCGAGGCGAGCGCCTCGGAGCGCCCGATCAGCCGCGCGTAGTCACCGGTCCGGCCAAGGCGGCCGAGCTCCTCGTAGACCAGCGCCTGCAACGTGCCCGACTGCATGGCCGCCCCCGCGCCCCACAGCACGAACCCGGCGGCGAACGCCCAGTACGCCGGCACGAACGTCCAGAGCGCGAACCCGGCCGAGGTCACCAGCGGCGCGAGCACCAGCAGGCGCCGGCGCGAGAACCGGTCGGCCCACACGCTGGACGGGATCTCCAGCACGAACCCGGCCACCGACCAGATCGCGAACAGCGAGGAGACCTCGGCGGCCGACAGGCCGGTCTGGGTGAAGTACACCGCGTAGACCGGGTAGAAGAGCACGAACTCCGCGGTGAAGGTGTAGGCGTAGAGCCTCGGTTCAGGTCAATGTCGCCAACTCATGCCACCACGGTACAAAAAAGTCGGCCAGGATGTGTCGGAGCGGGCCGCGTGGCTCCGACGTCCCGGGTGAGAGGCGCCGCGGCGGCGCCGGTCACGGAAGAGGGAAAACCATGAAGTACATGATCATGCTCTACGCCTCCCAGCAGGACTACGACGCCCTGGCCGGCAAGGGCAGCGAGGGCAACCCCGGGTGGAGCGCCGAGGACTTCGCCGCGATGACCGCGTTCATGGGGGCCTGGAACCAGGAGCTGGTCGAGTCCGGCGAGTTCGTCGACGCGCGCGGCCTGGCCGCCCCGGTCCACACCCGGCGGGTCGGCAGCAAGGACGGCGTGCCGTTCGTCACCGACGGGCCCTACGCCGAGACCACCGAGGTGCTGGCCGGATACACCATCGTCGAGTGCGCGAGCTTCGACCGGGCCACCGAGCTCGCCGCCCGGCTCGGCGACTGCCCGGCGCCGGGTCACGCGCGCGCCAGGGCGTACGCCGACATCCGCCCGATCGTCGACGGCGCCGGCGACCACCTGGGCTAGTGGCGGGCATCCCGGCCGAGGACCTGTTGCGCGAGCTGGCGCCGCAGGTCCTCGGCGCGCTCGTGCGCCGCTACGGCCACTTCGACCTGGCCGAGGACGCCGTCCAGGAGGCGCTCATCGCGGCAGCGGGCCAGTGGCCGCGGGAGGGACTGCCGGACAACCCGCGCGCCTGGCTGATCACCGTCGCCTCGCGCCGGCTGACCGACCTGCTGCGCAGTGAGCAGGCCAGGCAGCGGCGCGAGGACGAGGTCGCCACCTGGGCGCTGCCCGAGGACCGGCAGTCCCCCGCGGCCGACCGGCGGCCCGCCGACGGCGACGACACGCTGATCCTGCTGTTCCTGTGCTGCCACCCGGCACTCGCGCCGAACCTCCAGGTCGCGCTCACCCTGCGCACGGTCGGCGGCCTGACCACGCGGGAGATCGCCCGCGCGTTCTTCGTGCCGGAGCCGGCCATGGGCCGGCGCATCACCCGCGCCAAGCAGCGCGTCAAGGCCAGCGGCCTGCCCTTCCGGCTGCCCGCCGAGGCCGAGCGCGGCGAACGGCTGGCGGCGGTGCTGCGCGTGCTGTACCTGATCTTCACCGAGGGGTACGCGAGCACGTCGGGACCGAGCCTGGTCAGACCCGAGCTGGCGGCCGAGGCCATCCGGCTGGCCAGGATCGTGCACCGGCTGCTGCCCGGCGACGGCGAGGTGGCCGGCCTGCTTGCGCTGATGTTGCTGACCGACGCCAGGACGCCCGCGCGCGACGGGCCCGGCGGTGAGCTGGTGCCGCTGGCCGAGCAGGACCGGACGCTGTGGCGCAGGGACTACATCGAGGAGGGGGTGGCGCTGGTCGGCGGGGCGCTGCCCAAGGGGCCGGCGGGGCCGTACCAGGTGCAGGCGGCGATCGCCGCCCTCCACGACGAGGCGCCGAGCGAGCGGGAGACCGACTGGCCGCAGATCGCCGCCCTGTACGGGGTGCTGATGGAGCTGTCCGGCAACCCGATGGCCGCGCTCAACCACGCCGTCGCCGTCGCCATGTGCCGGGGCCCGCGCGCCGGTCTCGACCTGCTGGAGGAGCTGGGCGCCGATCCGCGCGTCCGCGGCCATCACCGGCTGCACGCCGTACGGGCGCATCTGCTGGAGATGGCGGGTGATCGCGAGGGCGCGCGGGCCGGCTACGAGCTCGCCGCCGCCCGCACCGCCAGCCTTCAGGAACAGCGTTACCTGTACGGCAGGGCCGCCCGCCTGACCGGCTAACTCCAGTGATCGGGCCGGATCAGCGCGCCGGACAGTGTGGTCGCGGCGTCACCGGCGGCGGCGTTGACCTGGAACTGGGTCAGGAACAGGCTGCCGGCCAGCCGCGCGCCCCTGACGTCGGCGCCCCGCAGGTCCGCGCCGATCAGGTCGGCCTGGCGCAGGTCGGCGCCCCGCAGGTCGGCGCCGATGAGGTAGGCGCCGCGCAGGTTGGCTCCGCGCAGGTCGGCGCCCCTGAGCTTGGCGCCCATGAGGTCGGCGCCGCGGCGGTTCTTCTGCTTACGGCCGCTCCCGGCGCGCACGAGCTCGCTGACCCGCAGCAGCAGCGTGTTGACCTCGCCGCGCACCTGCGTCACGTCCAGCTCAAGCAGGCGCTCCGGCGGCTGCCGGGTGAGGCCGTCGACGTGGTCGAGCGCCTTGCGCAGCTCCTCGTGCACCGGCTCGGCGGCGGGGTGCTCGAGCGACTCGGCGAGGTACCACAGCAGCTCGTGGAGCTGGCGCATCACCGGGAAGACGGCGAACATCTGCCCGGCCGACTCCTGCCGCCAGTCGACCCCGCCATAGGTGACCTGCGCGACCTTCTGCCCGGCGCCGAAGCAGTCGTAGACCGTGCAGCCGGTGAAGCCCTTCTGCCGCAGCCGCGTGTGGATGCCGCAGCCGAAGTCCTCGCGCAGGTTCGGGCAGGGCCGGCCGGCCTCCTTGTCGATGGCGAAGTCCGCCGAGCGGGCGAACGGCAGGGCCACGCAGCACAGGCCGAAACAGTTGGCGCAGTCGGCGCGCAGAGAGTCGTCGAGCATGATGCCACGAGGATATCGTGCGAGCTCAGCGGGCGCGGGACTCCAGATAGCGGCGTTCCGGCAGGCTGAGGGTGCGCCGGGCGGCGAGCCGGTACTCCTCGCGGGCCGCCTCGCGCTCACCGGCCAGGTCGAGCAGATGGGCGCGGACGGCGTGCAGGCGGTGGTGTCCCGACAGCTCAGCCTCCACCTCGGCCAGGCGCTCAAGCCCGGCGCGCGGGCCGTGGACCATGGCCAGCGCCACGATCCGGTTGAGCGTCACCATGGGGCCGGGGGCCAGCGTGGCCAGCAGGTCGTACAGGGTGAGGATCTGCGGCCAGTCGGTCGCCCCCGTGCTGGGCGCCTCGTCGTGGAGCGCGGCGATGGCCGCCTGCACCTGGTAGGGGCCGATCGGGGCGCCGGTCAGGGCCTCGGTGACCAGCGCCACGCCCTCCGCGATGTGGTCGGCGCGCCAGAGCGTACGGTCCTGCTCGGCCAGCGGGATCAGCTCGCCGTCGCGGCCGTCGCGGGCGGGACGGCGCGCGTCGGTCAGCAGCATGAGCGCCAGCAGCCCGGCCACCTCGGTGTCCCCGGGCACCAGCGCGCGCAGTTGCCTGGTCAGCCGGATCGCCTCGCCGGACAGCTCCACCCGTTGCAGGTGCTCGCCGGAGCTGGCCGTGTGGCCCTCGTTGAAGATCAGGTACAGGACGTGGCGTACCGCGGCGAGGCGCTCGCCGTACTCGCCTTCCGGCGGCAGGACGAACGCCGCGTTCTTGATGCGCTGCTTGGCGCGGCTGATGCGCTGCGCCACCGTGCTCTCCGGCACCAGCAGCGCGCGCCCGATCTCCGCGGTGGTCAGGCCGCCGACCGCGCGCAGCGTCAGCGCGACCTGCGAGGTCGTGGTGAGCTCGGGGTGGCAGCACAGCATGAGCAGCGTCAGCCCGTCGTCGGCGGAGGGCGCCTGGAGCGGTTCCGGCGGCTCCAGCGCCGCCGCGTTCTCCTCCCGGCGCCGCCGCGCCGACTCCGAGCGCAGCGCCTCGATCCGCCGCCGCGAGGCGACCGTGATCAGCCAGCCCTTGGGGTGGTCGGGCAACCCCTCTTCCGGCCACTGTACGGCCGCCGCCAGCAGCGCCTCCTGGACCGCGTCCTCGCAGGCGTCGAAGTCGCCGTAGCGCCGCACGAGCGCGCCCAGGACCTGGGGCGCCAGCTCGCGCAGCAGCTCGTTCACAGGAAGTCGCTCAGCTCGATGACCGGGCGGACCTCGATGCGCATGACCTCGGCCTCCGGCACCCGTGCCGCCGCCTCGATCGCCCGTTCCTCGCTCTCGCACTCGATCAGGTAGATCCCCGCCAGGTACTCCTTGGCCTCGGCGAACGGCCCATCGCTGACGACGACCTCGCCCTGGCTGACCGTCACCGTCTTGGCCGCCGACGGCTGGGCGAGCGCGGCGTTGGCGATCAGTTCACCGGAGGCGGCCAGGTCGCCGGTGAGCTTGGCGTAGGCGTTCAGTCCCGCCGAGCGCTGCTCCACCGGGAGCGTGTCCCACACCTGGCGGGTCTCGGGGTTGCTGTAGATCAGGATCAGATACTTCACCCTGCCGAGCGTAGTCTCGCTGGCGCTACCCGCCGGTCAGGCGGACACTGGACCGGTGATGACCGCACGCAGCGAGCCCCTCTCGACGTCGCGGCCGGAACGGCGCACCGCCCTGGACGCCCTGCGGGCCATGGTCGTCGTCGGGCTGGTGTTCTTCCACTCCTCCCTGGTCTTCGACGAAGGCAGCGACTTCTACGTCAAGAACGCCGACACCACCGGCGTCACGATGATCTTCGCGGGGCTGGCGGTCGTGTGGGCGATGCCGCTGCTCTTCCTCATCGCCGGCGTGGGGTCGTGGCACTCGCTGGCCAAGCGCGGGCCGGGCGGGTTCGCGCTGGAGCGGCTGCAGCGACTGGGCGTGCCGCTGGTCTTCGCCATGGTCACGCTGCTGCCGATCCCCCAGTGGTTGCGGTTACGCTCACAGCCCGGCCACCACGAGTCGTACTGGCAGTTCCTCCCCGACTTCTTCACGGTCCATCTGGAGTGGGGCAAGTTCCCCTTCGTGCTGCAGGGCCGCTACGTCGAGACCGGGCACCTGTGGTTCGTCCTGCTGCTGCTGACGTTCGCGCTGCTGCTGGCGCCTCTGGTGCGGTGGGTACCGGCCGCGCGGGCCCGCGCCGCCTGCGAGCGGATGGCCGCGCTGACCGGCCGGCGCGGGACCATCCTGCTGCCCGCCCTGCTGCTCGGCGCCGCCTGCGCCCTGCTCGGCATCGAGCAGGAGTACGGCGGCTGGCACCACTGGACGTACCTGCTCTTCTTCGCCTGCGGCTTCGTGCTCGCCGCCGACAGCCGCTTCCGCGAGGCGATGCGGCGCGACGCCAAGCTCGCGCTGATCGCCGGGATCGCCTTCTTCGTCGCGGGCGCGCCCGCGTTCATCATCGCGGGTGACGAGATGTTCTCGGCCATGACGCCGTCCGCGATGGGCGCCAGAGTCCTGTACGGCGCGGCGGGCTGGTCCTGCGTCGTCGCCATCATGGGCCTGCTCGACCGCCCCAGCGCCCCCTCCACCCCTTCTGCCCCTTCTGGAGGCGGCAGCCGGTTCTACGCCTACCTGGCGCCCGCCGTCCTGCCGCTGTACGTGCTCCATCAGCCGGTCGTGGTCATCGTCGCGTTCTTCGTGGTGTCGTGGCACCTGCCGCTGGCGGTGAAGCTGGCCGTGGTGGTGCTGGCCTCGCTGGCGATCATCTTCGCCGTGTACGACGTGGCCGTCCGCCGTACCAGGCCGACCCGTTTCCTGTTCGGCATGCGCGTCTAGCCGCGAGCTCTATGATCAGGTTCGTCCTGATCGCTGACCTGCGGAGACGATGTCCGTCTCATGCGCCGTGCCACGCCGCTACGACCGCCTCCGCCGCCGGCCCCGCGCGCGTCGCTTCCACACGCGGATCGGCCGTCCCGCCCGGTGGCACGCGGATGCCGTTCCATCTGTGGGGCGACACTTCATGTTCGCCGCAGGCGGCTACGGCGAGCGCGACCTGACCTTCTTCGTCGACTCCGGGCTGGTCCATCTCCTGGAGGACGGCGGCACGCGGCGCCAGGCCGCCGTCCTCGCCACCAGGAGCCAGTACCGGACCTGGGGCGTCGCGCCCGGCGAGCTGTCCGGCACCCATCTCAGGGCCGCTCGCCCGCTGCGGCTCGGCCCGCTGGAGCAGGACGGACACCTGCTGTCGATCGCGCCGGGCCGGCGGCCGCCCTGGTCGGACCTGGGCGGGGTGAGGGTGGACGGCCTGCTCTCGCAGGCGTTCCTCGCCCGGTACGCCTGGACGCTCGACTTCGATCGCCACGAGTACACCTTCAGACCGGGATCACGGCCCTGAACGGATCCATCCTCCTCCACGCCACACCGCCGGCTGCGATCACAGGCCGGCGGCGATGAGCTTTTCCACCTCGTCGGCGGCGGCCGTCGCGCCGCCGGCGGTGGTCAGTTCGCCGTGCATCCAGTCGAGGCGGGCGCGGACCCGTTCGTCGTCCGCGACCTGTTCCACCGCCGTCCACAGCGTGGTGGCGTCGAGCTGGGACGGTTGGAGCGCCGTGCCCAGGCCGAGTTCGGCGATGCGGTCGGCGTTGGCCCGCTGTTCGGCCATCTGCGGCACCGCCACCATCGGCACCCGGCTGTGCAGGCTCTCCATCGTGCTGCCCATGCCCGCGTGGGTGACGAACGCGCGCGCGTGCTCCAGCACCGCCAGTTGCGGCACCTGCCGGCGCACCTCGACGTTGGGCGGGATCGGGCCGAGCGTGGCCGGGTCCGCCCCGCCCACGGACAGCACCACCTGCCATGGGCGGTCTCCGGCCGAGTCCAGCACCATGCGGTAGAAATCCGGCCGGTCGTTGTAGGCGGTGCCGAGGGAGACCAGCACCACGGGCAGGTCGCCGGACGGGCGCCACCCGCCCTGGTAGGCCCGTTCCGTCAGCGCCGGGCCCACGAAGGCGTAGCCGTCGCCGAAGGTGGCGCCCGCGTACTGGAAGGCACGCGGCAGCATGACCAGCCGCACCCCCGCCTCGCCGCCCTCCATGAAGCTCCGCAGGTCGGCGAAGCCCTCCCTGCGCAGGAAGCCCGCGATCGGCACGACGGTGAACAGGAAGCGCAGGCTCCGGGGATTGAACGTCGTGTATTTCTCGGCCATCGACCAGTGCTCGTTGCCGACCAGGTTGGGCCAGACCTCCGCGGAGGGAACCTGCCAGCGCCTGGTCATGATCCGCCCCCACCAGCCGAGCGGCCCGTCGTGGACCACCAGATCGGGACGTTCGCTCTGCGGCACCTGCGCCAGCATCGCCTTGGTCTCCTCGAACAGCATGCGCATGGCCCGGATGAACTCCTTGCCGTGCATCTGCGGCGCCCGCGCGCCGTCGAGCGACTCCCACAGCGAGGTGACCGGCACCACCTCGGCGCCGGTCTCGGCCACACGACCGGCGAACGCGGCCGTGGTGGCGAAGGTGAGGCGATGGCCCCGCCGGACGAGCTCCGCGGCGAGGCCGAGCATGGGGTTGACATGACCCGCGGCAGAGGGAGCGAAGAACGCGATGGTCGCCATACCGCTGTATTATAATACATAGGTATGAGAATGGAGAACCGTGCCGAAATGGGTTGACCACGACGAACGGCGGCGCCACATCGCCGAGGCGGTGCTGAGCATCGCGGGCCGCGACGGGCTGGACCGGGCCACCCTGCGCGACGTGGCGCACGAGGCCGGGATCTCGCTCGGATCGGTGCAGCACTACTTCGGCACCAAGGACGGCATGCTCCGCTACGTGGTCGGCTACCTGGGCGAGCAGGTCACCGCGCGGATCGTGGCCGGGACGGATTTCGGGGCGGAGGACCGTCCGGTCCGGGCGTTCCTGCGCTCGCTGGCCGCGGAGATCCTTCCCCTGGACGCCCGGCGCACGTCCGAGCGCCGGACCGGCCAGGCGCTGGCGGCACGGGCGCCCGGCTCTCCGGAGCTGGTCGAGGTCCTGCGCGAGAACAGCTCCTGGCTCCACGCCCGGGTGGCCGAGCTGATCACACGCGCGCAGCGAGACGGCCAGGCCCCCGCCCACCTCGACGCCGGGCAGGAGTCGATCGTGCTGCTCGCCCTGCTGGAAGGACTGGCGACCGACATCCTGCACGGCGTACGCGAGCCCGGACAGGCGCTGGCGAGCGCGCACTACCACCTGGACCGTCTGTTCACGACGGACTGAGGGTCCGGGGTCAGAACTGCCAGGTGTCGTCGCGCAGCAGCACCACGTTCCGGCCGGGCGCCAGGCCGGTGACGGTGACGTCGGGGCCGCCGACCATGAAGTCGACGTGCACGCGGGAGGTGTTCACGCCGGCCTCGTCCAGTCGCGCGGGGACGTCCGTGCGCAGGTGGGCGGGTACTCCGGGAGGAAGGCCCGCGCCCCAGGCCAGGTGGCAGGTGGCGTTCTCGTCCAGGAGGGTCTCCATGTAGGTGATGCCGCTTTCGCCCACACGCGAGGAGCGGTCGACCAGGGCGAGTTCACCCAGGCGGGCCGCCCCCGCGTCGGTGGCCTGGTGGGTGCGCACGACGTCGGCTCCGGTACTGGCCTTGACCTCGGTCACGACGCCGCCGGCGAAGGTCAGTTCGAGGTCGTGGATGACGCTGCCGTCCAGGGACAGCGGCCGGGTGGCGCGGACGGTGCCGTCGACACGCCGGTAGTCGGGGGTGGTGAACACCTCCTCGGTCGGCAGGTTGGCCTGGAACGGGCGGCCTTCGACGTCCCGCAGCCGGGCGGCGGTCCAGTGGGCGCCGGGGAGCAGGCCGATGGTCAGGTCGGTGCCGGGGCCCTCGAAGCGCACGGCGTCCAGGCGCATCTCGGTGAGCTGCCCGGCGCGGTCGAGCAGGTCGGCGATGCGTTGCCGCCAGGCGGCGCGCGGGTCGGGCTCGTCGAGGCGGAGGATGCGGCGCAGGTGCCGCCACAGCCGGTCCTCGTCGGGTTCGCCGAAGACGGTGCGGGCCCACTCGGGGGTCGGGCAGGGGATGATCGTCCAGCGGACGAGGTTGTTGAGCTGGAGCCGCTGGCGGGAGGTCAGGGACGGCATGCGGTCCAGCCCCGTGCGTACCGGATCGAGCCCTGCCAGGAGGTCCGGCGCGGCGGCGCCGCGGAGGTTGACCAGGACGCCGCCGTGCCGTTCGAGGTCGTCGTTGCGGGCGTCGAGCCAGGAGGGGACCTCGGCCAGCGTCGCGGCGTCCGCGTGCCGGATACGCGAGCCTTTGGCATGCGGGTCGAAGTACCAGATGTCGACGTAGCGGGCGCCCCTGGCGTAGGCGGCCTCGACCAGCGCGCGGGCGAGCGGGGCATGCTCGATCTCGGCGTTGATCAGCACCCTGTCGCCGGCCAGCAGGGGCACGGCCACGTCGAACACGACGTCGGAGTAGCGGGACAGGTCAGCGGCGGGAAGCGTCACGAGATGCTCCTTGGTGTTCGTCGTGGCGGACAAGAGGCAGGAACAGCAGAGCGCCCGCGGCGGACACGGCGCCGGCGAGGACGAAGCCGCCGGAAAGGCCGCACCGGCCGGCGAGGGCGCCGAGGGTCAGGGCCGCGCTGAGGAACCCGATGTCGAAGAAGGCCGTCGTGGTGGCCACGGCGGATCCGCGTGCGGCGGCCGGCACGCCGTACACCGCCATCCTGAGGAAGGCGGGCAGCCCCAGCCCCTGTCCGGCGCCGGTCAGCGCGATCGCGCACCAGGTTCCGGTGGGCGAGGGCCAGGCGGCGAGCAGGACCGATCCCGCCCCGGTCAGCAGGAGGGACGTGACGGCCAGGCGGGCTGGGGAGGCCGTGGCGAGCAGGCGCTGCCCGGCCAGCCGTACGGCCAGGAGAACGATCCCGTAGGCGAGGAAGTACGGGCCGCCGGAGCCCGCCCCGAGTGCGGCCAGGTGCAGCGGCAGGAAGGCGCTGACGACGGTGTAGCCCCACACGGAGGCCAGGTAGCCGAAGCCGGCTCGCAGCGCGGACCTGGGGCGGCGGGATGGAGCCTGTGGGGTGCCCGAGCCCGGCGGGCTCATGGACTTCGGCACGGTCGCGCCCGCGATCGCCGGCACCAGCGCCGAGACCGCGGCCGTGATCCAGACGGCGGTGAACCCGGCGGCGGCGTACAGCGTCTCGGCGACGGCCGGTCCCATGAGCAGACCGGCGTTGACGGCGACGGAGAAGTGGTTGATCGCGGCGCCGGGGCGCCGGTGGTCGCTGGCCAGGGCGGCGAGACCGACGTACACCAGCGCCTCACCGATGCCGGCGACCCCGCGCAGGAGGAGGAAGAGCGGCAGATCCCGGGCCGTGAGCAGGGCCAGGGACGACCCGGACAGTAACAGCGCGCCCGCCCACACGGCCGCCCGGCGTCCCGACCGATCGGCCACCCGCCCGGCCAGCGGCCGGGCGAGCAACCCGGCCGCCGCGGTGACGGCCAGCGAGACGCCCACCCAGCCCGTCTGCCCGCCCAAGGGGCCGGTGACAAAGCGGGGCACCGCGGGGATGAGCAGCCCGATCGACAGGAACGCACCACCCGTGCAGAGGAGCAGGCGACCGGTCATCGCTCATCACGTAGTTCGAGCAGGAGCGCCGTCATGCTGACCTTGACACCGTCACGCGGCGGGCCGGCGTGGTCGTGAACGAGCGCCACGGCCTGGCTGATCAATCCGACGACCTCCTCCCAGACGGGCCTGGCCAGCCACACCTCGGCATCGGTGGAGACGCGCTGGCGATCGGTCTCGGCCAGGCGCCTGCCCAGGTCGGCACTCATCGCCTGGTGAAGGAGCTGGCGCCCCTCCGATCGATCGATGCGGTCGCCGCTGGACACGTCGTACCGGTAGCGCCGCCGCGGGCGCCCCCTCCCGGCCGCGGGCTGCTCATCGGTCTGCCGCAGGAAGCCCGCCTTGGCCAGCTGCCGCAGGTGGTAGCTGGCCGAGGCGTGCGCGATGCCCAGCTCGTCGGCGACCTCGGTGGCCGACATCGACGTGCCGGTCAGCAGCGACACGATGCGGATACGCAACGGGTTGGCCAGCGCGCGCAACGGCACCAGATCGTCCCGCTTTTCCAAAGACATGTTGGGATTATGACTTACCCAACAACTCTTTGGAAAGTGGGCAGGCGCTCGCCGCCTTGAGATCGCCAGTACGTGCCCGCGAGGGCGGGGTCTGGATCAGGCGAGCAGCCGGTCGATCAACCCGTCGAGGTAGTCAGGGGTGAGCGGGACCGCGCCGAACAGGACGCGCACGTAGATCGGCGCCAGGAGATGGTCCAGCACCTCCAGTGCGCCGGGCGGGTCCTCGCCGCGGTCGCGGGCGCGGTCGAGCATGGCCTGCAACTGCCTGGTGCGGTCGGCCAGGAGTTCGTCGCGCGCCTGGAGGCCCTGCCGGCCCTCGCCTGACAGCGCGACGGTCAGCCGTACCAGCGCCAGGCCGTCGGGGCCGGTGACCTCGCGGGCCACGTTGGCGGCGTAGGTCCGCAGATCACCGGCCAGGCTGCCGGTGTCAGGCATCGGCGACTGCGCGTTGAGCCGGGTCAGCAGCACATCGCCGAGCAGGGCCTGGAGGTTGCCCCAGCGGCGGTAGAGGCTGGTGTCGGCCACGCCCGCGCGGGCGGCGACGTCGCCGACGGTGAAGTTCCCGTAGCCGCGCTCGCCGACCAGGTCGGTCACGGCCTGGTGCACGGCCGCGCGGACCCGGGCACTGCGCCCGCCGGGCCGCCTGGCCCGCCCCTGTTCATCCATGCTCCTCACCTTAACGCAGTCGAGACTTGCGTTAGAGTCTCTCCTAACGCAGTTGATAACTGCTTTTAGGAGGGATGTGCGTGAAAGCACTGCTCACCCTGACCTGCGCGGGTCAGTTCATGGTGCTGCTCGACAACACCATCGTCGGCGCCGCCCTGCCCGACATGCAGCAGCGGCTCCACACCGGGCTGACCGGCCTGCAGTGGATCGTCGACGCCTACGTGCTGCTGGTGGCCATGCTGCTGTTGTCGGGCGGCGTCTTCGCCGACCGGTTCGGCCGCAGGCGGGTGTTCCTGGCCGGGGTGGTGGTGTTCACGGCCGCGTCCGTGGTGTGTTCGCTCGCGCCCTCGATCGGCTGGCTGATCGCCGGACGCGTGCTGCAGGGCATCGGGGCCGCGGCGCTCAGCCCCGCCTCGCTCGCGCTCATCGCCGCCGCGTACCCCGCCCCGAAAGAGCGCGTCAGAGCGATCGGGTTGTGGGCCGGGTTCAGCGGCATCGGCCTGGCCGCCGGACCGCTGGCGGGCGGAATCCTGGTGGAGGCCTTCGGCTGGCCCGCCATCTTCCTGGTCAACGTGCCCATCGGGGCGGTCCTGCTGCTGGCCGGGCTGCGCGCGCTCAAAGAGTCCCGCAACCCGGGCGCGCCGCCGATCGACGTCCCCGGCACGATCCTGTCCGTCGCGGGCGTGGGCGCCGTGACGTACGGCCTGATCGAGGGCGGCTCCCGAGGCTGGACCTCGCCGGTGATCCTGGGCAGCTTCGCCGCCGGACTGGCGCTGCTGGCCGCGTTCGTCGTGGTCGAGAGTCGCGTGCCGGCGCCGATGCTGCCGCTGCGGCTGTTCCGTCAGCGGCTGTTCACGGTGTCCAACACGGCCATGGTGGTGGTCGGGTTCGCGCTGATGGGGTCGTCGTTCTTCTTCTCCCAGTTCTTCGTCTACGTCCAGGGCACGTCGATCCTGGTCGCCGGACTGCAGACCTTGCCCCTCTCGCTGGCCATGGTGGTCGTCAGCCCGTACGCGGGCCGGTTCGCGGCCAGGTACGGCTACCGCGTCGTCACCGGCATCGGCCTGGCGCTGGCCGGGCTGGGGCTGCTGGCACTGGGCCTCGTCCACGCCGACACCGGCTACGGCAACGTGTGGTGGCGGCTGGCGGTCGTCGGCATCGGGTTCGCACTCACCATGTCGCCGCTGACCGGGGCCGCCATCCAGGCGGTCAGCCCGCAGGAGGGCGGCCTCGCCTCAGGCGTCAGCAGCACCACCCGGCAGATCGGCGCGGTACTCGGCGTGGCGGTACTCGGGGCGATCGTGCACACGCGGCAATCCGGCGGCGCCTCCTTCGAATCCGGCCTCAACACCGCCTTCCTCGTCGCGGGGGTCGTGACGCTGGCCTGCGCCATGTTCACCGGCCTGTGGCTGACCGCATCCCGGATACCGAGGAGCGTTCAGGCCGAACAGCCGGGAGGCCGAACAGCCACCGAACCGCCCGTGACAGCTCCACCCAATCGGCCCACGTATTGAGCCGCTTGGCGTAGGCCTGCTGGGTCATCCGTGGCCCTCTTACGCGTGGGCGCGCGCAAGGCCCGGCGTGCTCAGTCGAAGAGCTGGCTGACCCAGACCTTCACCCGCCCACCGTAGCCGTCGACGACGAGGTACCAGTCGTCGTCATAGGGGACCTCCAGGACGACGGGGCTGGTGTCGGAGAAGCCGCCGTAGTACTCGTGGGCGTCCTGGTCGAGGTAGGCCTGGTACTCGTCGGCGTCCATGAGGCACACCCGGCGGGCCGAGCCACGCAGTTCCACCTCGAAGCGGGCGCCGACCGCGACAGATCCGAGGTCCCAGTACAGGTGCTGCATACGTCCTTGGTAGCCGCTCACGCGGCGACTAGGGACTGATTTGTCCGTTTTTTACGCTCTGGGGGGTGGCGGGGCACCACGGCGGCGCGCACCTCACCTGGGTTGCCGCCGCCAGGTTGTCGCAGTGTGGTGGCGCGCACCTCTCGTGGGTTGCCGACCGCACGTTCTCGCAGTGTGGTGGCGCGCACTTGTCGGCGCCCGGCCGGCCGCAGAACGGAGGCGGGCAGGGCGCGGGGACGCTGGATGCCTCCCACGGCAGGGCGTTGGCCACACCCCCTCCGGCGAGCAGGCAGAAGAGGATCGCCCCGGCGGTGACGACGAGGCGGTAGGCGGTGCGCATGGAAGCTGTCCCTTCGTGAAAGCGGTCCGGGCATCTCGGACGGGCCCGGCGCCTCGGTCAGCCTAGGAAGCGCGCGCCGAGCCGTTCGAGGACTTTCACGCCGGCGTGAAACTACCGGTCGAAGATGATCAGCTGGCGCAGGGTGGTGCCGTCGGCCAGGTGGTCCATCGCCTCGTTGATGGACGCCAGGCCGATCCTGGACGACACCAGCTTCTCCACCGGCAGCCTGCCCTCGCGCCACATCTGGGCGAACACCGGGATGTCGCGGGCGGGCAGTGCCGAGCCCAGGTAGCTGCCGACAATGCTGCGTCCCTCGGCGACCAGGGAGAGCGGGGAGATGGCGGCGCGGGCGCCGGGGGCGGGCAGGCCCACGCTGACGGTGCGGCCGCCGGGGGCGGTCGCGGTCACCGCGGTCTCGAACGCCCGCGCGCTGCCCGCCGCCTCGACCACGACCTCGGCCCTGGCCGGCAGGTCGGCCGGGCCGTACACCTCGTGGGCGCCCAGTTCGCGGGCGGCGGCGAGCTTGGCGGGGTTGGCGTCCACGCCGATGACCCTGATGTCGTCGAGGGCCAGCGCGGTGAGCAGGGCCGCCATGCCGACGCCGCCCAGCCCGACGACCATGACGCTCTGCCCGGGGCGCGGCCGGCCGACGTTGAGCACAGCGCCGCCGCCGGTCAGGACGGCGCAGCCGAGCAGGGCGGCCACCTCGGGTGGTACGTCGTCGCCGACCGGGACGACCGAGCGGTGGTCGACGACCGCGTGCGTGGCGAACGCGGACACCCCGAGATGGTGCAGCACCGGCGTCCCGTCCCGGTGCTGGCGGACCGCGCCGCTCAGCAGGGTGCCGCCGTTGTTGGCGGCACTGCCCGCGACGCAGGGCGTGATGCCGTCGGTGGCGCAGCCGTCGCAATCGCCGCACCTGGGCAGGAACGTCATGACGACACGCTGCCCGGGAGCGAGGCCGGGAACGCCGGGGCCGGTCCGTTCCACCACGCCCGCCGCCTCGTGGCCGAGGAGCATGGGCAGCGGCCGTACCCGGTTGCCGTCGACGACCGACAGGTCCGAGTGGCACACGCCCGCGGCCTCTATCCTGACGAGCAGTTCGCCCGGTCCCGGCGGGTCAAGCTCAAGATCACAAACCGTCAAAGGCCGCGATTCGGCGTACGGCCGCGCCCGGCCGATCTCTTCCAGGACAGCTCCGCGAATCCGCATCAGATCGCCCTTCTTGTCGAGAGGTTGGCCAGCAGCACCCCGCAGCCGCCCAGGACGAGCCCGGCGACCGCGAGCGGGGACAGCGGCTGCCCGGCCAGCGACCAGGCCAGCACCGCGGTCACTGCGGGGGTCAGGAAGAACAGGGTGCTCACCCGGCTGGCCGGCGCGCGCAGCAGCATCCGGTTGAGGAGGATGAACGCCGCGATGGAGTTGACCAGCGCCATCCAGCCCACGGCCAGCCCGAAGGCGGTCCAGTCCGACACCGCGATCGGCCCGGTCGCCACCCAGGCCAGCCCGGCGACGGGCGCGCTGACGAGCAGTTGGACGGCGGTGCCGCTCAGCGCGTCCATGCGGGGCACGTACCGCTGCTGGTAGAGGGTGCCCGCGCTGAGCCCGGCCAGCCCGAGCAGGCACAGCGCCACCCCGGAGGCGGACAGGCTGACGCGGTCGGCGACCGCCAGCACCACCCCGGCCAGGCCGAGCCCGAACCCGAGCCACTGCCCGGCGCCGATCCGCTCCCCCAGGAAGCGCGCGGCCAGCACGATGACCACCGGGTTCAGCCCCTGCACCAGGGAGACGACCGCGGCCGGCAGCCCGGTGCCGAGCGCGCTGAAGAAGGCGCCGAACTGCACGGCCTGGATCAGCAGCCCGGCCACGGCCACGTGTACCAGAGCCCGTCCGCGCGGCCACGGCACCCGCCTGACCAGCGCGTACGCGCCCAGCAACAACCCGGCGACGGCGAACCGGGCGAACATCAGCAGCAGGGGCGGCGCCGCCTTCACCCCCGGGATGCCGGCGATGAACGCGCTGCTCCACAGCACGACGAACACGGCGGGCGCCGGCGACCACCCGGAAGGCCACCGGACCCGCCGCGCGGGCGCGGCCTCCCGCACGGGGGCAGAGGTCATCGCAGGAGTCCTTCCACGAAACACGAACGCGGTTCTCAGGAGGCGTGCAGCGAGGAGCGGCGCAGGTCCCACAGCTCCTCGTCGGAGGTGCACACGCCGACGGCCCCGTGCTTCAGCGCCGCCACCACGTCGTCCGCGCTCTGCACGAACCCCGCGGCCAGGCACGGCACCCCGACCTCCCTGATCTGCCGCTCGACGTGCCGCAGCACCATGGCCGGCATGACCTGCACCAGGTCGGGCTGCGAACGGGTGATGGACTGCAGGCTGCGCCGCAGGTTGGACCGGTCGGTCACGAACACCTTCTGCATGGTCAGCAGCCCCATCCCGGTGGCCCGTTCGATCATCGCCTGCCGGGTGGAGCAGATCCCGACCGCCCCGATCCCCCGCAGGTACGCCAGCGCCCCCGGGTCGTGCCCCAGCCCCGGCGTCGAGTCGATGTTGACGAACCCGATCTTCCCGGCCTCCACGGTCAGCCCGACCGTCGCCGCCAGGTCGCCGAGCGGGATCGAGGCCAGGATGCCGAGCGGCGTGGCGGTGGAGGAGGTGAACCGCTCGGCCATCTCCACGCCGACCAGCGACGCCATGACGGGATGCTCGGCCAGTGCGGCGAGCAGGCGCCGGTCCATGGGGCGCTTGTGGCGAGAGTTCACCGCATCCACCTTAGTGCGCCGTGTTTTCGAAGGGTCCGGGCAGGCCCAGCTTGCCGGGGTTCATGATGCCGCGCGGGTCGAGCGCCCGCTTGAGCGCCACCAGGGTGTTGTGGCCCTCCCCCAGCGCGTCCCGCATGTACGGCGAGCGCAGCAGGCCGACGCCGTGGTGGTGGCTGATCGCCGCGCCGTGCTTGATGAGCACCTCGGCGGCGGCGTCCCAGGCGGCCCGGTACCAGTCCCGCCGCCGGTCGCGTTCGACGTCGCCGCGCAGCGAGAAGTACAGGCAGGCGCCGTCGGTGTAGGCGTGCGACTGGTGCGCGGAGGCGCGCAGGGTGCCGGGTACGGCCTCGATGGCGGCCACGACCTCGTCGTACAGGGTGGGCAGCGCGGCCCAGGGCCCGGCGATCTCGCAGGTGTCGGAGACGAACCCGGGGCCCCTGACGAAGCCGTCCGCGGCCTTGCCGACGATCATCCGCTCGTCCAGCCAGCGGGCGAGGATCGCGTCGCCGTCCAGGGTGACCGACGCGCGTTCCGCGCAGACCTCTTCCGCCACGGCCATGACGGCGTCGACCAGCAGCGGGTCGCCCTCGTCCGCGATGAGCAGCAGGTTGGTTTCCGGATGGCCGAAATGGGTGCCGCTCTCGTGCGCGTCGTACAGGCGCAGCGCGGCCGGGGTGGCGCCGCGCTGCAGGATCTCCCGGCACGCGTCGAGCCCGGCGGCGAAGGTGTCGAATCCGTAGGCGATGCCCGCGGCGTAGTCCGGCAGCCGGTGGGTACGCAGCCGCAGCCGGGTGATGACGCCCAGCGTGCCTTCCGAGCCGATGAACAACTGCCGCAGGTCGGGCCCGACCGCGGCGCGCGGGTAGGTGCCGTAGCTGGCGGTGGTGCCGTCGGGCAGCACCACGTCCAGGCCGACCACCATGTCCTCGATCTTGCCGTAGCGGGTGGAGAGCTGGCCGGCGCCGCGGCAGGCGGCCCAGCCGCCGACGGTGGAGATGGCGAACGCCGACGGCCAGTGCCCGGTGGTGGCGCCGTGGGTCTCCTGCAGTTCCTTCTCGAACAGGTCGCCGAACATGCCCGCCTGCACCTCGACGATCATGGATTCCGCGTCGTAGGACAGGATGCGGTTGAGCCGGCACACGTCCAGTACCACACCGCCGAACACCGGCAGCGCGGCGCCCAGGACGTTGCTGCGGCCGGCCGAGACGGTCAGCGGGATGCGGTGCTCGTGGCAGATCCTGACCACGGCGGCCACCTGCTCCTCCGCGTCCACCTCGACCACGACCGCCTCCGGGGTGGCCGGACGGCCGTCGGTCTCGCCGATGGAGGTGCCCGCCCACCAGTCGCGGGTGCGCAGGACCACCTCGTCCCTGTCGGTGTGCACGGCCGCGCCGACCGCCCGCAGCTCCGCCACCACGCTTCCGGGGACCGGCACCACCCGGTCCTGCAGGCTGGCCGGGCCCGTCCCCGGCGGGCAGTCGGCGGCCCAGCGCGGCGGGGTGGGCGCGCCGACCACGTAGTCGCCCCGGTTGAACGGGTGGGTGACGGTCTGCCTGCTGATCATGAAAGTCCCTCCATCAGTACGCTCTTCTCGCGGTCCACGCCGCGTACGTAGTCCTCGAGCTGCCTGGCCACCTCGTCGTCGGACAGTCCCAGTTCGCGCTGGAGCAGCCGGCCCACCTCGGGCGCCGCCTTGACCGACAGGTCGCGGGCGAAGATCCGCATCCGGGTGCGCCGCGACAGCACGTCGTCGACGTTCCTGGCCAGCTCGTACCTGGCCGCGTAGACCACCTCGGCGCGCAGGTACTCGCCGCCCTCGATGAGCGGCCCGGCCAGCGACGGGTCCTCGGCGATCAGGTCGGCGACGAAGCGCGCCTCGGTGCCGTACCGCTCACCCAGGTGGGCGCCGAGCCCGCCGGTCGCGGTCGTGGCCTCGGCGTCGTAGCCGGCGCCGCCGAGCAACGGCAGTTTGGCGGTACGGCAGCGCGCCTGGCGGCCGAGCACCTTCAGCGCCCGGTCGACCACCAGTTCGCCCATGTGCCTGCTGGTGGTCAGCTTGCCGCCGGTGACCGTGACCAGGCCGAAGGAGTCGGTGGTGATCTGGTGGTCGCGGCTCATGTCGAGCGTGGCGCCCTCCTTGGAGCCGACCAGCGGGCGCAGCCCGGCGAGGGAGCCGACCACGTCGTCCGGGGTGAGCTCGGCGTCGAAGGCGGTGTTGGCGCCGTCGAGCAGGTACCGCATCTCCTCGCGGGTGCACAGCACCTCGTCGGGCGAGCCGTCGTAGTCGGTGTCGGTGGTGCCGACCACGACCACGTCGCCCCAGCGGGTGCAGGTGGCGCGGCGGGCCCGGCCGGGCACCGGTACGGTCACCGTGCCGTCGATCGGCAGCCGGGTCCACGGCACGACGATGTGCACGCCCTTGGCCGGACGCACCCGCGCCCGGTGCGCCGGGTCGGACAGGGCGTCCAGGGTGTCGGACCACACGCCGGTGGCGTTGACGACCACGCCGGCGCGCACCTCGACCGTGCGGCCGTCCACCTCGACGCGGGCGCCGCGCACCCGGCCGCCCTCCTTGACCAGTTCGCGGCAGGTGGCGCCGTTCAGGACGGTGGCGCCGAAGTGGGCGGCGGTCCTGGCGATGGTCAGGGTCAGGCGGGCGTCGTCGGTGCGGCTGTCGTAGTAGAGCAATCCGCCCTTGAGCCGGTCGGCGCGCAGCCTCGGGGCCCTGGCCAGCACCTCGGCCACGCTGAGCCGCCGGTGCAGCCGGCCGATGCGCCAGCCGCCCGCCAGGTCGTAC
The DNA here is from genome assembly GCF_042740555.1 of Nonomuraea sp. NPDC059007. Classification (NCBI taxonomy): domain Bacteria; kingdom Bacillati; phylum Actinomycetota; class Actinomycetes; order Streptosporangiales; family Streptosporangiaceae; genus Nonomuraea; species Nonomuraea sp. NPDC059007. Next base: position 30,698 of record NZ_JBHYJD010000033.1, on the reverse strand, counting down.
GTCCACAGCAGGCCTTCGAAGGCCTTGGCGACGCGCGCGTCGAACACGCCGTCCTGGGTGAGGATCGGCAGCACGAACGGCAGCCGCCTGACCAGGTGCGGCGCGTTGCGGCGGAAGCGCTGGCGTTCCAGCAGCGAGCGGCGTACCAGCGGCAGGTTGCCCTGCTCGATGTAGCGCAGGCCGCCGTGCACCATCTTGGAGGACTTGGAGGAGGTGCCCGAGGCGAAGTCGTCGCGTTCCACCAGCGCCACGCTCAGCCCGCGGGTGGCGGCGTCCAGCGCGGCGTAGCAGCCGGTGATGCCGCCGCCGACGACGAGCACGTCCACCGGCCTGGCCAGCCGCTCGATCTGCGCCTGGCGGTCCAGCCGCAGCGGGGTGCGCCGGATGGCGCTCCTGGTCTCCGATCGGGGCTTGCGTCCTGGAAGCCGGATCACGAGGGGGTTTCCTCCTGTACGTGCGAGATGTGCCGGGTGAGCAGGTCGCGCCAGCCGGCACGGGCCTCCTCGCGGGCGGCGTCGGGCATCGTGGGCTCGAAGACGGGAACGTCGCCGAGCCCGGCGAGCGCGGCGGGCAGGTCGGGCCAGAGCTGGGCGCGCACGCCGCCGAGGTAGGCGGCGCCGCGCAGGCTGGCCGTCTCGTTGGCGCGGGCGCGGCGCACCGGCCGCCCGATGAGGTCGGCCTGGGCGGCCATCAGCACGTCGCTGCTGGCCAGCCCGCCGCCGCAGAACAGATCGGTGACCGGCTCGCCCAGCGCCCGCTCCACCCCGTCGAGCAGGTCGCACACCGAGTGCGCGATGCCCTCCAGGACGCCGCGGGCCAGTTCGGCCCTGGTCGTGGACAGGCTCAGCCCCGTCAGAGCGCCGGTGGCCTCGGGTGACCAGACCGGGGTACGCATGCCGGCCAGCGCGGGCAGGAAGCGTACCCGGCTGGGCCCGGGATGCTCGCGGGCGAGCGCGGCGAGCTGGGCTGGCGAGTCGAACAGCCCGATCTCCTCGCACAGCCAGCGCACCGCGGAACCGGTCGTCGCGGCGTAGCCCTCCAGGCTGAACACCGCCGAGCCGCGCGAGCGCCAGCCGACCAGCGTCAGCACCCCCGGCACCGCCCGGCGGTGGGTGGGCGGCCGGTCACCGGCGACGGCGTCCAGGAACGTTCCCGTGCCGTGCACGCACATGGCCTGGCCCGGCCGGTGCGCGCCGAGCGCGATCATCGCCGCGTGCTGGTCGCCCATCACGGACAGCACCGGCAGTCGCACGCCGAGCACCGACGGTTCGGTGTGGCCGTAGTCGCCGTCCTCGTCGAGGATGCGGGGCAGGACCTCGCGCGGGCAGCCGAGGAAGCCGGCCCACAGCTCGTACCAGTCGCCGGTCCGCAGATCGTAGGCGCCGGCGGCGACCGCGTTGGTGGCGGACATGACGTGCCGGGCGCCGCCGGTGAGCCGCCACACCAGCCAGGTGTCGATCGACCCGAACGCCACGCGGCCCGCGTCGTGCGCCCGGCGGACGGCCGGGTCGTCGCGGATGACCTCGGCGGCCCACAGCAGCGGGGCGCGCGAGCCGACCGGCCGGCCGGTGTGCTCGATCAGGCGGGCGTCCCAGGCGGGTTCCCACGCGCGCAGCCGGGCGGCGTAACGGCGGTCCTGCCAGACCACGGCGGGGGTGAGCGGCTCGCCGGTGACGGTGTCCCACAGCAGCACGGTGGCGCGCTGGGTGGCGATCGACACGCCGGTGACCTCCACCCCGTGGGCGCGCGCCCACGCCAGGGCCTCCAGGCAGACCTCGGCGGTCTTCTCCCAGATCTCCATGGCGTCCTGCTCGACCCGCAGGTGGTCGGGCGAATGGACGGAGATGGGCCGGTACGCGGGCGGGGCCGCGCTGCCGTCGTCCAGGACGATGGCGGCGCGGGTGCCCGTGGTGCCCTCGTCGACGCTGAGGACGCCGCGCCGGGTTCCGCCGGTCATCGGCTCCCGCCTCCGGTCGGCAACGCGATCGCCTCCTCTTCCAGGTTGACCTGCACGCGGGTGGGGTCCCACTTGATCAGCAGGCAGGTGATCAGTCCGGCCAGCGGCACCACCGACAGCACCATGAGGCTGGCGCCCACCCCGATGCCCGCCTGCAACTGCGGGAACAGGTACAGGCCCGCGACCGAGCCGAAGCTGCCCAGCATTCCGGTCACGCCGGTGCCCAGGGTGCGGACGTCACTGCGGTAGGACAGCGCGGCGATCGACTTGCCGTTCGGGCCGGGACCGGCGGAGTGGAAGAAGATGAACAGCGCGGGAAGCAGCGCGGCCAGCGCGATCGGCAGGTCCTTGAACGTCGCGCCCATCACCAGCAGGACCGCGAACACCACCGCGTAGCCGGTCATCGAGCTGACCCGCAGCCCGAGGCGGCGCCCCGCGTAGGCCGACAGGCAGCCGCCGACGATGCCGACCGCGTTGAACGCCATCGATCCGATCGTGGCCTTCTCGAACTCCCTGCCGAACAGCTCCAGGCTGATCACCGGCAGGTACCAGCCGACCGCGAAGTACTGCATGGCCTGGGTGAGGGAGATGACCGTGGACAGCACCGTGCGCGGCAGATAAGGCTTGCGGAACAGCACGCCGGCGTCCCGCATCCCCACCTGCCGCGCCTGCGGGGCCGTACCCCCTGCCTGCGGGGAGTCTTCCTGTACGGCGAAGCCGTACATGTGCCGCAAGGCCGCGGCGGACTCGCGCAGCCGGCCCTTGGCGGCCAGCCACGTCGGGCTCTCCACCAGGAACGTCAGCTGCAGGATCAGCAGCGCCAGGGCGAAGGCGGCCGAGGAGCCCACCGACCAGCGCCAGATGTCCGCGCCCACGTCGAAACGGTAGAACACCAGCGTGAGCAGCAGGTTCGTGGTGGTGGCCGTGTACCAGACGCCTTGCCAGAAGTTGAGCCTGCCCTTGAGCGAGGCCGGCGTGTACTCGGCCAGCAGCGCCATGGCCACCGCGAAGTCGATGCCGTAGGCGATGCCGACCAGCGCGCGCCCGGCGAAGACGGTCTGGAAGTCGGAGCCGGTCGCGGTCAGCAGCGCGCCGAGCCCGAACACCACCTTGGTCAGGAGCAGCGGCTTGATCCGGCCGATGCGCGCGGCCAGCCAGCCGCCGAACGGGTTGGAGACGATGGCGACGGCCGGCGCCATGGCGGTGAGCAGGCCCACCTGGCCCGGCGAGAGGCCGAGCTGCTTGACCATGGGAGACAGGCCGGCGCCCAGGGCGGCGTTGGAGTAGGCGTCCAGGAACAGGCCCGCCAGGGCGAGGAACCAGATCCAGTTCGCCCTGAGGGGCAGGCTTTTCAGGGTGTCGATGACGTCGGCCGCGTCGGCTGCGTTGCGGATGCGGGTCATCGCGGTGTTCACGGGGGCGTCGCTCATGCCCAGCCGCCTTTCAGGGGGGTGTAGTCCCTTGCCAGCGGTCCGGAAATGACAAAAGCACAGACGAAGACCACTGACAGGGATGTCTTCGTCTGTGCCTGCCGATTGACCGGACACTATTCACCAGGTGTCCGAAATGTCAAGAAAGGGACCGTAAATCGGCCCGCACCATCAGGAGGCCGGCTCCCCCTGATCGCCGGTGGTCCCCGCCGATCCCTGAGCCGTGGCGGACCTGCGGAGCGGCATCCAGAAGGTTCTTTGGCCGATCCGATAAGCCGGGCGGCCCCGGGTTTGGCGATCACCCCAAAGCCGCACACCAGGGAGCGCTCTCACACTGGTGACGTGTTCTTGTCCGAGGTCCTGTGCATTCCCCTCCAGAAAGGAACGGGCAGCCATGCCGGCCACCAGAACCCGAGCGCTCCTGGCCCTCGTCAGCCTCACCGGGCTCCTCCTCACCGCCGCCCCCGCCACCGCGGCCACCTCGGCCCGCTCGGGCGCCGGCCTGAGTGACGCGCTGGACGCCGCCCTGGCCGAGGGCGCCGCCAAGGCGGGCGACCCGGGCGTCCAGGCGGTCATCCTGCGCCACGGCCGGCTCGTCTGGTCGGGCAGGTCCGGCAACGCCGTCGACGCCCCACCCGCCCCCGTCACCGACGACACGATGTTCGGCTTCGCGAGCTACAGCAAGCTGCTGCTGGCCGCCTACGCGCTCAGCCAGGTCGAGGCCGGCGAGCTCGCCATGGACACCCCGATCAGGGCCTACGTCGGCAACACCGTGCCCGGCTCCGGCGTGGTCACGCTGCGGATGCTGCTCACCCACACCGGCGGCTATCCCGACGTGTACGAATCGCCCGAGCTGGCCCCGCTGATGCCCGGTGGCGACCGGTATCGGCCGGGCGTGCCGTACACGTGGCGGATGATCGCCCGCGGCCTGCGCGCGCCGGTGAACCCCGGCAAGACGTACAGCTACTCCAACACCGGGTTCCTCATCCTGGCCCATGTGCTGAGCGTGCGCGCGGGCGGGGACCGGAAGCTCACCGCCGCCGTCAACGCCTTCACCGCCCGCGCCGGCTCCGTCGTGCCCGAGGACGGCAGGGTGCTGACGATGGAGCGTAAGCGGTCCGACTACGCCCGCTTCGCCCACGGTTACGAGGACCTCCCCGGCCTGGGGAAGGTCGACATGTTCACCCACCACGGCGACACCGGCATCCCGGCCGACATGTTCGGCCTGCCCTGGGGCGACGGCCTGTTCGCCGGGACCGCGCTCGGCGGCGCCCAGTTCATCGACGCGCTGTACGCGAGGAAACGGCTGCTGAGGCCGGCAACCGTACGGGCGATGATCAAGCCCACCCCGCAGTCCGTCGCGGCGAAGGAGCCCTACGGGATGGCCACGGAGATCTTCGAGGCCGGCGGCCGCTCCTGGCTCGGGCACTCGGGCGCTTACGGCGGGTTCAACACGCTGGGCGGCACGGACCAGGCCCGCGGGGTGACGCTGATGGTCGTGACCAACCGCCTCGGCACCCGCGCCGCCGACACGATCTTCAAGCAACTCGTCAAGGCGTACACGAGCTCCGACGTCAGCTTCCGCAGAACGCCCTGACGCGCATGAAGGAGTCCTCGTCGATGATGTTCTTGACGTGGACGGTCCAGGTCGTCCCGTCCGAGCTCGGGTAGGTGTCGGTGATCAGGTTGCCGCCGCGCGGGGCGGAGTCGCCCCCGCCGCTCAGCACCTTCGACCCCGCCGGGCAGGTGACCGAGGTGTTCGCGCGACCGCCCTTGGCGACCTTGACCGTGTCGCTCAGCTGAAGGGACCTGGTGACGCCGCTTCCGCAGATGGTGAAGAGCGTGGTGCGCAGATCCGAGGTCAGGGAGAGGTTGTGGACCGTGCTCTGCCAGTCGTTACCGCCGCCCGGGTAGGAGTCGAGCAGCCTCAGCCCCTGGGGTCCGTCGCTGCCGCCGCCCAGCGTCAGCGAACCCGCCGGGCAGCCGAGCGAGAACTCCTTGCGGGTACGGCCGCGCGGGACGAGCTGGTCCCGCAGGAGGTTGAACTCGTGCCCGGTGATCCCGCTGCCGCAGACCGCGTGCGTGCGAAGAGTGACGGGAAGCAGTTGCGACCCGTTGTGGAAGCTGGTGATCCACCCGTTGTTGTAGATGTCCGGCTTCGAGGAGGTGAGCTCGGCCCCGGTCGGCAGCAGCACGGTGTTCGACTCGCCGCCGCCGAGCACCACGGTTCCCGCCGGGCACCTCGCGAACGACTGCCGGCCGTCGCCCGGGGCGGCGGTGACCGGCTCACCGGTGACGACCTGGTACGTGGCGAGAGCCCGCACCCGCGCCTTCGCCTCGACCGGCGCGGACCCGGCGACGGGGAGCGCCAGGGCCATCGCGGCCGCGCCGAACCGGACACTCAGCATGGACTACCTCCTCGTATGGCGACCAGCCCTTCCCAAGCATGCCCCGCACGTCGCTCTGTCACCGGGAACACCACGGGTAACGTCCGGTAGCAGTTGCCTTACCGGTGGGTCGCGAACGATCGTGTCAGGGGTTCAGGGTGCGGGCGGTCAGGGCGGCTTCCAGGAGGCGGGCCTCGGCGGGGACGGTCAGGTCCAGGCCGGTCAGCGCGGCCACCCGGTGCAGCCGGTAGTCGAGGGTGTTGCGGTGGATGTGCAGGTCCAGCGAGGTCTGGCGGCGGTTGTGGCCTCGTCTGACGTACGCGCGCAGCGTCTCCAGCAGGTAAGGGTGCTCGTCCAGCGGGTCCAGTTTGGCCGCCAGGCGGGTCAGGCCGTTGCCGGGGCGGGCGAGCTGGTACTCCACCAGCACGTCGTCGAACCGGTAAAGGCCGGGCGGGCGGCCGAGGCGCTGGACCAGTTCCAGGACCCTGCGGGCCTCCTCGGCCGCCTCCGGGACACCACCCAGGCCGGTGGCCGCGGCGGCGCTGAGCAGCGCGTCGCCGCCCACGGCCGCGGTCAGCGTCTCCCACAGCGCCGCCCCGGCCGAGGGGAGCAGGGCGATGCCCTCGGTGTGGTCGGCCAGGACGAGTGTGCCGGCGTGGGCGTCCAGGGCCGACTGCACCAGTCGCGGGGGCGGCGTCTGGTCGAAGGCGAAGCAGACCACCTCGTGCGCCTGCCCAAGCTCGACGCCCGCCGCACCGGCCAGCGCCTCGTGCGGGCGGCCGCCGAGAAGGGCGGCCAGCAACGCGCGCCGTACCCTCTTGTCCTCCCCGCTGATGTCCTCAAGCGCCTGCTGGTGGGCCAGGGCGACGGCGGGCATGGCTGTGCGCAGGCAGCCGAGCAGGCCCGCGCCCGCCTCGGCCAGTTCGTGCGGCTCGGCGGCGGCGCCGAGCGCGCGCCACCACGTCTCGGCGCCGATCAGGTACGCGGCCAGCGCCGCCTCCAGCGGGACCCGCTGCTCCGCCCGCCGGGCCGACCACTCGATGAGCCTGGCCAGCTCACCGGGCCCGACCGCGTCCTGGCGGCGTAACGCCCGCAGGAGCAGGCCGAACACGGCCGTGACCGATCGGGTGACCTCGCCTTCCAGCACCTCGCGCGGCAGGTCCCGGTAGAAGGGCAGTTCGGCGGCGCAGCGGGCGACCACCTCGCCGGTGAGCTCGCGGACGCGCGGGGCCATGCGGGTGTGCAGATCTGCCATCAGCGGATCGTCACATTGCACAAACCGCACCGTCAATGATTGCCGCATGTGCGGACTGACGGCGGGCGCCGTCGCGGCCACGATCGAGCAAACCCCCCAGCCTGGAGGACGCCGTGTTCCGCCGCCTGCTCGTCGCCTTGCTGGCGTTAACCGCCGCCATCACCACCGCCCCCGCCCATGCCGGCGCCGCCTTCCCGTCCGCGGGCGGCGACTGGGGCGCGCCGGGCCCGTACGCGACCGCCGTCGAGATCGGCGCGGTCAACACGCTCTACTACCCGCGCGACATCGCCCGCAGCCCGCTGCGCCACCCGGTGATCGTCTGGGGCAACGGCACCGGGGCCGTGCCGCTCGTCTACCGTGAGCTGCTGCTGCACTGGGCCTCGCACGGCTTCATCGTCTCGGCCGCCAACACGCCCATGTCGAACCTCGGCATCTCGATGCGCGCCGGGATCGACGGCCTGACCGCCCGCGACGCCGACCCGTCCAGCGTCTTCCACGGCCGCGTCGCCCTCGACCGCATCGGCGCCTCCGGCCACTCCCAGGGCGGCGCCGCCGCCATCGTGGTCGGCGCGGACCCGAGGGTTGACACGATTCTGCCGATCCAGCCGGGGCCGCTGGCCGACATCGACGCCGTGCGCGGACCCGCCTTCCTGATGGCCGGGCAGTACGACAGCATCGTCTGGCCCGCGCTCGTCAAGGCCTTCTACAACGACGCCGACCACATTCCGGCCCTGTACGGCGAGGTGAGAGGCGCCGACCACATCACGGTCGCCGGCGACCCGGGCCCGTTCGCGGCGCCGACCACGGCCTGGTTCCGCCTGCAGCTCATGGACGACCCCGAGGCGCGTCCCGTCTTCTACGGCCCGGACTGTGGCATCTGCACCGATCGCCGCACCTGGTCCGACGTGCGCCGCAACCCGCGCGTGCCGTGATCTGACCCCGGCGTCACGCGCTCTTCGTCTCCGACCAGGTCGTGCCGTCTCCCGTGCTTCCTCAGACGGCCGGCCTGGTCCCCACACGCCGGACCCTCCCGCGCCGTTCGGCATCACAGAATAGCCCTCTCCACCACCGAACACCGCGGTTGACAATGCTTTCCGGATTCGGACACGCTTGTTCGGTGATGACGAACGAACTGGACAAGCGCTACGAGGTCCGCAGCGTCTCGCGCGCGGTCGAGATCCTGGAGTGCCTGGCCCAGCGCGACGGCCGGACCGTGACCGAGATCTCCCGCGAGGTCGGCGGTTCCAAGAGCGCGACGTTCTCCACCCTGCAGACCCTGGAGATGCACGGCTTCGTGGCCTCCCAGGGCGAGGGCGCCTCGCGCCGCTACCGCCTCGGGCTCGCGCTCGCCCGCCTCGGCGAGAACGCGATGGCCCAGGTGTCGCTGCGCAACCTGGCCCGCCCGGTCCTCGACGACCTGACCGCCGAGACCGGGATGTCCTCGCGCGTGGCGGTTCCCGAGAACGGCTTCGCCGTCATCGTCGGCCGGGTCGACGCCCCCTCCGCGGTCCGCTTCGACCTGCACATGGGCCACCGCGAGGCGCCCCACTGCACCGGCCTCGGCAAGGCCCTGCTGGCGGAGCTGCCCGAGGCCGACTCCGCGCGCATCATCGAGCAGTACGGCCTGCCCGCCCGCACCGCCCACACCATCACCGATCCGGCGGCCCTCGTCGCCGACCTGACCGAGATCCGGCGGCGCGGCTACTCCGTCGACGACGAGGAGGACGCGGAAGGCGTCTTCTGCGTCGGCTCGGCCGTCCGCGACCACCGGGGCGAGGTGGCCGGCGCGATCAGCGTGACCGGCCTCAAGCTCGACCTTCCCGTGTGGCGCATCCACCAGATCGGGGACACCGTCCGCGCGCACGCGGCCCGCCTCACCGCGCTGTACAGCGGACGCTAGGCTTACCCGGCGAACTACGTTTTGCACTACCGAACGGAGTCGCTGTGACCCGCCGCCCCGCCCCCGCCCGCCGTGCGTCGCTCGTGTTCCCGGGCCGCCGCGATGGCTGACCTCGCCGCCGCGCTGCGCGGCGCCGTCCCCGGCCTGACCGTGCTGGACGACGCAGACGTCATGGACTCCTACCGCCGTGACCAGGCGCCCGGCCTGCCCGCCGGGCTGCCGGCCGCGGTCGCCATGCCCGAGGACACCGCCCAGGTGGCCGCCGCCGTCGCCACCGCCGCCGCCTACGGCGCGCCGATCGTGGTCCGCGGCGCGGGCAGCGGCCTGGCCGGGGCGGCCAACGCCGTCGACGGCTGCCTGGTGCTGTCCACCCAGCGGATGAACCGCATCCTGAGCGTCGACCGGGCCGAGCGGCTGGCCACCGTGCAGCCCGGCGTGGTCAACGCCGACCTGCGCAAGGCCGTGGCCGAGCACGGCCTGTTCTACCCGCCCGACCCGGGCAGCTACGAGATGTGCACCGTGGGCGGCAACGCCGCCACCAACGCGGGCGGCATGTGCTGCGTGAAGTACGGCGTGACCGGCGACTACGTACGCGGCCTCGAAGCGGTGCTCGCCGACGGCTCGGTGCTGCGCACCGGCGGGCGCACGGTCAAGGGCGTCGCCGGCTACGACCTGACCAGCCTGCTCGTCGGCTCCGAGGGCACGCTGGCCGTCATCACCGAGCTCACGCTCGCGCTGCGCCCGGCTCCGGCGCCGCCGCGCACGATCGTGGCCCAGTTCGACTCGGCCGCGGCGGCCGGGGCGGCGGTGACGGCCGTGCTGGCCTCCGGCGCCGAGCCGTCGATCCTGGAGATCATCGACGCCACGACGCTGCGCGCCATCGAGGAGTGGCAGCCGCTCGGCGTCGAGGCGACCACCGCGGCGATGGTCATCGCCCAGTCCGACTCGCCGCACGAGGAGGACCTGCGGCGCATCGAGGCCGCGTGCGCGGGGGCGAGCGAGGTCATCGTGGCCGACGACGCCGCGGAGTCCGAGATGCTCATGCAGGCCCGCAGGCTCGCCTACCCGGCGCTGGAGCGCCTGGGCGCGACGCTGCTCGACGACGTGGCGGTGCCGCTGCCGAGGCTGGTGGAGCTGATCGAGGGCGTCGAGGCCATCGCGAGGGACCGGGACATGACCGTGGGCCTGTTCGGCCACGCCGGCGACGGCAACATGCACCCGACGGTCGTCTACCCGCACGGCGACGCCGGCGCCGAGGTCCTGGCCTTCCAGGTCTTCGACGAGATCGTCGCCCTGGCGCTGCGGCTCGGCGGCACGGTCACCGGCGAGCACGGGGTCGGCCTGCTCAAGCGGTCCTGGCTGGAGCGGGAGCTGGGCGAGCCGGCCCGCCGTACCCAGCGGGCGATCAAGGCGGCGCTGGACCCGCACGACCTGCTCAACCCCGGCAAGGCCATCGCCTAGCCATGGGGCCGGCGCGCGCCGGCCCCATGGTCAGTCCGTCCACTCCTTCTTGCGCGAGAGCGTGAACGCCACCGCCGCGCCGCCCAGCGTCAGCGCGCTGACGACCAGCAGCCCCCACACGGCCGTGCCCGTGGTCTCGCTGATCCACCCGATGGCGTACGGCCCGGCGAACCCGGCCAGGTTGCCCACCGAGTTGATGAACGCCAGCCCCGCCGCGGCGGCCGTACCGGTGAGGAACTTCGGCGGCAGGCTCCAGAACAGGGGCGTCGTGGAGAACAGCGCCGCCAGCCCGACGCTGATCGCCGCCAGCGCCAGCCAGGGCACGTCGCGGGCGGCGACGGCGGCCAGCAGCGCGAGCGCCGTGACGGTCAGCGTGATGCCGGCCTGGCGCGGGATGTTGCCCCGGCGTCTGGCGAAGCGTTCCCAGGGCAGCATGACCAGCGCGGCGAACAGGTTCGGGATCATGACCAGCCAGCCGGTGACGGTCGAGGAGTAGCCGCCCATGCCCTTGACGATCGTGGGCAGCCACAGGCCCAGGCCGTAGGCGCCGAAGACGACGCCGAAGAACAGGAAGATCAGGCTCCACAGCCGGCCGTTCCCGAACACCGCGCCCACGCCGAGGCGGCCGTGGCGCCTCTCGGTGGCCGCCTGTTCCTCGGCCAGGGTGGTGGCGATCCAGGTGCGCTCGGCGTCGTCCAGCCAGCGCGCGTCCTGCGGCCGGTCGGGCAGCCACCGGTAGGTGACGAAGGCCAGCAGGACGGCGGGGATGCCCTCCAGGACGAAGACGAGCTGCCAGCCTTGGAGCCCCCACAGGCCGTGCAGGTCCATGATCCAGCCGGAGATGGGCGCGCTGATCGCGTTGGCCAGCGGGTTGGAGACCGCGAAGATCGCCAGGATCGTGGTGCGGTACTGCTGCGGGAACCAGAACGTGATGTACAGGAGCACACCGGGGAAGAAGCCCGCCTCGGCCACGCCGAGGATGAAGCGCGCGACGGTGAACTGGGTGGCGTCGGTCACGAACGCGGTCGCCACCGCGACGATCCCCCAGCTCACCATGATGCGGGCGATCCACTTGCGGGCGCCGAAGCGCTGCAGCATCAGGTTGCTCGGCACCTCGAACAGCAGGTAGCCGATGAAGAAGATGCCGGCCGCCAGCCCGAAGGCCGACTCGGTGATGCCGAGCGCCGTGGTCATCTCCAGCTTGGCGAAGCCGGCGTTGTTCCGGTCGATGTAGGCGATGAGGTACAGCAGGCCGAGGAAGGGCCCGAGGCGCCACATCGCTTTGCGCATGGCGCTCGCGGCGACGTCTGTGGTGGTCGTCATGTGATGCACTTCCCCACTTGTTCGGTATGACCGAACGCTGTTCTGTGTTAGAGGTATGCTCGTAGAACAGCAGGTGAACCGTCAAGAGCTACCGCGGGAGTTTCAGTACGCCGCCCTGCGTGTACCGCGAAAGCTTCGGGCACGGTCAACCCCCTGGTAGATGTGCGCGACAAAGCCACGAACCTAGCCTTCCGTGATGTCGGGCGCGGCCCACCCGCCGCGCCGGTTCCTCTCGGAAAGGAGTTCACCGGTGAGCGTTACCAGGGTGATCGGAGCACTGGCCGTGGCCGCCGGGCTCGCGGCCGTGACGCTGCCCGCGGGTCAGGCGGGCGCCGCCGTTTCCGTGGAAGCCGTGGAGTCGGCCGCCCGTCCGTTGCCTTGCGGGGGCGGTTACGTGCGGATGGCCGCGCCATGGCGGAGCGGGGCGTACATCAAGATCTCCACGATCGCGCACTGCGACCGTTACAGCGGGCCCATCGGGCGCAGCGGGTACGTCGACGCCCGGCTCGACCAGTACCGGGGCCTGGGGGTCTGGCGGAACAAGGCGTACACGCGCCGGCACTTCACCCGCGCGGCCGTCACCCTCACCATGCAGCCGGCCTGGAGATGCTCGGGCGGCAACCAGCTCTACCGCAACCACACCAAGGGCTGGATCGCCCAGGGCGGCAGCGGCACCCGGTCGTTCGGCTACACCGAGCAGCGCCGGATCTCCTGCTGACCCCCGCCGGGGTGCGGCCCGCACCCCGGCACCACTCTCGTGGAGGAGCGCATGGACGCGCGTGTCGTCTTCGGCGTCGTCATCGTCGTGGCCGCGGCGCTGCTGCCGTCCTCGCAGGACACCCTGGCCGCCAAACGGCGCTACGTCGCCGCGGCCGAGGCCGCCTGCCTGGCTGCCGGGCGGCAGACCGACCCGGAACGGTATCCGGTGAGCACGGAGCAGGAGGACGTCGAGGAACTCGACCGCGCGGCGCGGGTCATGCTGGCCACGGTCGAGCGCATCGCGGCGATCCGGCCGCCGGAGGCGGACGCCGCGACGCTGCGTGCCCGGTTCGTCGAGCCGGGCAGGCTGCTGGCCGGTCGGCTCGGCGGCCACGCCGCGCTGGCGCGCGCGGCGCTGGCCGCCGGGGACACGGGAACGGTCCGGAACCTGGTCGAGGCGTCGCTGCGGCCCGATCCGGTGGAGGCCTCGATGCGCACCTTCGCCCTCTCGTACGGCTTCGCCGCCTGCGCGGGAGAACAGCCCTGACCGTGCGGGTTAGGCTGTAGGAACGTAGGCGGGAAGGATTCGATCACCATCAGCGACTCCTTGCCCCTGCCGGACCGGCCCCCGCGGCGCCGGCGCGTCGTCGAGGCGGCGGCGCTGGGTGAGCGCGAGCAGAGCCGGGCGGAGGCCGCCCGGTGGACCTGCCCGCACGGCAGGCACGCCGGGCGCGGCTGCGTCACCTGTTACGAGGAGTCGGCCGAGGACGATCCGGCCCTGCACCTGTGGGAGGTCGCGGCGTGGTTCACCACCGCGCGCCCGATTCCCATCAAGACCCTGCAGGACATCCACCGCCACGGCCGCGGCTTCGGGATCGCCCAGCCGTCCACGCCGCTCGTCTACCTCCTGAGCGGGCAGGTACGGGCGGCTCTGGCGGCGCAGGCGGTGGCGGGCGTGATCGGGTTCCTGCTGCAGAACCGGCACGTCGTCGACGCCTTCACCGTGACCGAGATCCGCGCCACCCACTCCTAGGCACCCGGGCGGAAAACGGCTGGACACCACGACGTTCCCGCTGTTAGCGTGCCGCGAACCGTGAAAGAACCCGAGGAGGTGAGACCCATGAACGCTGCATCGATGTGGGTGCTCCCTCTCGTTGTCACGGTCGAGCGGCTGACGTAGGTGTCGCCGGGAGCGCCTCGACTGGGCGATCCCGAAAGGCGACAACCTATGAACTCCACCTCCGGCATGAGCATGCATGCCGTATCCATCAATCGGGTCGCGCCGGCGCAGTGGCATGCCGTGGAGGACGACCTGACGGTCGGCCGCGGCCACACCTCGCGCAGACCCGACGGGCGGATGTTCCTCAGCATCGACGCGTGGCACGACGCCGCCTTCGACCGGCTCGCCGGCGCCATGCTGGCGGACCTGCCGAGGCCGCTGTTCACGGTGGTCGACGAGCCTGATCTCGACCTGGCGTCCCGGTGGGAGCGAGCCGGCTTCACGATCCGGCGCCGTGAGTGGGAGTGTCTCGTGCCCACCGATCCGCGTATCACGGGACTCGGCACGGCGCCGCCGCCGCCGGACGTGACGATCGTGCCCGTCGGCCGGGCGCAGGAGGGTCCTCTGCGCGCGCTGGACCGCGTGATCCGCGATGAGGTCGAGGCCTCCATCGGCTGGCGGGAGATGCCCGCCGAGATGCCGCCCCGCCCGGACGGCCTCGCCGCGATGAACCCGTCGGAATACGCGGTGGCGGTACGGGCAGAGGCGTACGTGGGAATGGTCCGGGTGACGACGGTGGCCCGGCGGCCCCGGTGCAGGCGGATCGGGCTGATCGCGACCCGGGCCGGCCAGCAGCGCCGCGGCATCGCCAGGGCGCTGCTCGCCCATGTCCTGGGTTCCCTGCACCGGTGCGGGATCGAAACCGTGTCAGCCGACGTGAACGAGTCCAACCCGGCCGCCGTCGCCCTGATCGAGAGCATCGGCGCCCGGCGCGTGAACAGCAACCTCGAACTGGTGCTGCGCTGACACCGTCAGCGCGACCGGACAAGGATGAGAACTTTGGCAAGAACAGCAGGTGGCATCGAAGTCGCAGGCACCGTCGTCGAATGCCTGCGCAACGCCACCTTCAGAGTCGAACTCGAGAACGGGCACAAGGTTCTGGCGCACATCAGCGGGAAGATCCGGAAGAACTACATCAAGATCTTGCCGTACGACCGCGTGCTCGTAGAGCTCAGCCCGTACGACCTCAACCGCGGCAGGATCCTCTACCGCTACCGGACATAGCAGGTCACGTGCAGCGGGCGTCGATCCAGGCGGCCGCACGATCGATGAGGTCACGCTGGTTGCGCGGATCGTCCAAGCCATGCCCCTCATCGGGATAGATCAGGAATCGCACGTCGACACCACGCCGGCGCATCGACGCGGCCAGGTAGCGCCAGCTGAAGCTCTCGGCCGGACCGCCGGCCGCCTGGCCGCCCGCCACGAACAGCGTCGGCGTGGTGATGGCGCGTGCCCGATGGGTGGCGCTGTTGCGAAGGACCCGATCGTCATCGTGCTGCCAGGGCGGCCCGCCGAACTGCCACTCCTGCATCTCCGACCCGGTGCCGCCGATGGCGGTCGGCGCGTAGAAGTGCTCCGCCCAGCCGTCGTTGAGCACGGCCGCCCTGAACATCGACGTCTGCGTCAGCAGGTAGCAGCCCGTGTCCGCGCCCGCGCTGAACCCGGTGAGCGCCAGCCTGTCCGGGTCGGCGATTCCGGCCTCGACCAGCGCGCGCACGCCGCTGATGACGTCCAGCCCGTCGCGCTCGGCGAAGTCGCCGGCCTTCTTGGCCTCGGTGACCGCCTCCCATCCGGGGATCGCGCTGCTCCGGTAGTCGGGCACGAACACGGCGTACCCCTTGCCCGCCCACAGCTGCCACTCCACCGGCGAGGAGGTCAGCAGGGCGCCGCCGGTGAGATGGACCCCGCCTTCGGGGCCGCCGTGAACGTCCACCACCGTGGGACACCGCCTACCCGGCTCGTATCCCGCAGGCAGCAGCACCAGCCCGTGCAGCCTCAGCCCGTCCGCACCGTGCCATGACACCTCGTGGAAGGTCCCCAGCAGCATGCCGGCGGGCGCCGGTCTGATGGTCGTCACGGTCTGCGGCGCGCCTGCGGCCCGGCCCTCGGCGACCGGGATGATCTCGACGTGCTCCCCGCCGTACACGTCGTACAGGACCCGGGCGACACGCGTGCCATCAGGCGAAACCATCACCCCCGTGGCGTCGCCGCGCCCCGGATGCAGGGGTGCGGCCTCCGCCTTGCCGAGGGCGTCCACGACCGCGTACGTCTCCTGGAACACCTTCGCCTTGCCGCCGGCGTAGAGCGTGCCGTCCGCCGCCCACTGCAACCGCCCGCCCACGCAGGCGCCGACCGGAACGCGGCGCGGCGTCCCGCCGCTCACCGCGACGATCCCCAGATCCATGTACGCGGGCGAGGCCACCTCATCCCGCGCGTACTCGAACGCGACAAAAGCACCGTCCGGCGACACCACCACCTCCGACGGCTGCCCGCCCGGGTCGTCCAGCAGCAGGCGGCTCTGCCCGGACGTCACCGACACCACCCACAGGTACGTGTTCGTCTCGATGCCCTCGTCCCCATAAGTCAGCATCAGCACCTCATCGGTGCCCGGCACCGGCTCGAAGGACTCCACCGCCGGTCTGGTCGTCAGCAGCTTGACCGGCTCCGCGTCAGCGTCCAGCGACCGCACGAACACGTCGGACTCCTCATGCTCGCGCAGGAGCGCGTCCACGACCTTGGCGCGGGTGCCCTTGAGCCGGGCCGGATCGACGGTCCGGGTCACCGCGTACACCAGAGACAGCCCGTCACCGCTCCACCCGAACACGGCCGCCGGGCGCAGCCCCTTCACCACGACCGGCCGGCCACCGCCGACCGGGACCACCCGCACCTGCCCGTCGCGTCCCCGGTAGGCGACCCTGCCCCGATCCGGCGACAACACGGCCTCCGTCCCCGCCGCGAGCGACCGGCTCGCCGCGGAGGCGGTGTCCTTGATCTCGATGTACGGCGTGCCGTCCGCATCCCGGTAGGCCACCAGCAGGCGGCGCGAATCGGCCAGCCAGGCGAGCCGTACCGGATCCTCCCTGCGCCGCCCATAACGCTCGACCAGCCAACGGCTCGTCACCGCCCTTCTCCCCCGCCGCTCCGGCCTGCCGAAGGTCACCGGCGGCCCGATCTCCATCGTCATGGCTCCATTCTGATCATGGATGGGGCGCTTCCGTTATCCTTAGGGTGTAAAGAGATCTTGGGTGAGGGAGTCAGGATGACCGTCTACGCAGGTCAGGGTGATGCCCGCCGTACCATGGCGTTGTTGTGGGGAACCGAGGAGCGCAAGGAGGCGCGGCCGGGACCCAAGCCGGGGCTGAGCGTCGGGGTGATCGTCGCGGCCGGGATCGAGGTCGCGGACGCCGAGGGCATGGCGGCGCTGTCGATGCGGGCGGTCGGCGAGCGGCTGGGGCGGACCGCGATGGCGCTCTACACCTATGTGCCGAGCAAGACGGAGCTGGTCGACCTCATGTACGACCGGGCGCTGGGCGAGTTGCCCACCTCCTACCCGGTGGACGAGGGGTGGCGGAGCGCCGCCGTCGCGTGGGCGCATGATCTGCGGGAGTTCTTCGTCCGGCATCCGTGGGTGCTGCAGGTGTCGCAGGCGCGGCCGGTGCTGGGGCCGAACGAGTTCGCGATGATCGACACCGTGACCGGGATCCTGCGCGGGACCGGGCTGCCGCCCGAGCGGCTGCGGGGGGTGGTGGCCGCGCTCATGGACGTGGTGCGCGGGGCGGCCAGGACCGTCGCCGAGACCCGGCAGGCGCCTTCGGCCACGGGGGTGTCCGACGAGGAGTGGTGGCGGGCGCGCTCCGCGCTGCTGCTGGAGGTCGCGCCCGACTTCGCCGGCCGTTTCCCGTCGGTGTCGTGGCTGGAGCGGGGCGACGCCGTGCCCGCCGAGGACGGGGCGGTGCCCTACCTGGAGCAGGTGGCGCGGCGCACGTTCGCCACCAGCCTCGGCACGCTGCTCGACGGCGTCACAGCCCGGTGAGGCGCATGGTGACGTTGAGCCGCCCCCGCAGGCCGACGGCGGGATCGGCGGTGCCCGGGTAGACCTTGGGCACGCCGTGGTAGGCGAAGCGCGAGGGCCCGCCGAAGACGAACAGGTCGCCCGATTCCAGCCTGACGTCCGTGTACGGCCGGCCGCGCGTCTCGGTGTTCCCGAACCGGAACAGGCACGCGTCCCCGATGCTCAGCGATACCACGGGGGCGTCGGAGCGTTCGTCCTTGTCCTGGTGCATGCCCATCCTGGCCTGATCGTCGTAGAAGTTGATCAGCGCGGTGTCGGGCGTGTATCCGGCGGCGAGCTCCGGCAGACCGGCGCCGGTGAGGGCGCGGCGGCCCAGTTCCACCATCCAGCCGGGGAACTCGGCCACCCGGCGGCCGTTCACGTCGTCGGCGGTGCGCGTGTACCGGTACGGCTGCCAGTGCCAGCCCACGCACACGGTCCGCACCGACATGACGCCGCCTCTGGGCAGCACCGTGTGCCGGATGGGGACCGGGCCCGTCGCCCACTCGCGGCAGGCGGCCACCAGCGCGCGCTGCTCGTCCAGCCCCAGCCAGCCGGGCACGTGCACGGCGCCGGGGGCCACCTCGCGCGGCGGGAGCGGCATCATCGCAGGTGCGCCAGGGTCTCGCGGAGTTCCCGCTCCAGGATGGCGCCGGCGGCGCCGGCGTCACCGCCCGCGACCGCCTCGACCAGGGCGGCGTGGGCCGCGTCGCCGTGGCCGCGCTCGTGGGCGTGGACGTCCAGCAGGCCGAGCAGGTCGATCAGGCCCGCGCGCAACGCGGGGACGAACTCGGCGAACAGGTCGGTCAGCACCGGGTTGTGCGCGGCGGCGACCACGGCCGCGTGCAGGGCGATGTCGGCGTCGATGAACCGGGCGTCCGGCTCTCCCCCGCCCGCCGCGACCTCGCGGCGGACGGTCAGGGCCGTTCTCAGCGCGGTGATGTCGGCGTCGGTGCGGCGGACGGCCGCGAGCCGTGCCGCCTGCACTTCGACGAGCATGCGCACCTCGTAGATGTCTCCGATGGCCGCCCGCCGCAGCCGGGCCGGCCAGTCCTCCTGTGCCTCCGTCGCCAGGACGAACACCCCCGACCCCTGCCGGGGTTGCACCAGCCCGGCTCCGGCCAGCGCCCGGAGGGCCTCGCGCACGGTCGAGCGGCCCACGCCGAGCTGGGCGGCGAGCGTGGTCTCGCCCGGGAGCCTGGTGCCCACGGGCCAGCGACCGGCGGCGATCTCCTCGCGCAGCGCCTGGGCGGCCTGCTCCACGAGGGGGCTCGGGCGGAGGGCGCCGAGCGGCATCGTTCACCTCTCAGGTTGTCTGAGGAGTTGGTTTTGTGTCACTATACCCGGCATGTCGTACACCGGGCTTCTTCTCGGCTGCCGCGGCGGGGCTTGATCCAGACCGGCACCCCGCCGCGGGGTGCCGTGCTGCCGGTCTCTCCCTGGCAGGACGACGACAGAGGACGAAACCCTGTGAATCCGCAACGCCCGAGCGGCATGCCGTACCGGAAATATCGGCCTATTCAGGAGCGGGTCGAGATACCGCCGACCGAGCGCCGCTGGCCCGGGAACCGGATCGAGACCGCGCCGCTGTGGGTCCCCGTGGACCTGCGCGACGGCAACCAGGCGCTGGCCGAGCCCATGGACACCCCGCGCAAGCGCCGCATGTTCGACCTGCTGACCGGCATGGGCTACAAGGAGATCGAGGTCGGCTACCCGTCGGCCAGCCAGACGGACTTCGACTTCGTGCGGCATCTGGCCCAGGACGGAGATGTTCCCGACGACGTGACGGTCGTGGTCTTCACCCCGGCCAGGCAGGACCTGATCGAGCGGACGTTCGCCTCGATCGAGGGGCTGCCGCGTACGGTCGTGCACCTGTACACCGCCACCGCGCCGGTCTGGCGGGACGTGGTGCTCGGGCGCGGGCGCGAGGAGGTGCACGCCATGATCCGGCGGGCGGCGAC
This sequence comes from Nonomuraea sp. NPDC059007, assembly GCF_042740555.1. NCBI lineage: Bacteria > Bacillati > Actinomycetota > Actinomycetes > Streptosporangiales > Streptosporangiaceae > Nonomuraea > Nonomuraea sp. NPDC059007. Next base: position 11,214 of record NZ_JBHYJD010000033.1, on the reverse strand, counting down.
CCAGATGGCGCGGCTGGCGGACGGCACGACCCGGTTCCAGTTCTCGCCCGAGGTGTTCAACCTGACCGAGCCCGATTTCGTGCTGGAGATCTGCGACGGCCTGACCGAGCTGTGGGACGCCTCGCCCGACCGGCCGGTGATCCACAACCTGCCCGCGACGGTCGAGGCGGCCACCCCGAACGTGTACGCCGACCAGATCGAGTACATGCACCGCAACCTGTCCAGGCGCGACTCGGTGATCCTGTCGGTGCACCCGCACAACGACCGCGGCACCGGCGTGGCCTGCGCGGAGCTGGCGGTGCTGGCCGGGGCGCAGCGGGTGGAGGGGTGCCTGTTCGGCAACGGCGAGCGTACCGGGAACGTGGACCTGGTCACGCTCGCGCTCAACCTGTACGCCCAGGGCGTGGACCCGATGATCGACTTCTCCCGCATCGACCGGGTCCGCGAGGTCGTGGAGCACTGCAACCGCATCCCGGTCCACCCCCGCCACCCCTACGGCGGCGAGCTCGTCTACACCGCCTTCTCCGGCACTCACCAGGACGCCATCAGCAAGGGCCTGGCCCGCCACACGGGCGGGCACTGGGAGGTGCCCTACCTGCCGATCGACCCGGCCGACGTCGGCCGCACGTACGAGGCGGTGATCCGGGTCAACAGCCAGTCCGGCAAGGGCGGCATCGCGCACCTGCTCAGGACCGGCTACGGCCTGGACCTGCCCGCCCGGCTGCGCGCCGACTTCTCCCAGGTGGTGCAGCGGGCCACCGACGCCAGCGGGCGCGAGGCCACGCAGGAGGACCTGTGGGAGCTGTTCGCCGCCACCTACCTCACGCCGGGCCGCGCGGGGTCGCCCCACGACTCCCACGAGCCGGCAGAGGTCGAGATCCTGGAACTCACCACTCAGGAGAACCCCGCCGCCGCCTATGCCGAGTGCCGGGTGAACGGGGCCACCTGGTGGGGCGCCGCCGCCCCGGGCACCTCCGCGCAGGCGGTGCGGTCGGCGGTCAACCGGGCCCTCGCGTCCGCTCCGCCCGCTCCGTGAGATAGCGCTGCTCGGGCAGGCTGGTGGTACGGCGGGCCGCCTCGCGATAGGCGTCGTGGGCCGCCGCCGCCTCCCCCGCCAGCTCCAGCAGGTGCGCCCGCACCGCGTACAGCCGGTGGTTGGCGGCCAGCGGCTCGGCCAGCGCGTCCACGAGTTCCAGGCCGGCCCGCGGCCCGCGGACCATGGCGACGGCGATCGCGTGGTTGAGCCGCACGACGGGGTTGTCCGACACCCCGGCGAGCAGCTCGTACAGGGCGAGGATCTGGGGCCAGTCGGTGTCGTCGGCCTTGGGCGCCTCGTCGTGGACGGCGGCGATCGCGGCCTGCAGCTGGTAGGGCCCGAGGGCGGTCCCGGCCAGCGCGGTGCTGACCAGGTCGACGCCTTCGGCGATCATCGCCCGGTCCCACAGCGAGCGGTCCTGCTCGGCCAGCGGGATCAGGCGGCCATCGGCGTCGGCGCGGGCGGGCCGCCTGGCGTCGGTGAGCAGCATGAGGGCCAGCAGCCCGGCGACCTCCCCGTCGGCGGGCAGCAGCCGACGCACCGCGCGGGTCAGCCGGACGGCCTCGGCGGTCAGGTCGGTGCGGTGCAGGTCGGGGCCGGAGGTGGCGGTGTAGCCCTCGTTGAAGATCAGGTAGAGGACGTGCAGGACGACGCGGAGCCGTTCGGCCCGCTCGCCTTCCGGCGGCAGCGTGAACTGCGCGCCGGCCGTCCTGATGCTCTGCTTGGCGCGGCTGATGCGCTGGGCCATCGTGGCCTCGGGCACCAGGAAGGCGCGGGCGATCTCGGCGGTGGTGAGGCCGCCGACGGCGCGCAGCGTGAGCGCGAGCTGCGAGGGGGCCGACAGCGCCGGGTGGCAGCACAGGAACAGCAGCGTGAGCGTGTCGTCCCGGTCGGGGATCTGTTCCTCGGGCTCGGGGCCGGCCCAGGCGGAGACCGTCTCCTCTCTGCGGCGCCGGGACGCGTCGCTGCGTACCTGGTCGATGAGGCGGCGCGAGGCGACGGTGACGAGCCAGGCGCGCGGGTTGTCGGGCAGACCGCGCTCGGGCCACTGGACCGCGGCGTCCAGCAGCGCCTCCTGGACGGCGTCCTCGCACGCGTCGAACTGCTCGTAACGGCGCACGAGCACGCCGAGGACCTGAGGCGCGAGCTCGCGCAGCAGGTCCTCGACGTGCCTCACCTACTCGACCTCGCCGACGACCGGGCGGATCTCCATGGCGCACAGCGCGGCGTCCGGCCAGCGGGCGGCGATCTCCGTCGCACGCTCCATGCTGTCGACGTCGACGGTGATGTACCCGGCCATGAGCTCCTTGGCCTCCAGGAACGGGCCGTCGGTGACGACCGGCACGCCGTCCCTGACCTTGACCGTGCGCGAGCCCTCGGACAGCGCCATGCCGCCGACGAACTCGCCGGACTCCTGCAGCTCGCTCATGATCTCGTTGACCTTGGCCATGACCGTGTCCATGTCCGCGTCGATGGCCTTGCGCGACTCGGCGTTGTTGTAGATCAGCAGCATGTATTTCATGCACGTGCTCCTCTCGTGTCACCCCTGAGTCGGAGCGAAGCCGCGGGTCTCTACATCCACCAGGGAGAATACTCACAGATCATGGCTGGACTGTGACGAGACGCGCCTCGCGCAGGGTGTGCGCCCACCAGCTGAGCCGCTCCAGCATGTGGTTCAGCTCGGCGTTGCAGGTCGCGGTGGCCTTGGGCCAGGTGCCGTCGGCGGCGAAGAGCTCCCAGTAGCAGGGCAGCGTGACCGCTTCGCGGATGCCCACCGCGTCGAGTTCGGTGAAGACCTGGCGGAGCTGGCTGATCGCGTGGTGGCCGCCGGACTCGCGGCCGTAGCCGACGAAGGCGACGGGCTTGGCGCGCCACTCCTCGTAGTACCAGTCGATCGCGGTCTTCAGCGGGGCGGGGAAGCTCCGGTTGTACTCGGGGGTGACGACGGCGAAGGCGTCGGCGGCGGCCAGGCGCGGGGCCAGGGCGGCGACCCGCGGCGGCAGGGGCTCGTCGGGGTCGGTGAGGTCCTGCGGCAGGCGGGTCTCGGCCAGGTCGACGAGGTCGATCTCCAGGTCGGCGCGGCGCCTGGCCTTGGCGGTCAGCCAGGCGGCGACGGTCGGGCCGAAGCGGCCGTGCCGGGTGCTGGCGACGATGACGGCGAGCCGGATCACGGCTGGATGTTGAGGTTGAGGCGGAACATGTTGCCCGGGTCCCAGGCGCGCTTGACCTCGCGCAGCCGGCCCAGATTCGCCGCGGTGTAGGCGTTGGCGATGCGCGCCGGGTCGTTCGAGAAGTTCAGGAAGGACCGTCCGACGGCGTACGGCAGCGCCACGGGCTTGGTGACGATCACGGAGAACTCGGTGTCCCGGTGACTGGCCGGCCCGGCGCCGGGCCCCGGATCGGCGATCGCCCCGCCCCAGTGGCGCACCTCCACGGCGGCGCCGTCCACGTCCGCGGCGGTCTCCAGGACCTCGTCCGGCAGGCTCCTGTACAGCTCCAGCGTGACCGCGGGGTTGCCGCCCATGGCCGCCGAGGCGAAGGGGATGACCCGCAGGTCGTCCTGGATGACCGTGCCCATGCGGCGCAGCAGCGGCTCGACCGCCGCCCGGTCCGGGCCCATGGCCTTGATCACGAGGGTCCGCTCCCTGGTCAGGACGGCCGCGGTGCTCAGCTCCGGCGGCGCGGCGGCGGCCCAGTCGCGATAGGCGGCCAACTGGGCGGCGGCGTCGGTGACGGCGAAGGTGACGGCGCCGGCGCAGACCTCGGCGACCGGGTACAGCCGGAACTCCAGCGAGGTCACCACGCCGAAGTTGCCGCCGCCGCCGCGCAGGGCCCAGAACAGCTCCGGGTTGTGCTCGGCGTCGGCGGTGACGATCCGGCCGTCGGCGGTGACGACCTGGGCGCTCAGCACGCTGTCGGCGGCGAAGCCGTACCTGCGGGCCAGCCAGCCGAGGCCGCCACCCAGCGTGTAGCCGGTGACGCCGACCGTCGGGGAGGAGCCGGACAGCGGCGCCAGCCCGTACGGCGCGGCGGCGGCGAGCACGTCGGCCCAGACGGCGCCGGGCCCGACGGTGGCGGTGCGGCGGTGCGGGTCGACCGTGACGGTGTTCATGTCGGTGGTCTTCAGCAGCAGCCCGCCGTCGGAGGCGACGTGGGTGCCGTGGCCGGTCGCCTGGACCGCCAGCGGGAGCCCGCGCCCGCCGGCCGCCAGCACCGCCATGCGGACGTCGTGCGCGGTGAAGGCACGGGCCACGAGGGCGGGACGGGCGTCCATGTCCGGCCGGAACGGCTGGCCGCGCTGCTCGTCGTAGCCGCTCTGGCCGGGCAGGTAGGCGGTGAAACCGAGGTCGGTGGTGAACGTCTGCTGCGTCATGGCCTTACTGTGCGCCTCGGCGTTTACGGAATCTTTCTCATCCACTTACGGTGGCCCTTATGCGTTTCGGCATTTTGGGACCCCTGACCGTATGGACTTCCGGCGGCCGGCCCGTCAGCGTGCCGGGACTCAAGGTGAGAGGCCTGCTCAGCGACCTTCTCGTGCACGCGGGCCGGCCGGTCCCCGCCGACCGGCTCGTGGACGACCTGTGGAGCGACGACGAGCTGCCCGGCAACCCGTCGGCCGCGCTGTCGGTGAAGGTGTCCCAGTTGCGGAGGATCCTGGAGGACGCCGAGCCCGGCGGGCGCGACCTCGTCGCGAACACCCCCGCGGGCTACGTGCTCAGGGGCGAGAGCGACGCGGCGTCCTTCGAGTCGCTGCTGGCCGAGGCGGCGGCAGCCGGGGAGCCGAGGGCCCGCGCCGAGCACCTGGCCGAGGCGCTGGCGTTGTGGCGGGGTCCGGCCTTCGCCGACTTCGCCGACCACGACTTCACCCGCGCCGCCGCCGCCCGCCTGCACGAACTGCGGCTGACCGCCCGCGAGGACCAGGCGGAGGTACGGCTCGCGCTCGGCGAGCACGCGGCGCTCGCCGCCGAACTGGGCGACCTGCTGACCGAGCACCCGCTGCGCGAACGGCTGCGCGCGGCCCACATGCGCGCCCTGTACCGCTCGGGCCGCCAGAGCGAGGCGCTGGCCAGCTACGAGACGCACCGCGAGGTGCTGGCCGAGGAGCTGGGCCTGGATCCGGGCCCGGATCTGGCCGCGCTGCAGCAGGCCGTACTGGTGCAGGATCCCGCGCTCGCCGCCCCGGCGGCGCGCGCGACGGCGGGCCCCGCCCGGCCGAAGGGCAACGTCCCGGCGCCGCTGGGCGCGCTCATCGGCCGTGAGGAGGCCGTCGCGGAGATCCTGGCCAGGGCCGGGGAGGAACGTCTGGTCACGCTCACCGGCCCCGGCGGCGTCGGCAAGACGCGGCTGGCCGTCGAGGTGGCGGGCCGGATGTCGGCGCCCGACGGGGTGTGGCTGGTGGAGCTGGCCGCGGTGGACCGTCCCGGCGACGCCGACGCGGTCGCCAGGCTGGCCGAGGCGATCGGCGTCGTGCTGAGCCTGCAGGGAGCCGGCGACCCGGTCGAACGCCTGGCCGAGACGCTGCGCTCGCGCCAGGCCGTCCTGGTGCTGGACAACTGCGAGCACGTGATCGACCCGATCGCCGAGCTGGCCGGGCGGCTGCTGTCCCGCGCACCCGGTCTGCGGCTGCTGGCCACCAGCCAGGAGCCGCTCGGCCTGGCCGGTGAGCTGGTGTGGAGCGTGCCGCCGCTGCGCGTGCCCGGCCCCGGCGAGGCGGCCGAGCGCGTACGGCAGGCCGCCGCGGTCCGCCTGTTCGTGGAACGGGCCGCCGCCGCCGACCGGCGCTTCTCCCTTGACGACGAGGACGCCGCGGCGGTCGCGGTGCTGTGCCGGCGGCTCGACGGGATCCCGCTGGCCCTGGAGCTGGCCGCCACCCGGGTGCGGGCCCTCGGCGTGGGCGGGGTCGTGGAGCGGCTGGACGACCGGTTCCGGCTGCTGGCCACCGGGCACCGGGGCGCGCCGCCGCGGCAGCAGACGCTCATGGCGATGATCGACTGGAGCTGGGAGCTGCTCGGCGAGCAGGAGCGGGCGGTGCTGCGGCGGCTGGCCGTGCACGCGGACGGCTGTTCGATGGAGGCGGCCGAGGAGGTGGGCGGCGCGGGCGGGCTCGACGTGCTCGACCTGCTCGCCCGGCTCATCGACCGGTCGCTGGTGAGCGTGCACGAGGGGCGCTACCGGCTGCTGGAGTCGGTGGCCGCCTACTGCGTGGAGCGGCTGCGGGAGGCGGGCGAGCTGGAGGAGCTGCAGGCCCGGCATCACCGCTACTACACCGGGCTGGCGGTGCGGGCGGAGCCGTACCTGCGCGGGGGTGAGCAGCGGCGGTGGCTGCGGCGGCTGGACGCCGACGCCGCCAACCTGCGCGCGGCGCTCGGCCACGCGGTCAGGAACGGCGCGGCCGGCGACGCGCTCGCGCTGGCCGGGGCGCTCGGCTGGTACTGGTTCCTGCGGGGCCGGCTGTCGGAGGGCGTGCGCTCGCTGACGGCGGCCCTGGCCCTGCCCGGCGGCGCGCCCCTGCAGCGGGCGGTCGCGCTGGCCTGGAAGACGGGCCTGGAGTTCTTGCACCAGCCGGAGGCCACGGGCGAGGCGGCCGGGCGGGCGGCGCTGCGGGCGGCGGCGCTCGACGCCTTCGGCGCGGACGGGCCGCAGAAGGCGCGGGCGCGGTGGTTCCTGGCCTACACCTCGGTCGACCTGGGCGACATGGCCGCGGCGGAGGAGCTGGCCGCGGCGGCGCTGCCGGTCTTCGAGGCCCACTACGACGAGTGGGGCACGGCGGCCGTGCGCGCCCTGCGGGCCAAGCTCGCCCATGTGCGCGGCGACGTCGCGGGGATCGAGCGCGACGCCGAGATCAGCCGGGCCGCCTTCGCCCGGCTGGGCGACCGCTGGGGGCTGATGGAGGCGAACGGCTGGCTCGGCGGCGCGGCCGAGCTGCGCGGCGAGGCGCGCGAGGCGGAACGGCTGCAGCGCGAGGGTCTGCGCATGGCCGAGGAACTGGAGCTGTGGGTCGAGGTCGCCGGGCGGATGGGCTGGGTCGGCTGGCTGGCCCACCAGCGCGGCGACCACGACGAGGCCGTCGCGATGTGCGAGCGCGGCTTGGAGCTGGCGAAGTTGCAGGGCCACCACCCCTCGCAGGTGCTGGCCGCCATGTCGCTGGCCTTCGCCGCCCGTCAGCGGGGCGAGCTGGAGCGGGCCGACGCGCTGCTGCGCGAGATCCGCGCGCTGGCCTCTCCCGGGGACGAGGTCGCCGAGCCGCCGCCGTACCTTCCGCTCGTGCTGGCCGAGCAGGCGTTCGTGGCCGAGGGGCGCGGCGACGCGCGGCGGGCGCTGCGGCTGAGCCTGGCCGCGCTCGACGCCTCCGAGGCCCTGCGCGACGAGCTCGGCTTCCCCCTCGGGCAACTCGCCCTGGCCACCGCGCTGACCGCCTGCGGGTGCCCCGAGCAGGCGGCGGGGCTGGTGGCGATCCACGACGAGCTGCGCGAGGGCACCCCGGTGAGCACGGCCGAGCGGCGGGACTACGACCGCTTGGCGGAGCGGCTGCTGGCCGAGCTGGGTGAGGAGCGCTACAAGGCGGCGCGGGCCACGGACCGGACGAGAGAAGACCTGATCAATGCGGCACGAACCATGCCGCAATAAGCTCTAACGTGGGGTTTCATGAAAGCACTTTCGTGGCCTGAGGTCAGTGCGCGGCGGTTGTTGCGTCAGGGACTGGCCGACCCGGTCAAGGACGCCTCCCCGGCCGACCTCGCCTCGGCGATGGCCGGCGTCCACGCCCAGGTGCTGTCGGCGGGCGAGCACTCGCTGGCCCTGCGCCTGGACGGGGCGACCAGGACCGACGTGCAGAAGGCCCTGTGGCAGGACGGCGGCCTGGTCAAGACCTACGGGCCGCGCGGCACCGTGCATCTGCTGGCCACCCGCGACCTGCCCATGTGGGTGGGCGCGATGTCCACGATCCCGGCCGTGCACAACAGCTTCCCCGACGCGATACGGCTGACGCCCGGCCAGACCGAGGAGGTCGTCGAGGCGCTGCGCCGGGTGCTGACCGGCGCCGTGCTGACGATGGACGAGCTCAGCGAGGCGGTCGTGGCCGAGACGGGCCCGTGGGCCGGTGACAAGGTCATGCCCGCCTTCCAGGACATGTGGCCGCGCTGGCGGCAGGCGGTGGCCCACGCCGCCCACCGCGGCGCGTTGTGTTTCGGCCCGAACCGGGGCAGGAAGGTCACCTTCACCGCCCCTCCCGCGTTCGAGCCCGCCCCGGGTCGCGGGGCGCTGGCCGCGGCGTACCTGCATGCGTACGGCCCGGCCACGCCGCAGCAGTTCGCCCGCTGGCTGGGCACGCCGGTCGGCTGGGCGAGCCAGGCGTTCGGCGAGCTGGAGCTGGAGGAGGTTGCCTACGAAGGAGGCAGGGCGTGGGTGCTGGCCGGTGACACCTCGGCCCCGGCCGCTCCGGCGCAGGGGGTGCGGCTGCTGCCGTACTTCGACGCGTACACGATCGCCGGGCAGCCGCGTGAGCTGCTCTTTCCCGGTCGCGCGTTCGAGCGGGCGCTGGCCAGGGGGCAGGCGGGCAACTACCCGCTGGTCCTGCTCGACGGGGTCGTCGGCGGGGTGTGGCACCAGAAGCGCTCGGGCAGGAAGATCGCGGTCACCGTGGAGACGCTCGAACCCCTCTCCCCCGCCCACCGCGACGAGCTCGACGAGCAGGTCGCCCGGCTCGGCGAGATCATGGAGGGCACGCCCGCGCTGACGCTCGGCCAGGTCAGCGTGGGGCCGCACGCATAACCCGCACGCATAACCTGGACGCCATGGACTCCATGATCCGGGTCAGGGACGCCCGCGAGCACAACCTGCGCCACGTCGACCTCGACGCCCCTCGCGACGAGATCGTGGTGTTCACCGGCGTGTCCGGCTCGGGCAAGTCGTCGCTGGCCTTCGGCACCGTCTACGCCGAGGCCCAGCGCCGCTACCTGGAGTCCGTCGCCCCCTACGCCCGCCGCCTCATCGAGCAGGCCGGCGCGCCCCAGGTGGGCGACATCACCGGCCTGCCGCCCGCGGTCGCGCTCCAGCAGGCGCGCGGCGGCGGCAGCACCCGCTCCTCGGTCGGCACCGTCACCCACCTGTCGAACGTGCTGCGCATGCTGTTCTCCCGCGCGGGCGACTACCCGCCGGGCGCCGCGCCGCTCGACTCCGACGCCTTCTCCCCCAACACCCCGGCCGGCGCCTGCCCGCACTGCCACGGGCTCGGCACCGTGCAGGAGGTCACGGAGGAGAGCCTGGTCCCCGACCCGTCGCTGAGCGTGCGCGAGGGCGCCATCGCCGCCTGGCCGGGCGCCTGGCAGGGCAAGAACTACCGCGACATCCTCGCCGAGCTGGGCTTCGACGTGGACCGGCCGTGGCGGGAGCTGCCCGCCGAGCAGCGCGAGTGGATCCTCATGACCGACGAGCAGCCCGTCGTCACCATCCACCCGGTCCGTGACGCCTCCCGGATCACCCGGCCCTACCAGGGCACCTTCGCCAGCGCCAAGCGCTACGTGCTGCACACCTACGCCACGACCAAGAGCGCCGCGCTGCGCGCCAAGGCGGAGCGGCACCTGGTCTCCTCACCGTGCCCGGTCTGCGCGGGGCGGCGCCTGCGGCCGGAAGCGCTGGCCGTACGGTTCGGCGGAAAGAACATCACGCAGCTGGCCGCGCTGCCGCTCACCGACCTCGCCGAGGCTCTCGCCGCCGACCCCGGCCTGGACGGCGCGCGGGCGCAGGCCGCGCACGCCCTGGCCGAGAATCTGCGCGGCCGCATCGAGACCATGGCCGAGCTGGGCCTCGGCTACCTCAGCGCCGACCGCACGACCACCACGCTGTCGGCGGGCGAGCTGCAGCGGCTGCGGCTGGCGACGCAGCTGCGCTCCGGCCTGTTCGGCGTGCTGTACGTGCTCGACGAGCCCTCCGCCGGCCTGCACCCGGCCGACACGCGCGCGCTGGTCGCGGCCCTGCACCGGCTGCGCGCGGCGGGCAACTCGCTGTTCGTGGTGGAACACGACCTCGAGGTGGTACGGCAGGCCGGCTGGATCGTCGACGTCGGCCCCGGCCCCGGCGAGCACGGCGGCCGGGTCCTTTACTCGGGCGAGGTGCCGGGCCTGGCCGGCGTCGAGGAGTCGGTCACCCGCCGCTACCTGTTCGGCCGTCCCCCGGCCGCCAGGACGCCCCGCGTGCCGTCGGGCTGGCTGGAGCTGCACGGCGTCACCCTGCACAACCTGCGCGAGGTGGACGCGAGCTTCCCGCTCGGCACGTTCACCGCGGTGACCGGCGTGTCGGGCTCGGGCAAGACGACCCTGGTGACGCACGTGCTGACCGCCGCGGTGGAGGCGTACCTGGCCGGCGAGGAGCCGGCGGTGAAGGCGAGCGGCCTGGAGCGGGTGGCCCGCCTGGTACGGGTGGACCAGAAGCCGATCGGCCGTACGCCGCGCTCGAACCTGGCGACGTACACGGGCCTGTTCGACGCGGTGCGCAAGATGTTCGCCGCGGCCCCGGCGGCGCGCGAGCGCGGCTACGATGCCGGGCGCTTCTCCTTCAACGTGCAGGGCGGGCGCTGCGAGAACTGCCAGGGCGAGGGCGAGATCTCCATCGAGATGCTGTTCCTGCCGGGGGCCGCCGCGCCGTGCCCGGTCTGCCACGGCCGCCGCTACAACGCCGAGACGCTGGAGGTCCGGGTCGACGGGCGGTCCATCGCCGACGTGCTGGACCTCACCGTGGACGCGGCCCGCGAAGCGCTGTCCGGCCTGCCCGCCGCCGCCCGCAGCCTGGACACGCTGGCCGAGGTGGGACTCGGCTACCTGCGGCTCGGGCAGCCCGCCACCACGCTGTCCGGCGGCGAGGCGCAGCGGGTGAAGCTGGCGGGCGAGCTGCAGCGCGTCCGCCGCGACCACACGCTGTACGTGCTGGACGAGCCGACCTCCGGCCTGCATCCGGCCGACGTGGACCGGCTGATGGCCCAGCTCGACGGGCTGGTGTCGGCGGGCAACACGGTGGTGCTGGTGGAGCACGACATGGACGTGGTCGCCCGTGCCGACTGGGTCGTCGACCTCGGCCCCGGCGGCGGCGCGGCGGGCGGCCGGGTGGTGGCCGCGGGCCCGCCGCGCTCGGTCGCCGTCGCCGATTCATACTTCAAGGCTCGGTTCCTGGCTGGTCTTATGTGG